>NZ_CP043178.1:3600000-3900000 GCF_014217545.1 Pseudarthrobacter sp. NBSH8
CCGGTGTCCGATTTGGTCGACATCGATCCGGACGACTGGGACAACGTCTTCGCCACCAACGTGCGAGGCGTCTACCTGATTTGCCGGGCCTTTCTTCCTGCCATGATGAAATCCCGCAGCGGCGACATCATTAACATCGCATCAGTGAGCGGGAAACGGCCCCTGGTTGGGCGGACTCCCTACTGTGCATCGAAGATGGCTGTGATCGGACTGACCACGACTCTGGCTGCCGAGGCCGGCCCGTATGACATCCGCGTCAACAGCCTCTCGCCCGGCCCGGTCCGGGGACCACGGATGGAACGCAACTTCCGGCTCGAAGCTGAACGCTCAGGAACCTCCTACAATCAGGCCGAGGCAGATTTCGTCTCCCGGGCGGCCCTGGGCCGAATGGTCGAGGAAGAGGAAGTTGGCCAGGCTCTGGTCGGAATTCTGCAGATGCGGGGACTGACCGCAGCAGACATCGACCTGTCTGCCGGGATGGTGGCCCGATGAGCTCCCCGCTGTCTCCGGAGCCGCTCAAATCACGACTCGCCTCCGGCGACCGACTGCGAGGCCTGCTCGTACGGGTGCCGGCACCGATGCTGATAGATATGGCCGGGACCAACGGCTACGACTTCATCTTCCTCGACACCGAACACGGGATCGCCGATCAGAAGGACATCGCAGATCACATCACCGCCGCCCGGGCCGCGGGGTTGCCCACGCTGATCCGCATCGGTGAAGGGGAGGCCGCCCTCGCGCTGCGGGTTCTCGACGCCGGCGCCGAAGGCATCATTGTGCCGCACGTCCGCACAGCCGAAGAAGCTTCAGCCGCGGTCCGTATGTCCCATTACCCGCCTCTCGGGGACCGCGGCTTCGCCACCTACACGGCTGCGGGCCAATGGGGCAAAACCTCCCCGGCAGACCACGCCGCTCAGACCGCAGCCCGGACCCTCGTGATTGCAATGATTGAGGACGCCGAAGGCGTTTCCAACGCCGGCGCCATCGCACAGACCCCCGGTGTAGACGTCATCTTCGTCGGGCCTTCGGACCTGGCCGCGGCTTTGGAATATGACGCATCCCGGGCGGACGACGCCCGGCTGCAGGTCTGGGCTGCTGCGTCAGGGCGCCCGGTCATGGCAATCGTCTCCACCGCTTCCCAGGCCCGCAAGGCCTGGGAACAAGGAGCCGCGATGGTGGTCCTGAACGCGCAATCAGCCATCGACGACTGCCTGGCTGACTGGGCGGCCACGTCCTGAAGACATCAAAAGGAGAGGCTCCGGTTGGCACAACCGGAGCCCCTCCTTTTGTCATGTAGTGACGGCGTCAGTCCGTCACCGACCTCCGGGTCGCCGCATCGGCAAAGTCGCCAAGATAGTCGACGGTGAAGTGCATCAGCTTCTCCACAGAACCCACCGTGAAATACTCGTCAGCGGCATGGGCCCGATCGCCATGGCCGAGTCCTGCCACACTGAACGGGATCTGCTTGCCCAAAGCGGTGAAGAGCGAGGCCGGGCAGCAGTTGTTCGCGATCGGCCACACCGCCGTCTCCACCCCGTATCGGGCGGCCGTGACGATCCCCGCATCCAGCAGGACATCATGGTCATCGGGCATCGACGGCGCACCGGCATAACCGCGCGGAATGTCAATGTCCACGTGGCCGAAGCCTCGCCGGTCCAGATGCCCGCGCAGGGCCTGGACAAACTCCTCTGGAGTCAACCCGGGCGGAAACCGGAAATCAACTCTAGCGCTGGCTTCCCCGGGGAGCGAGGTATAGAACGTCGGACCCTGGTAGCCCCCGGTAATACCCTGGATGTTCATATTGACACCGGTCATGTAATTTTCCACATGGTCCGCAATGTCTTTACCGGCCAGCGCCCGTTCAACGTGCAGGTTGCCCAGCATATTTGCCGACCATGCTGGATTCTCACGGAAACCGGCCGATACCTTGGCGATATCGTCGGCGAACTGCAGCGAGGCCGCCTCCGCGACAGCTCCTATCCCATCGATGGTGACCCGTTGCTCATCGTCGTACATCGTGCCCAGGGCCCGCACCAGCTGCATCATGGGCGCGTCGATCCACGCCGAATTCCCAGCCCAGATATGCCGCCCATCGGCAGGACCGCCCCATGCACCGCCACGGCAAGTAATCTGTGCAAACACACACCCCTTAAACCCACGGCGGACCGTCATGACGCCCGAGGAATTCTGCTGCATGCAGGGCAGCCAGATGCCGTCGGCACTCAGCAGCAGCTCCCGGTGTTCCTCCACAAATCCCGGCAAGCTCGGGCTGCCGATCTCCTCTTCTCCTTCGATCACGAAGATCAGGTTGACCGGCAACTCCACACCGGCCTGCTGCATGGCCTCGACCGCGAGAATCGCGGCGATCACAGGTCCCTTGTGATTATTGGCACCCCTGCCGGCCACCACCGGGCCAAGGTGGGGCAACAGTCCTAGATCGCGGGCATCAATAACCTCAGCTGCCAGCGGGTCCACCGTCCACTCGTGCGCCATTGTCGGCGTCACATCGTATAGTCCATACACAATCAAGGTGGGAGCCGACGGCATAGATGACCGGGCCGTCCCCAAAACGACCGGATAGCCTGCCGTGGGAACGATCGCGGCGTCAGGGCACACACGGCCCAGCAGTGCGGAAAAATACTCCGCAGCAGCTCCGATCCCCTCACCGGTGTCGCTGAATGAAGGCATACGCAACGCGCGGCGAACCTCCTCCAACGCCGCATCGCCTCCGGCGTCGATGATCTGATGGGCCGGAGTGAACTCCGCACGTGGACCTTTGATTTTTGCATTCATCCAGCAATTATCAGCTATGCATACGTATACCTCAATCCCTTGCCATGTGCGGTCCCGACACAGCTGAGTTAAATAGTTCCGCGTACGGCGTCCGGCCGGAGACGGAAGAAGTCAGAACGACCTGCTCCGGAAACGCCGGGTAGCGGAAGTGCGAGCCACCTGGATCACCGGTATTGCTCCGGGGAGCCATGCACCCAACACGGCCAGCGCACTAATTCAGGTCTTTATCCGCCGTTTCCCGCCTGTGGTGGTTCCCCAAGTCAGCCCTCCAGGACCTGCCTGATCCCGAACTCGCCCACGGCGAACATCCGCGGGTTGTCGTCGGAGTTGCTCAGCATGGCGGTGGACTGGATGAGAGCCCAGCCTCTGGCCCTCATCCAGGTGTCCCCTCGCACCGCAGGGCCAAAGGCGTCGATGAAGCGCTGGCGGGCGCCGGCGTCGAACATCAGCCACGCCACCGCAAGATCGACAGCCGGGTCCCCGGCCCCGACGTCGCCGAAATCGATAACACCCGACAGCGTGCCGTCGTCCGCCAGCAGAATGTTGCCCGGGTGAAGGTCCCCGTGGAGCATCATCGCCGGGCCATCCCAGGCATTAGCGGCGCAGGCCTGCGCCCATATGGCACCGAGTACTGCCGCCTGAGGGTAGCGCTCGCGGTCCCCGAGCCGTTCCACCACCGCCGAGTCACGATCTGTAGCGGTACACCGCGGAAAGGATTCACCGGGACGCCGGTCTCGGCGGGCACGTGGAGCGACAGGAGGAATGCGACCAGGCCTTCAGCGGCCGGTCCGCGCTCAGCGGGGTCGACGTCAGCCGCGGCGGCGCCTGGGATCCACCGCACGATGCTCCACGGCCACGGAAAGTCCGACGTCGGCCGGCCAGCATGGACGGGTACAGGAACCGCCACCGCGGAGCAGCGGGCTATGCCGGGAAGGTAGCGCTGCTCATGCAGTATCAGCGGCACGGCCTCCGCCCTGCGCGGCAGCCGGACGGCCAAGTGATGGCCGAGCCGGAAAGTCGCGTTGTCCCAGCCATTCGCAACCCGTGCTAGAGGAAGATCGCGGAGGTCGGGACGCTGCTGCCGGACAAGGCACTGGACGACCGTCTCGCTCACGTCCACCATGGATGGTGGCATTTCCGCCATTCGGAGATCCGCCTTCCCTGTCCCGCAACGCACTCCGGCCCTTCCTTGTCCGAATATAGTTCAGGTCGCCGAGAGCGTGCACACGCTGGACCATTCTGCGTTTTCCGCACGGCCGATCACGTGCCGAACGGCCGTCTATTTGACCCAGTCCGCGTCGCCGAAGGGGCCGCCGCGGAAGTGGGCGCGGAGGTACTCCCCCACCACTGCAGCCCCCAGATCATCGGTCTCGGGAGCCACCACCCGGCCGCCAACCCGGCGCGCCATCCGCTGGATGAACCGTTCCAGGCCCGGATCGGCGCCGAGCCGGAAGAACGTGACCTGGGTGCCGGCACGCCCCAGGCGGTCGAGCTCGGCCACGGTAATCCGGATGGTCTCCGGGTCCGGCGGGTAGTCGAACCAGGTCTCACCGTCGGCCAGCAGGTGCGCGGTTGGTTCGCCGTCGGTCACCACTAGGAGGACCGGCTGCATGGACGGGTGCTTGCGGAAGAACCGGCCCGCCAGCAGTAGGCCGTGGTGCAGATTGGTTCCCTTGTTCTGGAAGGGCGGCAAGGCGGTGAGCTCGCCGATGTCCGTGGTCTGCGCGTAGCGGCCGAACGTGATCAGCTGCAGCCGGTCGCCGCGGAAGCGCGTTGAAATGAGGTGGTGCAGGGCGAGTGCGGTGCGTTTCATGGGCATCCAGCGTCCTTGGGCGGCCATCGAGAAGGACACGTCCACGAGCAGGACCACGGCAGCCTGGGTACGCGCCTCAGTTTCCGCCACCTCGATGTCGTCCGCGGCGAGGCGCAGTCCGCTGCCCGGGTCTCCGCCGTCGGCAATCGTCCGACGGATCGCGTTGGTGATGGTCCGCGTGACGTCCCACGGCTCGGCGTCACCGAACTCCCACGGGCGGCTGGAGCCCGTTTGCTCCCCGGCCGCCCCGGCAACGCGCGTGTCCCTGCGCCCCTGCCGGCTGGAAAGCTGCTTGGCGGTGTCACGCAGCAGCGCCCGCCCGAGCCGCCGCATGGACTGCGGTGACAACCGGAGATCCCCGTCCGCCCCGCGTTGGAGGTACCCGCCGTCGTGCATTGCGCGCTCAATCTCCGCAAGGGTGCGTGCCGTGACGGCGGCATCCTGCCCGAGCTGGCGGGCCAGGGCGTCGAGGTCCAAGTCGTCCAGGCTGGACCCGTTGTAGGACTGGGAGAGCTGCTCGGACAGCTCGTCCAGCTCAGCGAGGTCCTGCAGCATACCCGTGCCGTCGCCCAGGCCGAGCCCCTCCTCGCCCTCGAAGCGTTCGGAGCCGGTCCAGTCCTCGCCGGGGCGCAGGGCGCGCAGGTTGTCGTCGAGTTGGCCGAGCTGGGCCATGAGTTGCGGCGAGCCGAACGCCTGGGCGGAGAGGTTCATCAGCTCCTCCCGCTGCTCCTTGGACATGGATTGCAGCATCCGCTGGGCTGCGGCCGCGCGCTGGGCGAGGGCGTCGATCAGTTCGTCGACGGACTGTGGATTCTCGGGAAAGTAGTGGCCGTGTTTTGCCATGAAGTTCTGGAAGTCCGCGTCGGTGTCCTCGCCGCGCCGGTGTTTGTCGAGGAGCCCGTTGAGGTCCTGCAGCATTTCGTTGACGGCCGCACGGTCCTCGTCGGTGGCGTTCTCGAGTGCCTGCTTCATGCCGGCGAACCGCTGGTCAAGGACTTCGCGGCCCAGCAGGTCCTTGATCCGTTCGAACGCCTCGCTGGCTGTCGATGACTGCCAGTCGTAGGAGGCCAGTTCGTTGACCGCTGCCGCCGTGGACCGGGGCAGGTTCTGCAGCTGCATCTCCCGGAAGGACCGGTCGGTGTTGTCCATCATCGCGTCGCGGGCCAGCTGTTTGCGCTCCTCCAGCACCGCGGTGTCCAGCAGCTTCCGGACTTCGTTCAGGGTGCCGTCCAGCTTGTGCCGGCCCAGGAGGTCCTTGCGGCGCTGCTGGACGCGGCCGGCGAGGTCGTCCAGGCCTTCGCGGCTGCGGCCGCCGCGGCGCAGGTACTCCTGCAGAGCGTGCCGGGGTGAGTAGCCGGCCATGACGTCCTCGGCCACGGCGTCAAGCGCTTCCGCCAGGTCCACCGGCGGCGCGAGCGGATCCGGTCCGCCCCTGTACCGGCTGTACCTGGACCGGTTGTGAACGCTCATGGCCCTCCTGTCCTCAAGCTTTCGAACTACGCGAGGTAGCTTCTAGCCGTAAACCGTCGCCTCGTCGTCGGACTCCTTGGCGATCCGCCGTGCGAGGTAGAGGCCTTCCAAGGCCAGTTCGACGGCGGCGGCTCGCTGCCCGTCGTTCGTCGCCCCCAGGCGCTCACTGATGTCGTCGTAGAGGCGGGAGCCGTTGAGCGACGGGAGGTTGTCCAGGAACTCCCGCGCGGTGACCAGTTCCCCGGTGGTCACCGTGGTGTGGCCGTCGAGCGCGGCCACAAGCTGCCCCATGTCGATGCCATGAAAGTGCGCTTGCACGGCTTCCGCGGTGGCCATGCGCAGGAGATGGTCCAAAATCTCCTGTTCACGCCCTTCCTCACCGGACTCGAACTCAATCTTGCCGCCAAGGACCTCCACCGCCGCGTCCAGGTCGATGATCCGGGCCACGGCCTCGTCCTCGCCGCGCACACTGGCACGGCGAAGGGCTGCGGCGGCCACGGTTTCGGCGCCCGCGATGGCGAAGCGTGCGGACACCCCGGAGGTCTGGTTGATCGCCGGGGACTGCCGCAGCGCCCGGGTGTAGCGGGCCAGGATCTCGAGGATGACGGGCGGGACGCCGGCCACCAGCTGCCCCTCCTGCTTGATGACGGCCACCTCGTCGTCAAGCTCCAGGGGGTAGTGGGTGCGGATCTCGGCGCCGAAGCGGTCCCGCAGCGGCGTGATGATCCGGCCGCGGTTCGTGTAATCCTCGGGGTTGGCGGACGCGACCACGAGGACGTCCAGCGGCAGCCGCAGCACGTAGCCGCGGATCTGGATGTCGCGTTCCTCCATCACGTTCAGCATCGAAACCTGGATGCGCTCGGCGAGGTCGGGCAGCTCGTTGATGGCTATGATTCCGCGGTTTGAACGCGGGACCAGGCCGTAGTGGATGGTTTCCGGGTCGCCAAGCCTGCGGCCTTCGGCCACGCGCATCGGGTCGATGTCCCCTATCAGGTCGGCGACGGAGGTGTCCGGCGTCGCGAGCTTTTCGACGTACCGTTCGGAGCGGTGGCGCCAGGCCACCCGCAGCCGGTCCCCTTCGGTGAGGACGCGGGCACGGGATTGCTCGGTGATGGGTTCGTACGGGTGTTCGTTGAGTTCCGATTCCTCGATCACCGGCGACCACTCGTCCAGCAGCCCGGCCAGGGTGCGCAGCAGCCGGGTCTTGCCCTGCCCCCGTTCGCCGAGCAGGACGATGTCGTGGCCGGCGAGCAGGGCCCGCTCGAGCTGGGGCAGGACGGTCCGGCTGAAACCGAACATCCCGGGCCAGGGATCGGTGCCGGCGGCGAGCGCGGCGAGCAGGTTGTCGCGGATTTCGCGGCGCAGGTCCTTGTGCACGTGGCCGGAGGCACGCAGTTCACCAACAGTGAAGATATCGGGGCGATCACTCACTCCTCTACGGTAGACCTCCACCGGGCGGGGATCGAGGGATTTGTCCAGATTCCCTGCTCACAGGGCGCCGTGAGTCTTACGCTTGATCCTGATGACTGCAGCCATGCCGCCGGAATCGCCGGCACCTCCTTCGGGTCCGTCTGGCACCCTGCTTCTTTTGGTGCGCCACGGGGAGATCGCGGTCATGCGGCCCCTGAAAGTGCACTTGGTACGGCTTAGGCAATAGTCTGGCCAGATGGGGACCAATGCCGTGAACACCGGCGAACAGATGGACAGGCAGTCGCGTATTCTCGAGGCGGCGCTGGATCTGCTGTCCCGCCACGGGATCTCGGGTGTGAGCATGCGGGCCGTGGCCCGCGAAGCCGGCGTCGCGCTCGGCCTGGTGAACTACTACTACGACGACAAGACGAGCCTGATACGGGCAGCCCTGCGCCGGGTCGACGAGCACGACCTTCTGCTGGTGGCGCCCGACCCGTTGTCAGCCCCGGAGGAACAACTGCGCCAGGCCTTGCGGCGGGTGGCAGCCGCTGACCTGTTGACCACCCGCTATCTGTCCCTGCGCCTGCACCTTTGGGCCCTCGCCCAAGCGGACGAGGGCTATGCACAGATCAACGCCGAAGCCTTCGACCGCTATCTCGACGGACTCGCTGCACTGGTTTCCAACGCCCAACCCGGCCTCTCCTGGGAGGCCTGCCGGGAGCGGGCGGCTGACATTGTCGTCATCCAAAACGGCATGTGGCTGACGACGCTTCTCGGCGTTGATGAGGCTTCCATCCAGAGAAGTATCGCCCGCACGGAACAAATCGCCTTCGCGCCGCTTCAGGAGTAAGCCCGCCAAGTAGCATTGAACGACTGTTCAAAAAAGCATTGAACACTCGTTCAATGTCCGCTACTGTCCTTTCTATGACTTACGCCACACCCCTTCGGGACGTCCCCCACACCAAAAAAACTGAAACAGCATCCACCCTGTTCATCAACGGCGCTTGGGAGGCAGCCGCCTCGGGCGCTGTCCGCGAAATCCGAAACCCCGCCGACGGCGAACTGGTGGCCACGGTGTCGGAGGCCGGCCGGGAGGATGCGGAACGCGCCATTGCCGCAGCCCGTGCAGCCTTCGACTCCGGAACCTGGTCGAACGTCCCGGCCCCCGAGCGCGGCACCTTCCTCCTGAAAGTCGCCGCCGGACTGCGCGAACGCCGGGAAAAGTTCGCCCGCGCCGAGTCGCTGGACACCGGCAAGCGCATGGTCGAAAGCCGCATCGACATGGACGACATTGCCGCCTGCTTCGAGTACTTCGGCAGGCTCGCCGGGCAACAGGCGGGCCGCATGGTCGACGCCGGGAACCCCGCCGTCGTCAGCAAAATCGTCTACGAACCCGTAGGCGTCTGCGGCCTGATCACGCCGTGGAACTACCCCCTGCTCCAGGCGGCGTGGAAGATCGCGCCCGCACTGGCCGCCGGCTGCACGTTCGTCCTCAAGCCCTCCGAGCTGACCCCGTCCACAGCCATCCTGGCCATGCAACTGCTGCAGGACCTCGGCCTGCCGGACGGCGTCGCCAACCTCGTGACCGGCCCCGGCGCGGAAGCGGGCGCACCGCTCTCGGAACACCCCGCCGTCGACCTCGTGTCCTTCACGGGCGGGCTGGAAACCGGCAAGCGCATCGCGGCGGCCGCCGCCGGCACCGTCAAGAAGGTGGCCCTGGAGCTTGGCGGCAAGAACCCCAACGTGGTGTTCGCGGACGCGGACTTCGACGCCGCCGTCGACAATGCCCTGAACGGCGCGTTCGTCCACTCCGGGCAGGTCTGCTCCGCCGGGGCGCGGCTGGTGGTGGAGGAATCGATCGCCGAACGCTTCGTGGACGAGCTGGTCCGGCGTGCCCGGGACGTCCGGCTCGGCGGGCCATTCGATGAGGCTGCGGAAACCGGGCCGCTGATTTCGGCGGCCCACCGCGACAAAGTCCACGCCTACGTCCAGCGCGGCATCCAGGAGGGTGCTCGGCTGCGGACCGGCGGCGCGGCGCCGCAAGGAGAAAAGTACGACGGCGGATTCTATTACCAGCCCACCATCCTGGACCGTGTCGAAAGAGGCATGTCCGTGGTCATCGACGAGGCGTTCGGCCCGGTGGTGACGGTGGAAACGTTCCGCACCGAGGACGAAGCGGTAGCTACCGCCAACGACACCATCTATGGCCTGGCCGGCGCAGTCTGGACCCAGGATGCCGGCAAGGCGCAGCGCGTCGCATCCCGGCTGCGGCACGGCACGGTCTGGATCAACGACTACCACCCCTACCTCCCCCAGGCCGAGTGGGGCGGCTTCGGCCAGTCCGGCGTCGGCCGCGAGCTGGGCCCCACAGGGCTGGCCGAATACCAGGAAGCCAAGCACATCTACCAGAACACCAGCCCGCAGGTGACCGGCTGGTTCGCCGACCGCGGCAAGGAGAACTAGATGCACTACGACACCATCGGCGACGCCACCGAGCGCGGGTTCGACTACATCGTCATCGGCGGCGGATCCGCAGGGGCCGCCGTCGCCGCCCGGCTGAGCGAGGATCCGGACGTCACCGTGGCCCTCGTGGAGGCCGGCCCGGATGACCGCAACCTGCCCGAAATCCTGCAGCTGGACCGCTGGATGGAACTGCTCGAATCCGGCTACGACTGGGACTACCCGGTGGAACCGCAGGAAAACGGCAACTCCTTCATGCGCCACGCCCGTGCCAAGGTGATGGGCGGCTGCTCGAGCCACAACTCCTGCATCGCCTTCTGGGCACCCCGCGAGGACTTGGACGAGTGGGAGTCCAAGCACGGCGCCACCGGCTGGAACGCCGATGCCGCCTGGCGCCTCTACAAGCGGCTGGAAACCAACGAGGACGCCGGCCCGGACGCACCCCACCACGGGGACTCAGGACCCGTGCACCTGATGAACGTGCCCCCGGCGGACCCTGCCGGCGTCGCGTTTTTGGACGCCTGCGAACAGACGGGCATTCCCCGTGCGAAGTTCAACACCGGCACCACCGTGACCAACGGGGCCAACTTCTTCCAGATCAACCGTCGCGCGGACGGCACCCGGGCCTCCAGCTCGGTCTCCTACATCCATCCCATCATCGACCGCGAAAACTTCACCCTGCTGACAGGCCTCCGCGCCCGCCAGCTGGTGTTCGACGCGGACAAGCGCTGCACCGGCGTGGACGTGGTGGACTCCGCCTTCGGCCGGACCCACCGGCTCTCCGCCCACCGCGAGGTCATCCTGTCCACCGGCGCCATCGACTCCCCCAAGCTGCTGATGCTCTCCGGCATCGGCCCGGCAGCCCACCTGGCTCAGCACGGCATCGAGGTGCTGGTGGACTCCCCCGGCGTGGGCGAAAACCTGCAGGACCACCCCGAAGGCGTGGTCCAGTTCGAGGCCAGGCAGCCCATGGTGCAGACCTCCACCCAGTGGTGGGAGATCGGCATCTTCACCCGCACCGAGGAGGGCCTGGACCGCCCGGACCTGATGATGCACTACGGTTCCGTCCCGTTCGACATGAACACCCTGCGGTACGGCTACCCCACCACGGAGAACGGCTTTTCCCTCACCCCGAACGTCACGCACGCCCGCTCCCGCGGCACCGTCCGGCTGCGCAGCCGCGATTTCCGCGACAAGCCCATGGTGGATCCGCGCTATTTCACGGATCCCGACGGCCACGACATGCGGGTCATGGTGGCCGGCATCCGCAAGGCGCGCGAAATCGCCGCCCAGCCCGCCATGGCCGAATGGACCGGCCGCGAGCTATCGCCCGGCGTCGAGGCGCAGACGGACGAGGAGCTGCGGGACTACATCCGCAAGACCCACAACACCGTGTACCACCCGGTGGGTACGGTCCGGATGGGGCCTGCTGACGACGGGATGTCACCGTTGGATCCCGAGCTGCGGGTCAAGGGCGTCACCGGCCTGCGCGTGGCGGATGCCTCCGTGATGCCTGAACACGTCACCGTCAATCCCAACATCACCGTCATGATGATCGGCGAGCGCTGCGCCGACCTCATCCGCGCCGGCCACACCGATGGCGCTGCAAGGGAAGGGGTGGAGCTCAGCCCGTCCTTCGCCTGAGAGGCGACTTCCGGAGGCTTTTTGATCCCGCGTCCAATGGCGGCCGCGGGCTGCATCGTCGTACTTTTCTGACATAGGAGTTCACATTTTGGAACCCAGCAAGAGTATTGATTCAAGCGGCATGGACGAATTTGGCTATACCCAGACCCTGGACCGGAGCATCGGCAAGTTTGCCAGCTTCGCCGCAGGCGTCAGCTACATCTCCATCCTCACCGGCGTCTTCCAACTGTTCTACTTTGGTTTTTCCATGGCCGGCCCGGCGTACGCCTGGTCCTGGCCCATCGTCTTCGTCGGCCAGCTGATGGTGGCCCTGTGTTTTGCCGAACTGGCGGGCCGGTACCCCGTTGCCGGGTCGGTGTATAACTGGGCCAAGCGGCTCTCGTCCGGGACCTCGTCCTGGCTGGCCGGCTGGCTGCTGATGCTGTCCTCCATCATGGCGCTGGGGTCAGTGGCGCTGGCCCTGCAGCTCACCCTGCCGCAGCTCTGGTCCGGCTTCCAGTTCGTCGGTGACGGCACCGGCCCCTACGACTTCGCCATGAACGGCGTGGTGCTGGCCACCATCATGATCACCATCTCCACGCTCATCAACGCGTTCGGCGTGAAGCTGATGACCAGGATCAACAGCATCGGCGTCTTCGTGGAGCTGACCGCGGCCGTGCTGCTGATCCTGGCGCTGGGCTGGCACGTGGTGCGGGGCCCCGAGGTCTTCTTCGACACAGCCGGCTTCGGCGAGGGCCACGACCTCGGCTTCTTCGGCGTCTTCCTGATCGGCGCCATGGCGTCCGGCTACGTCATGTACGGCTTCGACACCGCCAGCTCCCTCGGCGAGGAAACGAAGGACCCCAAGCGCACGGCACCCAAGGCCATCCTGCGCGCCGTCACGGCCTCGTTCGTGCTGGGCGGGCTGATCCTGTTCTTCGGCATCTTGGCCGCACCGGACCTGAACGACCCCCTGGTGGGATCTGCCGACGGCGGCCTCCAGTACATCGTGCTCTCCGTCCTCGGCGGGCCTTTCGGCAAGGCCTTCCTGGCATGCATCGTGGTGGCCGTTGTGGTCTGCACCCTGGCTGTCCACGCTGCCGCCATCCGCATGATGTTCGCCATGGCCCGGGACAACAACCTGCCGTTCAGCCGGCAGCTCAGCAAGGTGGATCCGGTCCGCAGGACCCCCAAAGTCGCGGCGATCGTGATCGGCGTCATCGCCGTCATCCCGCTGCTGGTCAACGTCACGCAGCCTGCCATCTTTACCATTCTGTCCAGTATCAGCATCGTCCTGATCTACCTGTCCTACCTTCTGGTCACGGTTCCCCTGCTGCGGAAGCGGCTCCTGAAGCAGTGGCCGCTGCGGGATGAGCAGTCCGAATCCGGGTTCACAACAGGCAAATGGGGACTGCCGGTGAACATCGTGGCGGTCCTCTGGGGCGGGGCCATGACGGTGAATCTGGTGTGGCCCCGCCCGGAGATCTACAACTCGGTGCCGCCCTTCGAGTGGTACCTGCAGTGGGGCGGTGTGATGTTCGTGGCCGCCGTAATCATTGGCGGGACCCTCCTCTACCGCCTGAAGATCCGCCACCAGACCGGGGTGCTGGCCGAGCACGCCGCGGCAGTCGCAGCGCATCCGTCGTCGGCGGGCGCCGCGCCGCACGAAGCCCCGGAGGACGCCCTACAAGTCAAGGTGGCAGCGTCGGAAGCGCAGTAACGCCCAGCAGAAAGGCCGACGACGGCACTCACGTGAGTGCCGTCGTTGGCCCTTTGTGCCGGTGGCCCCCGCGCACACGCGTGACCTGGCGTCACACAACGTGACGGCCTCCGCATCCGGATCAGCAACGTCCTACCCTTGACAGGTGACTTTGACTACGATCCGCACCGCCGCCGCGAGCTCCCTCGCCGCCGCCGGTCTCCTGTTTACCCTCGCCGCCTGTTCCGCACCGGCCGCGACCCAGCCAACCACCTCTGCCCCGGCGACGACGGCAACGGCCTCACCCAGCGCCTCCGGACCCTGCGCGGGCGTGAAGGTGATCGTCGATTCGGGCGCCCTGAAGCAGGCTGCTGCTGACACCTCCGTGTGCGTGGCTGTGGACGCGGCGACGCCCGTATCCAAGGTGCTCGACGAGGCTAAGGTGAAAACCGTGGGCACTACCGAATACCCCAATGAACTGGTGTGCCGTGTGAATGGTGTGCCCGCCGCAGACTTCGATATCACCCACAAGGGCGGCACGTACCGGGAAGAGTGCGGCAAGATGCCCGCAGCCTTCGCCTACTGGTCCCTCTGGGTTAAGCCGGCCACCGGCGACTGGGCCTACGCGCAGGAAGGCCTCGCCACCCTCCAGGTAAGCCCGGGTGAGAGCCTGGAACTGCTGTACACGGTCGACGGCGAACCGGCCGCACCGGCAGCATGACCTTTCGACCCGCGCCGTTACGCGCAGCGGCGGCTCTGGCCGTCGTCTTCATCGCGGCGCGGGTCATCTACCGCATCCTTTTCAACGGGGCGGGCATTGGCGAACCGGTTCTGCTCGACCTGCCGGCGGTTCGGCTGCCTGCCCCGTACGCGCATGTGGTCTTCCTCGGTCCGGTCACCGGAGCTGGCCTGTGGCAGGCGGTCCTGTCCGCCCTGCCGATTGCCGGGATGTTCCTTGCTTTCGGCCTGCTCAACGCCTGGGTCGATGTGGCCCGCGGCTTTGTCCACCTGGCCCGCCGCGGTCCCATGCAGGGCCTGGCCCGGACGCTTGTGGTGGCGTGGGCGGCGCTCCCGGCGCTTGCCGACGCCGTGACCTCCGTCCGCCTGGCGTTCCGGTTGCGGGGCGAACGCTTCGGACCGCGCGCCCTGGTGCCCGTGCTCGAGCGCACCCTGGAGCACGCCAGCCGGGTTGCCGCGGCCCTGGAGCTGCGCGGCTTCGGGAGCCGGGCAGCACACCAACCCGGACAGGGTACCGAAGCGCCGGTTACCGTCCGGGACGCACAATTCCGCATCGGTGATGCGCAGGTGCGCGTTGCTGGTTTCGCGCCGTCCAGCGGGTCCATAACGGTCATTACCGGGCCGACGGGCTCCGGCAAGTCCACCATCCTGCGAGGTATCGCCGGCCTCCTCTCACACGTTGACGGTGGAGAAATTTCCGGCACGGTGTGCGTCGCCGGAACGGACCGCGCCACCACGCCGCCGCGCGATACCGCCCGCCTCATCGGCGTCGTCCTGCAGAATCCCCGCGCCGCCTTCGCCTCCACCCGGGTCCGGGACGAAATCTCCCTGGCCCTTGAGCTGCGCGGTGTGGCTTCCGCGACCGCCAAGGCCAGGGTGCTGGAGGTCGCCGAGCGGATCGGTGTGACGGCGCTGCTGGACCGCAACATCAGCACCCTCTCCGCGGGTGAGGCAACGCTCGTAGCCATCGCCGCCGCGGTGGTGGAGCATCCGGCCCTGCTTTTGGTTGATGAGCCCCTGGCCGACCTTGACACCGCAGCACGCGGACACGTTATCGCCGTGCTCGACGCCCTCGCCCGGGACGCCGGTACCTGCGTCATCGTGGCGGAGCACCGGGCTGCGCCACTCGTCCCGGTTGCCGACTCCTGGTGGACCATCGACGACGGCGCCCTGGTGCCCGGTGCCGCGCCGTCCGCTTCCCCGACGGTTGCGCACCCTACGCCAGCGCCGCCAGCGGAGCACGCGCCCGTACTGATGGCGGCAAACCTTGCGGTGCACCGCAAGGGCAAGCCGCTCGTGCTGGATGCATCCCTGACCCTGCACCGCGGCGAAGTGGTGGCCTTGGTGGGGCCGAACGGGGCCGGGAAGTCGTCCCTCCTGGTGGCGCTCGCCCTGGGTGAAGGAACGGTTCGTGAAGGGACGGGCGGTGTAAGAACGGTCGACGGCGGCCGCGTCGCCCTCGTGCCGGACGCCTCGGACGACCTCTTCACCAGGGATACGGTGGCAGCGGAGCTCCGCGCGGCCGAACGGCGCCAGGCGCGCCGTAAGGACGTCGGGCAACCTGCGCCTGGCTCCGCGGCGTCACACCTGGCCCGTTTGCGGGGAGACGTGCGGATTCCCATTGGGCCCGAGCATCCCCGGGACCTCTCTGCCGGGGAGCGCAGGATCCTGGCCATCGCGCTGCAGACCATGGACAACCCTCAAGTGCTCCTGATCGATGAGCCCACCCGCGGACTCGATCCTGCGGCGCGCACCGCAGTCTCGGCAGCGCTGCGGGCCGCAGCGGACTCCGGCGCGGCGGTCTTGATCGCCACGCACGACCACGACTTCGCCCACGGCCTCGGCGCCCGGATCCTCCCGATGCGTGACGGCGTCGTGCCCTCCGTGGCGGCCGAAGTCCCGGAACCGCGCCTACCGCTTCCCCGGCAAGCAGGTGCAAGACCAAAACCACGGGTCATCGAACCAGACTCCCCGGTCCCGGCAAGACGGCACCGCATCCGGATGCCGCGCGGCGTTGAACTCCCTGTCCTCGCGGTGGCCAATCTTCTGGCTCTGGCAGCGTTCTGCTGGCCGCTGCTCGCGGCGGCCCTCCCGCAGGACGCCGCCGCGGCCCTCCCCTACGCGGCGCTGGCCATCGCACCACTCGCTGCCGTCGCCGTCGTTGTGTCCATGGATGGCTCGGTCCGCTCCGCACACACGGTGGCGCTGCTCGGCGTCCTGGCCGCCGTAGGTTCCGCAGTTCGGGTGGCGAGCACCGGCGTCGGGGGCGTGGAGGCAGTCTTTATCCTGCTGATCCTGGCCGGCCGGGCCTTCGGTGCCCGTTTCGGCATGCTCCTCGGTGCCGCCACCATCGCCCTCTCAAGCGCCGTGTGGGGTGGCATCGGGCCCTGGACACCGTTCCAGATCTTCGCCTGCGCGTGGGTGGGCGCCGGGGCCGGCCTGCTCCCGCGCCGGGTGCGCGGGAAAGCAGAACTGTGGATGCTGTGCGGCTACGGCGCCCTGGCGTCTTACCTGTTCGGCCTGCTCACCAACCTGTGGTTCTGGCCCTTCGCGGTCGGTGCGGGCACGGGCATCTCCTACGTGCCCGGCGCGCCGCTGGGGACAAATATGAGCAGCTTCCTGCTCTACTCGCTGGTGACCTCGACGGCGGGCTGGGACACTCTGCGTGCCGTCACCACCATCGTCGGAATCGCCGTGGTGGGACGGGCCATTCTTGCCGCCCTGCGGCGGGTGAAGCCGGTCTCCAGCGCGGGCGGGCAAGCCGGGCCGACTCACCCGGCCAAGGATCACTCCACCCAGGCCAGGGACCGGCTTCAGCTCACACCTTGAAGTACTTCGCCTCCGGGTGGTGGAACACAAACGCGTCGGTGGACTGTTCGGGGTGCAGCATCAGCTCATCACTGAGGACCACGCCCATCCTTTCGGGCTTCAGCAGCTCCGTCACCTTGCGGCGGTCCTCCATATCCGGGCACGCGGGGTAGCCAAGCGAGAACCGCGCACCGCGGTAGTCGAGTTTGAACAGGCCGGCCTTGTCCTTGGGCTCCTCGGCCGCGAAACCCAGCTCCTTGCGGATCCGGGAATGCCAGAACTCCGCCAGCGCCTCGGTGAGCTGCATGACCAGGCCGTTGAGCTCGTAATAGTCGCGGTATTGGTTGGCCGCGAACATCGTGGACGTGAACTCTTCGATCTTCGAACCGGCGGTGACCAGCTGCACCGGCAAAACGTCCACCTGCCCCGACTCGCGCGAGCGCACGAAGTCGGCCAGGCACAGGTGCCGGTCGCGGCGCTGGCGCGGGAAGTCGAACCGCAGCCGTTCGGTGCCGATCGGACCGCCTGAACCACCGTCGGGGGCGAGGAGCCCCGCGGTGCCGAGGACGCCGTCGTGATCCTCTCCGTGGTGCAGCACCACCACCTGTTCCCCTTCGGTGACCACCGGGAAATAACCGTAGGCGACGGACGCATCAAGCATTCCCTCGCCGAGGATGCGGTCCAGCCAGTACCGCAGGCGGGGCCGGCCTTCGCGCTCCACCAGTTCCTCATAGGAGGCGCCGTCATCGCCGCGGCCGGGCTTGAGCCCCCACTGCCCCATGAAGGTGGCGCGCTCGTCGAGCATGGCGGCGTAGTCGTGGAGTGCCACGCCGCGCACAATGCGCGTGCCCCAGAACGGCGGCGCGGGCACGAGGTTGTTGGCGGCCACGTCGGACCGGCCGGGCATTGCCTCCGGCTCGGTCACCGTGAACTTCGGGCCGCCTTTATGGATCCGCTTCTTCAGCGGCGGAAGGCCGACGGCATCCGGGTCCGCGCCGCGGGCCACCTGCACCAGCGGTTCCATGAGTGCCAGGCCCTCAAAGGCGTCCTTGGCGTACCGGACGGTTCCCTCAAACTGCTCCGCCAGGTCCTGCTCCACGTAGGCGCGGGTCAGGGCGGCGCCGCCGAGGATGATGGGCCACTTCTTCGCGAGGCCCCGGGACTGGAGTTCGGCGAGGTTTTCCTTCATCACCACGGTGGACTTCACCAGCAGGCCGGACATGCCGATCACGTCGGCGTTGTGTTCCTGCGCTGCGGCCATGATCTCGGCGATCCCCTGCTTGATGCCGATGTTGATGACTTTGTAGCCGTTGTTGGTGAGGATGATGTCCACCAGGTTCTTGCCGATGTCGTGCACATCGCCGCGCACGGTGGCGATCACCATGGTGCCCTTGCCCGAGGAATCCGATTTCTCCATGTGCGGCTCGAGCAGGGCCACCGCGTTCTTCATCACCTCGGCGGACTGCAGCACGAACGGCAGCTGCATCTCGCCGGCGCCGAAGCGCTCGCCCACCACCTTCATGCCCTCGAGCAGGTAGTCGTTGATGATGCCGAGCGGGGTCATGCCCTCGCTGCGAGCCAGGTCGAGGTCTCCTTCGAGGCCCTTGCCTTCGCCGTCGATGATGCGCCGCTCCAGGCGTTCGCCGGTGGGCAGCGCCGCAAGTTCTGCCGCGCGCTGGTCCTTCAGCGCCGCGGTGTCGACGCCGGCGAACAGGTCCAGCATGCTGTTCAGGGGGTCGTACGTGATGTTGCCGTCGGCGTCGTATTCGCGGCGGTCCCAGATGAGGTCCAGGGCAACTTTGCGCTGTTCTTCCGGCAGGGAGGCGAGCGGAACGATCTTGGCGGCGTCGATGATGCCGCTGGTCAGGCCGGCCTGCACGGCCTCGTGCAGGAACACCGAGTTCAGGGCCATGCGCGCTGCCGGGTTCAGGCCGAAGGACACGTTGGAGACGCCGAGGGTGGTCTGGATGCCGGGATATTTCGTGGTGATCTGGCGGATGGCCTCGATGGTTTCGATGCCGTCCCGGCGGGTTTCTTCCTGGCCGGTGGCGATGGGGAAGGTCAGGGCGTCCACGATGATGTCCTCGACCCGCATCCCCCATTCGCCTACCAGGGCGTCGACGAGGCGCGAGGCGATGGCCACCTTGCCTTCGGTGGTGCGTGCCTGGCCCTGTTCATCGATGGTCAGGGCGATCACGGCGGCACCGTGTTCCTTTACGAGCGGCATGATGCGCGCGAAGCGGCTGTTGGGGCCGTCGCCGTCCTCGTAGTTGACGGAGTTGACCACCGGGCGTCCGCCGATGTGCTCGAGCCCGGCCTGCAGCACGGGCGGTTCGGTGGAATCGATGACAAGCGGGAGCGTGGAAGCCGACGCGAAACGTGAGACGATCTCCTTAATGTCGGCCACGCCGTCGCGCCCCACATAGTCAATGCAGACGTCGAGCAGGTGCGCGCCAACACGAACCTGTCCGCGGGCAATATCAACGCAGTCGTCCCAGCGTTCTTCGAGCATCGCCTGGCGGAACGCCTTCGAACCGTTCGCGTTGGTGCGCTCGCCAATGGCGAGGTACGCGGATTCCTGGTCGAAATTCACGTGGTGGTAGAGGGAAGCGATGCCGGCTTCACGCTCGGTGGGAACGCGGCCGCCGTCGGCGCCCCTGCCGCCGCTGGTGACGGCGCCGCTGGCGCGGAAGGGCGCAAGACGTTCGACGACGGCGGCCATGTGCTCCGGCGTCGTACCGCAACAGCCGCCCACCAGGCCCAGGCCGAATTCCCGTACGAACTGTTCGTGCGCTGTGGCGAGTTCGGTGGGCGAGAGCGGATAGTGCGCGCCGTTGGGACCAAGGACGGGCAGGCCGGCGTTGGGCATGCAGGCGATCGCGACGGAGGACTGTTTGGAGAGGTGGCGCAGGTGCTCGCTCATCTCGTCCGGCCCGGTGGCGCAGTTCAGGCCGATGGCGTCGACGCCGAGCGGCTCGAGCGCGGTGAGCGCGGCGCCGATTTCGGAGCCCATCAGCATAGTTCCGGTGGTTTCGACCGTCACCTCGACGAAGATGGGGAGCCGGATACCGCGGGTGACGATGGCCTGCTTGCAGCCATTGACCGCGGCTTTGGTCTGCAGGAGGTCCTGGCTGGTTTCGATGAGGAAGGCGTCCGCGCCCCCGTCGATGAGGCCCTCGGCCTGCAGGGCGAAGGTCTGCTTGAGGTAGTCGTAGCTGGTGTGGCCGAGGCTGGGGAGCTTGGTGCCCGGTCCCATGGAGCCCAGGACCCAGCGCATCCGTCCGTCTGTTTGTTCTGCCGCTTCCGCACGCTCGCGGGCGATTCTCGCGCCTTTGCGGGCGAGTTCCTCGATCCGGTCGTCGATGCCGTAGTCGGAGAGGTTGGACCAGTTAGCGCCGAAGGTGTTGGTTTCCACCGCGTCGATGCCGGTGGCGAAGTACGCGTCGTGGATGTCCGCGAGGACGTCGGGCCGCGTGGCGTTGAGGATCTCGTTGCAGCCTTCGAGCCCCAGGAAGTCGTCCTCGAGCGAGAGTTCCCGGCCCTGCAGCATGGTGCCCATGGCCCCATCGGCAATGACGACACGGTGGTTCACCGCATCCAGGAGTTCCTGGGCGCGGACAGGGCGGGGGACGGAGTCTATATCAAGCGCAAAACGAGGCATCTAAACAGGTTACGTGCGGGGGCCTCTGCAGTGCGCTGTGTGTCCATGTGCTACGACGGCGGGTGGTCGCCTCGCTAGGACCTTCGGGCAGCGCCTGTGAGTTAGCGCAACTGGCATGCACGGGTTGACAGGGACCCCGCAGACCAGCCCGGCAATGGACACCATCACCATAATTTTCATGTCAGGACAAGAGCCGCTATGACGCCGCCGCACCAGTGACGGCGGGCAGTACCCGTACCGGGACGCAGGTGCGCCATGGCGCGGCTTGCTCATAGGCGTCGGCGATGGCAAGCACGGTGGCGTCTGAGTGTTCAAGCCCCATGAGGTGCATTCCGATGGGCTGCCCGCTGGCGAACCCGCAAGGCACACTAACGCCCGGCATTCCAGTGAGGTTCGCGGCAGAAAGCATGCGCAGCGCAGCAGCCAGAGAGTTCTCGCCGACTGACGCGGTCAGTTCCGAAGACATTGAGGACGCGAGTGGTGCGATCGCCGGGAGCGTGGGCGAAACCAGCCCGGCCACGCCGGCCCGGGCCATGGCGTCGGGTATGTACGCTCTGAGGTGCGTCCGGACCTGCCAGGCCAGGCGGACCTCGTCCCGGGACACCAGGGCACCGGTTTCGATCATGACGCGTGTACCGGGCAGATACCCCTCGGCGGACCGCTTTAGCCGCTCACGGTGATGGCGGGCCGCTTCCGACAGTGAAATTGCCACGCTTGCGTGCAGTGCCAGGTCCAGTTCGGGGAGCCGCAGCTCTACGATCTCCATCCCCAGGTCCGCAAGCACGGAGAGGGCATTTTCCACGACAGCCATGACGTCCGGGGCAACCCCCCATTCAGACCACATCCGGCGGTCTACTCCAAGCCTGGTCGAAGCAGCAACGTCCCGAATGCGGGCGGAAACGGGTCCTCCGAGGCGGGCAAGTGCCTGCGGCTCCACCATCCCGTCAAAGAGCGCAGCGCAGTCTTCCACGCTCCGGGCGATCGGCCCCACATGATCCATCGTGTGGCTGACGTGCAGGACACCGGTGGAAGATACGACGCCGGTGCTTGGCTTGAGCCCCAC
The DNA here is from genome assembly GCF_014217545.1 of Pseudarthrobacter sp. NBSH8. Classification (NCBI taxonomy): domain Bacteria; kingdom Bacillati; phylum Actinomycetota; class Actinomycetes; order Micrococcales; family Micrococcaceae; genus Pseudarthrobacter; species Pseudarthrobacter sp. NBSH8. The sequence goes on from NZ_CP043178.1 coordinate 3,621,539, forward strand.
CAGGCCGTTGACGGAAGCGGGGTTTCGGACTGAGCCGCCTGTGTCAGTGCCGAGGGCCCCGGGAATGCTTCCCACCGCAACAGCGACTCCGGATCCAACGCTTGAACCGCCAGCATACCGCTCAGGATCCCACGGGTTACGTGACGGCGGCGTCCCTTGGCCGAAGGCGAACTCATGCGTTTGAAGTTTGCCGAGAATCACAGCACCGCTGGCACGGAGTTGACGTACGACGCCGGCGTCGTCCTTTGCGATGTTCCCTCGCAGGCTGTCTGAGCCGCCTTCGGTGGGCATCCGGCGGACGTCGATGACATCCTTTACCCCCAGGGGAATGCCGTGGAGGGCGCCGCCGAACTGCCCCTTGGCGGCCTGGCCGTCGGCCAGGCCGGCCGCTGCCCGCGCCCCCCTCTCGTCCACGAATGCCCAGGCGTGGGCGTAGCCTTCGGTGTCCTGAAGCCGGTCCAGCACGGAGTCGAGCAACTCAACCGCCGACAGCTCCCGTCGTCGGATACGGCCAGCCGCTTCGGTGATGCCCAGCTCCCATGGCTCGGTCACGGTTTCACCCCCTGGTGCGGCGCACCGGACTGGTCCGCGGAACCGGCCTGGTCCGATGCGAGGGTCAGCTGCTCAAAGGATGACTTCAGTTCATCCATCCCGGCCCGGAAGTCCCGGTACGCTGCTTCCAGCGCCGGCAGATCCTCCCGGGCGATCGCGTTGCCCACCAAATCGCGGATGACCACCAACTGCCCACTGGTCAATGCGTGTTCGCAGTCCACTGGTTGGTTCATCGGTGGGCCTCCGTAGTGAGCTGCCCGTCCTGGACCACGCAGATGCCGTCCACCAGGACAGTCCGCACACCGCGAAAGTCCTCCATTCGGGCCACAACCACGTCAGCCACGCGCCCGGCCTGCAGCCGTCCGCTTCCGGGGCCAATGCCCGGGATAAGGTCCGCAACTGCCGAGCTTGCCATGGCGACGGCGTCGGCCAGAGAGCGGTGCCCGTGGGCCGCGATGTCATGGACGGCGGAGATCAGCTCGTCGTGGTCGCCGTCGTGCCCGTAGTCCGTGCCGATGACGGAGATGAGGTCCGGTTCCCGGAGCAGCAGGTCCCAGTGTTCGCGCGTGGTGACGGTGTGCCTGCGGTGCAGGAGATCGAACACCGAGGCCTCGGCCGGCCAGCCCATTTTCCGGCCCAGGACGGCCAGCTCGTACGCTTCCGCAGGGGTGTGGGAGGGGTGGTTTGCGTGGGCGGCAATCACGGTTGCCCCGCTGCCGTCCAGCTGGAACATGAGCTCACGCAGGACGCCGGCTGTGGCCGAGGCGCTGTGCACGATGGCCGGCACGCCGAACTTGGCCGCTGTCTGGACCCCTTCCCGGATACCTTCGATGGCAGGGACGAACGAGGGCATCACGGAATTCGTGACGAGCTTCGAGAGTTGGGTGGCGGTGAGGGCCTCCGCGAGTCCGGCCTCTTTGGCTGCCTCAGCCAGTGCACCCACGTTGAGCGCACCGGCATCGATGAACCGGCCCAGCACGGCTTCCTTGATGCGCCGCGCCTGCTCGAGGGTGATGCGGATCCCGGAAGCCTTGTGGATCGCTGCGGGGATGTAGACGAGATCCTGCCCTCCGCCGCCCAGCGTTTGGCCTCCGCCCAGCTCCCCGATGGCGACAGCACCGTCGTCGAGCATCCGCTCAACGGTGAGTTCACGGGCCTCAGCCGCCAGTCCCCGGCCATCAGCCATGGCCGCCGCATGGAGGCAGCGCGGCAGATGCGTGGTGGCGCCCCGCACATGCACCGCGTGGCGGCGGTCGGCTTCGCGCACGTCGTCCATGGACGCGAAGCCGCAGAGGCTAAGGACTGTGGTGGTTCCGGCCAGGAGGTGCCTGTCCAGGTTGCCCATCCACCGCTGCGCGGACAGGGCCGGCGCCGCACTGGGGAACAGTGCGCCGGGGGTCACGCCGTGGGTGTGGCTGTTGATGAGGCCCGGCATCACGATGCAGCCCGCGGCGTCGATGACGTCGCCTGCGAAGCCGCGGTCCGCTTCCCAGTAGTGGAGGACGTCCGCGATGCGGCCGTCGCGGATGACCACTGCACCGGCCTCGATGACAGTGTCCCCGGAGCCCGTGACGATGGTGCCTCCGCGAATGAGCGTAGACATCCGCTCCCCTCTCGGCTAGTTTCATCATATCGAAGTTTGCTTCACTATAGCCGCAACGGTGCGGCGTCGGAACCCCCGAACGGAGAACACGATGGCAGAGCCACAGACGCAGCGGGATTTCGTCGGATATGGCGAAATTCCGCCTGATTTCCGCTGGCCAGGCGACGCCCGCGTGGCCGTTTCCCTCGTCATCAACGTGGAGGAGGGCGCCGAGCGGAGCATCCCCCGCGGCGACACCGCCAACGACCTGGGTGCGCACTGGATTCCGGCTCCTGCCTCGGCCACCCGGAACCTCACTCTGGAATCGGCCTTCGAGTACGGCGCCCGTGCCGGCATATGGCGATTACTTCGGATCCTACAAAAACACGACGTCCGGGCCACCGCCTTCTGCTGCGCCATGGCACTGCAACTCAACCCGGCCATCGCCGCGGCACTCGTCCGCGACGGACATGAGATCGCCGACCACGGCCACCAATGGGACACGCATACAGAGCTCGACGACGATGCTGAGGAACGCCTTATCCTTGCCTCCCGCGACGCTATCCAGGCCAGCACCGGCCAGGTCCCCACCAGCTGGTATTCGAGGGACGGACTCAAACCGGGCACGCGCGGTGTGCTCGCCGGGAACGGATTCGCCTACGAGTCCAACAGCTTCAATGACGACCTTCCACATTGGGGCTCCGGCCAGGAAAATCCGAAGCTCCCGGTACTGCCCTATGCGGGAGACACGAACGATTCGGGGCTGTTCCGGCAGTTCCCCACCGCAGCATCGTTCGGCAACCACTTGATCGCGGCCCTGGAGCTGCAGCTCGATGACCCCCGCGGAGGCCCGTCGGTGATGAGCGTCGGGCTCCATCCACGGCTGATCGGACGCCCGGCGTACGCAGCCGCCCTCGACCGTTTCCTTGCGCATGCGAACGGCAGGGCCGCCTGGTTCGCGACACGCGAAGAGATTCTGAGCGCGTGGAAACGCACGAACACGGAGCAGCCGACGGCGGACGGGTCACCGGCATCGTAGGGTCACCCGCGCCGTTGGGGTCGCCGTCGGGCTAGTGCGCTGCGAGCAGCGCACCCCACCCGGGGATCGGGCGTGAAACGCCCGCCAGGTGAAGCAGATGCCACAGGGTGGCGATGGCGCTGTCCACGACGGGGATGCCAAACTCCTGCTCGAAACCCTCCACAAGGTAGCCCGAGCGAAGGTTGGTGCCGACGCACACCACCGCATCGAGGCCGTCCACAAAGGCCGGACGCATGATGGCACCGATGGCGGCAGCGTCCAAGCGGGCGATCTCCGGGTTGCTCATGACAGACTCCGGAACCGAAACGGCGCGCACATCGAGGCCGTGGCCGGAGTACTCGCGCTGGATCCCGGCAGCGATGGATCCGGGGCCGGGAAAAACGAGGCCGATCCGGCTCGCAGACAGCGCACGGAGGGCCTCGACGACGGCCACGGAAGCCGTAGTCGCCGGTACGCCGCACATAGCCTGGAGCTCGGCACAGAGGGCCCTGTCGCCAGCAATCCCGGTCCATGAACCAGAGGTGCCGTGGAACGCGATGGCCTGCAGATCGGCGTCCTTCAGCAACGCCGGAGCATCGCCGAGAACGCTCAGGTCCACCGTGTCATCAAGGCTCGGCGGAAGGCGAAACCGGCTGTAGTGGCCCCCCAGGTCCGGTTGCCCCGCAAGGATCGCCGCCGTGAGTGTCTCCGCGTTGGAGTTGCTTGAGGGGACAAGGATTCCCAGCCGTGTCCCCGGCCCGGGAACGCCCACGTTCAGTGCGCCTTGCCGAGGGACGGCGGCGTGGATATTGCGAGCATGACTGCGGCAGAATCCGTCTTGTTGCTCCACCAGTGCGGCAAGGAAGCGTCATAGGTCAGGCTGTCGCCGGCCTCCAGCACAAAGTCCTGGCCGCCAATGGTAGCCACCAGCGTGCCGGATTGGAGGATGACGCACTCCTCGCCCTCATGGGAGTGCGGAACATAGGCGCCGTCGAAGTTGGCGGGAATAGTCATGTTGATGACCCCCAGCTTGCGCTCCGCGTCGGGAACGATCAGCTCCATGATGATGCCCTGCGAGGGGATTTCAATGCGGCGCCGGTCTGCCCGGCGGACCAGCATGTGGTCCTGGCCATCGTTGGGATCTGTAAACATACTTGCCAGCGGCAGTTCGAGGGAGTTTGCCAGGCGCAGGAGCGTGGCAAAGGACGGGTTACCGATTCCGCGCTCAATCTGGCTGATGAGTCCTGCACTGACACCTGCACGTTCGGCGAGTTCCTCCACGGTGAACCGTCCGAGGCGCTGCTCTTTGATCATGGCGCCGAGATGGGCGATCCAGAAGTCGCGTTCCAGGGACCCGGTTGCTTCGCTGCTGGCTGTGTCCGTGCCTTCCACAACGACTCCTTCATTAGTCCTTGGTTTTGCGTCAGTATATCGAAGATAGTTTCGCGTTGACGGTTTTTTTGATGGCCTGGATTCGACGGGCGTTCCGCCCCTCCCAGTGGCGCTCACGCGGCCCGCAGTTCGGCATAGCCGGTCAACATGGAGGCGAGTTCCTTCTCCCAATAGACCGCACAGCGGTCGGCTCCGCGCTCGAAAACACCCGCTGCGGCGGCCATTCCGGGTGCCGGGAGTCCGATACTGCGGCTGGCACTGGCAACCACGTCCACCACGCGCCGGACGGCTTCCGGCAAGGCCTCCGGCCGCTCATCTCCGTGGCGAAGGAGGTCCGCAGCCAGATCGGTCGGGCCCACCCAGCCCCCGCCGAACGCCTCGCTGCCAACGAATTCCTTGACGCGCTCCACGGCCTCGACCGTCTCGAACAACACCGTGATTACGGGAGCAAAGGAGTAGTCCATGCCGAAGGCCGAGGCCGGCGTCACCTGCCGCGGACGCGATCCCGCAGGAGCGTACCGCGTGGCTTCGTAGGCGCGTTCAAGTTCGTCCACCGTCCGTACCTGCGGCAGCACGATCTCCGCCACACCGGTGTTGGCGAACGCCACCAGCGTGTTCCTGTCCAGGTCGGGCACGCGCACCGCCACCTTCACCCCGGAGCTGGCCAGGCGCTGCACCACATCGCTGCATTGCTGAACGGTGATCCCGGTCTGCTCGGCGTCGAGGACCAAGAAGTCAATGGTGGCGTGGGCAAGGAGGGCCAACAAGGTGGGCGTGGGATCGGCGGTGATGATGCCGACGCTGCGTTCAAGGGCGGCGGCTGGTTCCTGGGTCATGGGAGGTTCCTCATTCGGGTGGCGCGGAAATGAACAGCGATCGGGTGCCTGAACGGCCGGTCACTCGTCAGGGACGAATTGCCAGTCCGCGGGCTTGCTGACCCCCACAATGAGCTCCACGTTCTCGTCGCCGTCGTTTGTGAGTCCATGGGTGGTTCCCCGGGGGATGTAAATGCCGTCGCCGGGTTTTGCCCGGTAGGTGGTGTCGCCGAGATGGACGATGGGTGCCCCGCTGAGGACGACGTAGAACTCGGACGCGTCAGGATGGTGGTGGCACAGGTGGTGCTGCCCGGGCAGGATCGTTCCCCAGCTGACGCACAAATCATCTGAACCGCTGAGGTCCCTGGAGATGAGCGTGCTGACCAGGCCCTGGTCGCGTTGTCCCTTGAGTCCAACCTTATCCAGGGCCGTGAAGCCTTGCTCGTGGACGTTGTGCACCAGACGGCCGATATCCACCGTGGCCGTCCCGTCGTCGACCGTACCCATCATGCAACGCCTTCGAAGGCGCCCACAGCAGTGACAGCTTCTGCCTGCACAGGCGGGTGTTCCATCCACCACCGCGCGATCTCCTCGCGGGTGGCGAACCAAACCCCAGACTGGGCAGTGGCATATTCGAGGAACCGGCGCACTCCGTGGGCAACGCTGGGCCGGCCGCCGATCCTCAGGTGCAGCCCCACGGACATCATCTTCGGCACGGTCTCGCCCTCGATGAGGAGGCAGTCGAGGGAGTCCTTCAAAACGTTGAAGAAGTCCTCTCCGGTGCCGAGGCTTCCGTTACCCCAGAAACGGGCATCGTTTGTGTCGCCCGAATACGGAACCACCAGATGGCGGTGCGGGCCTGCCTGCACGTAATACGGAAGGTCATCGGCGTAGGAATTCGAGTCGTAGAGCACCCCTTCCTCGGCCAGAATGGTCCGGGTGTTCTCGGTGATGCCCTCCCGGACATACCAGCCCACCGGCCGCACGCCGGAAACAGCCTGGACGGTGTCCAAGGACTTGCGGATCTCCTGCCGCTCCTCGTCGGGCTCCATTCCCACGGTGCCGCGCCACTTGTAGCCGTGGGCGCAGATCTCGTGGCCGTCCCGCACCATGGCCAGGGCGGCGTCCGGATTCCGCTCAAGCGCAGCACCGCAAGCCATTACCGTTGCCTGGACGTTGTACTCGCGCAGCATGCCGAGGTAACGCCAGATACCCACGCGGCTGCCGTACTCGAAAAAGGACTCCTTCATGAGGCTGCGCCGAGAGGGATCGGCGGACCAGCCACCGAAGATCGAGACGTCCTCGTCCCGCTCGTCACCGGCTTCGATGGAACTCTCAGCGCCTTCCTCGTAGTTCAGCACCACGGATACAGCAACCTTCGCGCCGCGCGGCCACGTGACAACCGGAGGGTTCTCCCCATATCCAATCAGGTCCCGCATGGGCTTCTCCTTGCTAGTTCATTATATTGATGAAGTTTCACTTACAACGCCTGCCCCTCGTAGACTTTCCGGTGGGCAGCCAGTGACGTCCTGAGCATGCTGTCGACGTCATCGATGACGTTTCCGTGCGCGGGTCCGATCAGCACGGCGGGATAGGACTCCAGGGTGTCTTCGATATCCTGGAAGGCCGTGCCGACGTCGACAAATTTGGTCCAGTAGAGCGCGCGGCCGGTGCCATAGGCGGCCTGCTCCACCGAGGGCGGCTCCGGCATCTCGCTGGAGAGCAAGCGGCACTGCCCTGGCAGGTGTACCGGTTCGTCGTCCTCGTCCGGGGCGGGAATGTCGTGGATGTAGGAAAAGCCGTCGGAGACGAACATGATCCGCGCGCCTGAGTCGTAGCCCCAGAGCGTGTTCTCCAAGTCGCGGATGTAGGCCGGAAAGAAGCGGAACTCCCTGTCGCCGAGTTCCAGCGACTCGCCGGCGGCCTTGGCCCTTAGCCTGTCCTTGTATTCAGGAAAATGAAGGGCGTAGTCCCGGACATCACCCACCACAACAGCCGAGGGGTAACGGGCCAGCAAGGCCGGGAGGTTGCCCGCGTGCGGGATTTCCGGATGGGTCGGGAAGATGTAGTCGAGTCTCCGCCCGTCCAGCGCATGGTCCAGCTGCGCCAGGACGGTATCCCGATGTGCCGGATCCCCCGTGTCCACCAGGATCGACGCCTCGGATCCGATGACCAGGTAGGACGAGACGTGGTAGTGGACTTCCTGGCCTTCAGCGTTGGCCGAAAGGCAGCCGCCCATCCAGTGGACGCCGTCGGCGAGGACGCGTCCGGTGGTGAGCTCCAGGCCGGGATGTTTGGGACTCATTGGATGCCTACCTTCCGGAGGGCCGCTGCCAAGGCCGTGGCCTCGGCAGCGCATTCCGCCAGGCCTGCAAAGGGTTCGCCGTATCCCGGGCCGATGGCCTTCACCCGGCGTTCCCGGACGACGGTTTCGACATCCTGCGCGATGCCGCGCGTATCGGCCTGGGCAAACCACTGGAACTTATGCAAACCGGCCGCCGCGTTTGAGATGCCGTACGAGCCATGCGTGAAGGCATCGGAGGTCAGGAGCGCGCCGGAGACGGGATCGAAGATCCATAACGTCGGCAGGAGCCGCATCAGCGGTGAGACGAACTCCAGCGTCAGGCCGTCCATGACCTCGACCTCAAGGGACGTCCCCGGGTTGACCATGATGCGCCGCGGCGTCGCCGAGGTCCTTGGTACCGTGATTCCGCCCGTGTACCAGACGGAATCGACGTCGAACCGCGCCTCGATGGCGGGAAGGTTCAGGCAGCATTCCATCTCCGTCCGTGTCAGCACGACGGCAAGCCGTTCCCCCGGTTCGAGAAGCGACTCCAGCTGCCCGATAATCTCCGCCTCGTGGAGCCGGATGCCGGTGTCCACGAGGACCGAGCCGGCGCTTCCTTTAATGAGGTAGCAATTGACGGGCTGGTGGACGCGGACGCCAGGCGGGCACCAGCTGACCTGTTCGTCCAGAATGATGTCCGCACCCAACCGATGGATGCGGTCCCCGATGAGGCTGTGGGCGCCGTTGACGGCGGCCACAGCATCGGTTGGGTGTGGATTCAACGGCTTCTCCTCTCTTCGTATCCGAATCAGCTGGCCTGGGAGGCGCTGGCCGAGTCCCAGACGGCGATGGCCTCGTCCAGCGTGCAGACATCGTGGCGGGCCTTCATGACAGTGAGTGCAGCATCGTGTACCACCGTGTCGTAGGCGCCCACGGCGTCCTCAAGCAGCACGGCATAGAAGTCGTTGTGGACGGCGTCACGCAGCGTTGCCTCGACGCATCCGCCGGTGGAGACGCCCACCAGGGCAACGGATTCGATGCCCTGGCTCCGCAGCAGGAGCGCCAGCTCCGTGCCCACGAACGCGCTGGGTCGGCGCTTGGTGATGATGACCTCGCCGTCCTCGGGCAGGCACTCGGCACAGAATTCCGTGGCCGGATCGCCCTTGAGGCTCAGCTTGCCGAGATCAATGGGCCGGCCGTTGGCGGCCGTATACAGAGCCCGCAACCAAGCGGCAGGTGAGCTGCCGCCGTCGGGCAGGTTTTCGACCCGGATGTGGAAGATGGGGACACCGTTTTTCCGGGCGGATTCGATGGCCCGTCCGCAGCGCTTGGCGACATCGGGCATCATGCTGAGGTCATGGCCGGAGTCGCCGATGGCGCCGCCGGCGTTCACGGCGCCTTCTTGCATGTCGATCACTACAAGGGCGGTGCTGGCCGGGTCGAGCAGTTCCTGCAGGGTGTCACGGACCTGTTTTCCGCAGATTTCAATCATGGGGTGTCTTCCTTCTGTGAGTTGGTGCCGGCCGGGTTCGACGTCTGCCGGCCGGCACCACGCGGGGACTGCTGGCGGCCTAGCGGCCGAGGGCGTTGAAGTTGATCTGGCCGTTGGTCAGAGGCACGGCCCCTGGCAGTCCTGTCTTGGTGACGAGCACTCCCCTGGTTTCGACCAGCGACAGGATAGGCGCGCCGTCGTCGACAAGGGAGGCCATCTTCTTGAGAAGAGAGGTGCGCTTGTCTGTTTCCTGGTCGGGCGTGGCGGACAGTTCGCTGCGTGCCTTGTCGAACTCCGGGCTGGACCAGCCGGTGCTGTTGCTCGGGGCGCCGGTGCCGTAGAACGCGTAGCTATAGAACGCGGGGTCGGCAATCACAATGGGCTCGGAGTACAGCACGGCCTGGTAGCGGCCTTCGATCAGCGCCGTGGAGAAGTCGGTGGAGCTGGCCACGTTCTGCAGCTGGACGTCGATGCCGACGTCCTTGAGCATGGACTGGAGCAGCACTGCTGACTTGGCCGCTACTGGTCCCGGGCGCGTAACGCTGTAGCTCAGCGTCATCGGGAACCCATTGCCGTACCCGGCCTCGGCCAGGAGCTTCTTGGCTTCAGCCTTGTTGAACTTGTAGATCGCTGAGCCTTCAACCATGGGGAAGATGGAGCCGGCCGGTTCGCCGAAACCGGCATACGCGCCCTTCACCAGCGCTTCACGGTCGATCGCCATGGAGACTGCATGACGGACTTTGGGGTCAGCCAACGGGCCGGACGTGGTGTTGATCATCATCGTGTCGCGCGTTTGGCTGGCGCAGTTCAGGACAGTGACGCCCGGCGACTTCTCCAGCGACTTGTACTGGTCGTACTCGAAGCCATTGGCCACCTGAACCTCACCGGATTCAACCAGCTGGCTTCGGGTGGCCGTGCTCTGGACAGCCTTGACGGCCACCCGCTTCACCGTCCCGCGGGTTCCCTCCCACGCCGGATCGGCCGTCACCGTCAACGAAGCTCCCGGCGTGAACTCTTCAAGCTTCCAGCCGCTGTAGTCAGCCAGGTTCTTCGAAAGCCAGTCATTCGCGGTCGGATCTTCCGCGGTGACGTGTTTCTTTGCCTCGGTGCTGTCGTGGATGTAGAACAGGTTGTTCTGCAGGGATTCTTCGGTGTAGGAGGTCAGCCCTGTGGTGTTGAGCTGCAAGGTCCGCTCGTCGATCACCTTTACCAGGTCGTCCACATTGAAGCCACTGCTTTTCAGTGTTCCCCTCATCACCGGTTGCCGCTTCATACCGATATCGAAGCTCCATCGGATATCTTCGGCCGATAGCGTGTTCCCGAACTGGCTGGTGAGCTTGCGGAGGGTGATCACGACGCCGGTGCCGTCCGGGCTGGGCTTGGCGCTCTCGGCCAGCCGGCCGGCCAATTCAGTGGACGGTTCGGGGCACGTCCTTCCGTCGCTGGCTCCAACCTTGTACTCGAGGAGTTGGGAGCCAAGGCCGCTCAGCACTACGTGCGAAGCGCTGCCTCCCCAGGGCGACGGCGTGAGGCTGTCCGGCAGGGCTCCGACGGCAACAACAACATTTTCTATGGATGGGTTAGCTGCCGGATCAGGGGTGGAGCCGCCGCAGGCCACGAGGGTCGCGGTGAGGGCGACAGCAGCGCCTCCGGTGAGCAAACGCAGACTTTTCATAACAGTCACTCCGTTATTAGGGGGAAGCTAGGGCTGGGCGGTTTCGTAGCGGTACGCACTCTTGTGGCCGGCGCGAATGATGGGCTCGACGTCGCGGATGTTGCTGATGAAGTTGCCGTGGGTGGGGGCCACGGATTTGACGCCGAGCTCATCAATAAGATGAAGAACGCGGTCATAGACGGCGTCGGCATCGTTGGCGAAGCGTGCCCAGTAGAGGGCGCTTCCGGTAAAAAAAGCAGCATTCTCGACGGCGATGGGCACCGTCAGTTCGCCGGTGGTCAACCCGCATTCGCCCGGGAGGTGTACCGGGTCTTCGTCATCGAGTTCGGGGCGGTGCATGTAACAGAAGCCGTCGGCGGTGAACAGCACGCCGGCTCCAGGCGCGAACCCCCATTGGGTGTTGGGCAGGTCCCGGATAAGGGCCTCCACCACCATGAACTCCTGCCCGCCCAGATCGATTCGATCCCCGGGCACCCTTGCGTGGAGGTTAGGAACGATCTGAGGGTAGAAGAGGTGGTAGTCGCGGATGTCGCCTACCACCTGGATGTCCGGGTACTTCTCCACCAGCCTCGGCAGGTTTCCGGTGTGGGGAAGCTCGGGGTGGGTGGGAAACACATAGGTCAGCTGGCGGCCATCCAGCAGCTCATCGAGGGTGCGGGAAATGATGGGCCAGCTCGACGGATTGCCGGTGTCCACCAGGATTGATGAGTGCTCGCCCTGGAGGAGGTAGGTGGAGTTGTGGCCGTGGATCACACGGTCCGCCAAGTGGAAGGGGAGGCAAGAGCTCATCCACGTGACGCCGTCCGCTACGCTGCGGGGGAGGTCGCTGCTCATCGTTTCTACGAGTTGTTCTTCCATGATGGTCTCCTAAACCAGCTGCGGGGTGAGCGCGTCGAGCATGAAATCGAGGTGGCGCCGCACCACATCGCGTCCCTTCAGGACGCAGCCGCGGGACGGGGCGATCACCTCCGGGTCCAGGGTGTCGAACTTGTCCTGGAGCCATTCCCTCAGAGGCTCGCACGTGGAGCGTGGGATCCATTCGTATTTCGCATAAAGGTGGCCTGCGACCTGTTCCACCGTGGTGGAGTCCTCGACGGTGGAGTCGATGATGCGCTGGCCGTCGGGCCGGTCCATCACGCCGTGGGTGAAGGTGTCCGAGGTGAAGAGCGTGCCCGTTTCCTTGTCCCAGCCCCAGAAGGTGGGCAGGAGGCGCAGCAGGGGCGCTTCTACTTCCAGTACGCGGCCGGGAGCTATCTCGATCTCGGCCGCCCGCGCCATGGAGTCGCCCTCCTCGGTGCGGTGGGCATCGATCTGGTGCCGGCGTCCCCGCAATGCCAGTCGGCTAACGTCATCGAAAGCATCGAAGGGATTGATGACCCCGCCGGTATAGAGCCTCTCGATGTCGAACCTGCCAGCGATTGGTTCGAGGTTGGATACACAGTCCATCTCACTACGGGTGAAGAAGATGGAGACTCCCCCGCCTTCACCGATCAGCTTGGCGAGGTCGTTAAGGACCTGTTCGCTATGGACAGCCAGACCGGAATCGACCAACAGCCTGGATGGGCCTTCGGTCAGGAGGTAGGCGTTCGACGGCTGGAAGCCCGTTGCACCTTGCGGCACCCAGCTCACGCGGGCGTCGAGCGGAATACTTCCGCCGAGGACCGTCAACTTGTCTTCATACAGTGTATTGAACATATCTTCAATCTATTGAATCTCGGAGGTTTGTCAAGGACTTTTTTACGGCGCGGGTTTTTAGCCCTGCTGCACGGCGGGCTCTGCAGCAGGGGACACCTTCGGGGGACGCTTTATGCCACGGATGACGTTGTTGCGCGTGCGGGGATCCAGCAGCGTGATGAGGGCGTCAAGCAGCACATACCCCAGCAGGCTCGTGGCACCCATGATGAGGACGAATCCCTGGATGACGGGCACATCGCCTTTGAGCACGCCGTCCAGCGACCACCCGCCGACTCCGGGCCAGGAGAACACGCTCTCGATGATGGCCGCGCCGCTGAGTGCAGCGGCAAACAGCAGGACCATGTAGGTCATCAAGGCCCCGCGTACATCGCTAAGCGCGTAGCGGAAGACCTGCAAGGGCCGCAAACCGCATGCCCGAGCAAACTCGATCTGGGGTGAGTTCAGGACCTGCAAGAGGCCCGTCCGTACCGTCTTCCCGAAGGGGGCGGCGAAGAACAAACCCATGGTGACGATGGGCAGCACCGCCCGGCTGAGGATGGCTTGCACGGTCCCCCACTGTCCAGCGATCACCGCGTCCAAGGCCAAGGACCCCGTCACTTTGGGCGGAGGAATATCGGAGCTGGACAGCATTCCCAGCGGTGCTGGGGCCAGATGGAGTTGCTGATAGAAAACGAAGAGCAGAAGGAGGGCAAGGACAAACTCCGGCATGGCCATGAGGACCGAGACGCCGGCCGTAAAGGCCTTATCGGCGCCGCGTCCGTAACGGTAGGCCGCCAGCGTACCCATTCCCAAACCGATGAGCAGCGCCAGGAGCAGGCCCGGAAGTAAGTAGACCAGGGTGTTGGGCAGCCGCGTCCAGATCTCCCCGGAGACCGAGCTTCCGGTGAAGAACGAATGCCCCAGGTCCCCGCTCAGCGTGCGGCCCATGTAGTCCAGATAGCGTTCCCAGAACGGCTTGTCCAAACCCAATTCGGCGTTGATCCGGGCGATATCGGTCGGGGTGGCGTACTCGCCCAGGAGGGCGATAGCGGGATTACCTGGAAGCAAGGAGACCAGGCCAAAGCTCAGCGTGATGAGTCCCAGCAAAAGCAGGAAGGCTATGACAATGCGGGACAGGACGTAACGGATCATGCCATGGCCGCCTTTTCTCCAGGGGTGTACGGGATGGGAGGCATTGCCGCGGCCATGAGGGCCTGGGTGTAGGGCTGTTGGGGATTGGCGAGTACATCGTGAGTGGACCCAGTTTCAACGAAACGTCCGTGGTGCATCACGGCGACCCGGGAACAGAAGTGCCGGACGGTGTCAATGTCGTGGGAGACAAAGACGTAGGTCAGTCCCCTAGCGAGCTGCAGCTTAGCGAGCATGCGCAAAATGGATGCCCGGATAGTAAGGTCCAGTGACGACGTCGGCTCATCGAGGACCACCAATGTCGGGTCCGTGACGAGGCACCGGGCGATGCCCACTCTTTGCTGCTGTCCGCCGCTGAGATTGGCGGGGCGCCGGTTCAGGAAATCCTGCGAGAGCCCTACCTCTTCCAGGGTCTCGGCCACACGCCGAAGTCGTTCTGCCCGGGAGCCGTAAGACTTCGCGACGATCAACGGCTCCTCAACAATCTGGCGGATGGTCAGGCGCGGGTTCAGGGACGCAAACGGCTCTTGGAATACGATCTGCCAGCGGCGGCGGCGTTTACGCAGCTGCGCCTTCGACAACGCGCGTATGTCCTCGCCGTCCAGGAGGATCGTGCCGGAGTCGGCCTCAATGAGCCTGAGGATCAGACGGCCAAGCGTAGACTTGCCCGATCCGCTTTCACCAATGATCCCCAAGGTCTCTCCCTGCTCGACGGACAGTGAAATGCCGTCAACAGCCGTCACGGACTGTCCCTGCGGGCTGTGGAACGTTTTCCGGACATCCTTCAATTCAATGATGGGCATGGTCAGATGCTCCTGGACTCGAAGAGGGCGGTCGGGTGCGTTGGGTCGGTAGCTTTCGGTGCCGCAGTAACGGCCGCGTCTGCCTGCGGCTGTACAGCGACTGACCCAGCCGCCTTCGGCTGGACGACGGAATCGAGCAGCGAGACAGTGTAGGGATCCCGCGGCCGGACAAATACCTCAGACACGGGGCCCTGCTCGACGATCTGCCCGCGATACATCACCAGGACGCGATCGCAGTAGTTGGCCACCACGCCGAGGTCATGGGTGACGATCAGCATCGACCGGCCACTCCCCTTGGTCAACCGCGTGAGAGTATCCAGCACCTGGCGCTGCACGGTGAGGTCGAGTGCCGTCGTTGGTTCATCCGCGATGACCAAGCGGGGGTTGAGGTACAAGGCCATGGCGATGACGACGCGCTGGGCCATCCCGCCGCTGAGCTCGTGCGCGTAGCCGCGCATGACGCGTTCTGGATCGTTGACGCCGGAGGACGCCAGTAGGTCAAGGGCCCGGCCACGCGACTCGGCGCCGACCTTGATCCTGTGGGCATTGGCAATGTTGGCGAACTGCTTCTCGATACGGATCACTGGATTCAATGCGCTGAAAGGGTTCTGCGCCACGAAACCGATCTCCTTGCCACGGATGTGACGGATTTGCCGCTCCGGCAGCCGGATTAGATCCTGGCCGTGGAACTCTGCTGTGCCCGCCATGACCCGCCCCGGCGGCATCAGCAGCTTGATCACTGAGCGCACCACAGTGGACTTGCCCGATCCTGACTCACCCACGATGCCAACGACTTCGTTGGCGCCGACATCGAAGGAGATGCCATGGAGGGCGCGCGCCACACCCTCACGGGAATGGAACTCTGTCACGAGGTCCCGCACGTGAAGTCCTGTTGTCATCGTGCCCGCTCCGCTCGCTCGATCTTCGTTTCGATGGCTCCGGCAATCACATTGAGTGAGCCGATGGCCAGGACCATGGCTACGGTGGGAAATGCTGCGGCCCACCATTCGCCCCTGATCAGCATGCTGACGCCGTCGTTGATCATGGCTCCCCAGGTAGGCGTGGGGGGCGAGACTCCCACACCAAGGAAGTTCAGTGCGGCAATGGTTCCAAGGGCGTTGGCCGCTGTCAGCGTTGCCTGCACCAGGACCACGCCATAGGCGTTGCGGAAGATGTGGTTGAAGGCGATTCGGACCGGCGAGCAACCGATCGCTGTCGCAGCCTCCACGTAACGCGCGGAGCGAAGTGTCATGGCCGCTGCCCGGGAAAGGCGCACAAACCGTGGCGCCGCAACGATGGCGATCGCGAGGACCACGTCCGTAGGCCCGCCGCCCATGAGCTTGATGGAGACGACAGCGATCACGATGATCGGCAGGGCGGCGAAGGCGTCAATTACGCGCATGATGGCGTCACCCAACCTGCCGCTCGTCGCAAAAAGTCCCAGCGGGACGCCTACCACCAGAGACAATGCTGTAGCGGTGAGGGCAATAGGAAGGTCCAGCTTCGCGGCCTCTATGGTGCGGGAGAAGATGTCCATCCCGTTTCCATCCGTTCCGAACCAGTGCGTTCCGTTGGGCGCTATGCCGATCGCATTTGTGTCCGGACGAAGTGGGTCGTACGGGAGCGGGGCGAACATTGCCATCAGCGGCAGACCGACAATGACCGCCACCGCTATCGCGACCATTATGGCGCTGGACTGCTTGATCAGGAGCGTCCGGCCTTGGCGGGCCCACCCTGTGACCCGGAGGCCCGGCGACGTGCGCGGAAGTCCTTGGATGCTCATGGAGCCTCCGCGCGGAGTTGGTCGGGAACGGCGTTTGGGGCGAAGTGGCTGCAAGGCCGGCCCACAATGAGTTCATTCGCAATGTATTGAAGATCGTCCTGCTTCAGGACCAGTGGCTGTTGCATGTTCAGCTCCCTGCTCGGACCTTGATCAGCCATGGGCTCATATCAAAGTCTCATCACTTTATTGAATTTGACTGTAGCGCCAAGTGTGACGAATTGCACTCTTTTTCTAAGGAATCCGGGCATCGCCCCGGAGTGACAGTGGTAATGCAGGGTCTTCTCCAGCCCATTCAAGGAGGCCCGCAAAGGGCTGTGCGGTGCCGTGCCATTCACAGACGGGCCATTGACACCGCACAGAAGTGACTTCAATATAGTGAGCAAGAACCGATTGTGATGAAGCTTGGGTGCTGTCGACGCCGTCAGCACCAACGGAACAGATGAGGAACGGAACCTACGATGCCCAAATTTCAGGAAACAACAGCCGCAGTAGCCAGCGGACAGCCCGTTCCGGGCCAGCCGGTGAAATACCTCCTCCACGATGGGGAGCTGGTGGACTACGCCGACGCCCGCCTCCATGTGCTGAGCACCTCGCTCAAGTACGGCGTTGGAGTCTTTGAGGGGTTCCGTGCGTACTGGAGCGAGGACGAGCACCAGCTGTACGCATTCAGGATCGGCGACCACATGAAGCGCCTGATTGATTCCATGAGGGTAGTAGAGATTGACGGCCCGAAGGACATTGTCCAGCTCGGCGAGCAGCTGCTGGGACTGATCCGGGCCAACGAACTGCGCGGCAATCTGCACATGCGGGCCCAGGTGTTTGTGGATTCCAAGGACGGCAAGCCGGAGGACACCGGCCCGTCCACCGTCTTCATGGCAGCCATCCCCATGGGCAACTACTTCGGTTCCACAGGCCTGGATGTGCAGATCAGCAGCTGGGCCCGGCTCTCGGACCGGTCCATGCCGCCCAGGGTGAAGTCGATCGCCAACTACCAGAACGGCAGGCTTGCCCTGCTGGAAGCCAAGCGCAACGGCTACAACGCGGCGCTGCTGCTCACGGAGAACGGACACGTCGCCGAGGGCGCCGGCTACAACGTCTTCATGGTCCGCCAGGGGAGGTTGTGCACTCCCCCCGTGACTGACAGCATCCTCGAGGGAATCACCCGGGACAGCGTCCTGCACCTCGCCCGCACGGAGCTGGGCATTGACGTCGATATCCGCCCCATCGACCGCACCGAGCTGTACTCGGCCGACGAAGTCTTTGTCTGCGGCAGCGCGGCAGAGGTCAACCACGTTGCGTCCGTGGACCGCACCACCATCGGCAAGGGAACAGCCGGAGACATCACCCGCAGCCTCCAGGATCTGTACCAGCAGGCCGTCCTCGGACGTGTGGCCGCGGACCAGAACTGGGCCACGCCCGTCTACCCGGCATAGGAGAAAGTCCATGCAAGACATCCAGCCGCTGCAAGAGGTGCCGTCCGCGGAGCTGGCGCGTGCCAGCTACGAGCACGCCTCGCCGTCGTTTGAGGCGAGCGCCGAACCGGTCCTCACCGTTAACCAGGGCGAGCATTTCTGGCTCGACGCGAGGAGCTTGCTCACCGGCGGCCTCTTCGAGGAGACCGGCGAGTACGAGAAACTGTCCATTCCGGTCACCGGTCCGGTGGCAGTCCGTGGGGTGAATCCCGGCGACGCGCTGCGCGTGGACATCCACGAGATCAGGATCGCCGACCGCGGGGCCATGGTCACCATGCCCGGACGCGGCGGCTTCACCGGGGGCCTCGGCCGGGCGGGCCACGTGTTGGAGATCGTGGATAGCCAGGTGGTGTTCGACCACGGCATCACCATCCCCGTCCGACCCATGGTCGGCAAGGTGGGGGTGGCACCGCTGGGCGCCGGTCCCAATTCCAGCACCGTGGGAATCCATGGCGGCAACATGGACTGCAAGGACGTGACGGCGGGGTCCGCCGTCGTCCTCCCCGCGCAGGTGCCCGGAGCTATGCTGTACGCCGGGGATCTGCACGCGGCCCAGGGCGACGGCGAGTGCTCGCTGACCGCCGTCGAGGTTGAAGGCAGCGTGCGGCTCTCCTGCACGGTGGTCCCGGGGTCTGCGGTTTCCGACGCCGGTGCCGTCGTCCGGCGGCCGGTGGTCCTCAGTGGCGGTTCTGTCATCACCATCGGCGACGGCGACACCCTGGACGAGGCGGCGCGGCTCGCCCTGGACGACATGCTCGAACTGCTTCAGACGGACCGGAACTGGTCGAGGGAGAAGACTGCGATGCTGCTCAGTGCGGCCGCGGACGTGTCCGTCTCGCAACTGGTCAACGCCCGGGTCTCGGCCAAGGTCACCCTGGCCTCGCGCTATTTCAGCGCCGAACCTTTCACCCTTGATTCTTCCGACACTATGAATGCGCAGGTCTCCGATGTTTGATCTCCTCCTGACCAACGGCTTGGTCGTCACGCCCTCCGGTGCCGAGCGCCTGGATATCGGCATTGCGGAGGGCAAGATCGTGTCGCTCCGCGCCTCAGGGGTTGGCACGCCTGACGAAGCCCGACGCGTGGTGGACCTGAAAGGCCAGCTGGTGGTTCCCGGCGGCGTGGATCCCCATGTGCACACCAACTCGGTGCTTCCCACCGCGGCAGAGAGCGGCATCATGTGCTTCGGGCCGGACCGCGTGAGCGAGGGCGCGATCTACGGCGGCACCACCACCCTCGTGGACTTTGCGCACTGGAAGCCGGGCGACGAACTGTCCGAGTCCTTCGCACGGAAGTCGGCCGAGTGGGCCGGCTCCACGTACACGGACTACGCGCTGCACGGCACCTTCAAGGAGCCGGAGATCCCCTTCGAGGTCCTGGAGCAGGTCCCGGATGCGGTGGCTAACGGGCACGGCAGCTATAAGGTGTGGATGACGAACACGACGCCGACCCGGCCCAAGCAGAAGACGGACCTGGGCAACATGTGGGGGCTGATGGAGCAGACGGCCGCCGCGGGCGCCATGCTTGCGGTCCATGCCGAGGACGACGACATTGTCATGTACTCGTACAAGAAGCTGCAGCGCCAGGGCAAGACCGCCCTTGAGTACATGCACCATGCCCACAACAACCTCTCCGAAAAGCTCTCCTTCCAGCGGGCCATCACCCTCGCCCACCATGTGGGGGCCCCCATCTACCTCATGCACGTCAGCGCCCGCGAAGGCGTGGATGCCATCCGCGAGGCACGCGGCCGCGGCCAGGCGGTGTACGGCGAGATCCTTCCGCACTACGCCTACTTCACGGCCGAGGACTATAAGCAGGAGAACGGCGCAATCTACCACACGTACCCATCCTTGAAGTCCGAGACGGACCGGGATTCGATGTGGGAATCGCTGCTGGACGGTTCGCTGAGCACGCTGGCCACCGACGGCGTGTGCACTGACCTGGACGTGAAGACGCGCGGCAAGACCATCCTCGACGCGACCGGCGGCCATGCCGGCGTTGAGATGCGCATGGCGGTGGCGTACACCGAAGGCGTCAAGAAGCGGGGCCTGGACCTGACACGCTTCGTCGACATCACGTCTGCCAACGCCGCCAAGATCCTGGGTCTGTACCCGCAGAAGGGTGTTATCGCCGTCGGCAGCGACGCGGACCTGGCCGTGCTGGACACAAACGTCGATCGCAAGATCACGGCCTCGGACCTGCACGAGGCGGACTACACGCCGTGGGAGGGCTACCGGGTGGCGGCCTGGCCCAGCATGACCGTACTGCGCGGAACCGTCATGGTGGAAGACCGCAAGTTATTGACCGGCCCGGGCGGGACACTACTCAAACAACGCGTGTCCAGCGACATCCTCAACCGGCCGGCCTGCTAAACCCCAGTCTTCGAACGGGCGTAGTAGATGCCGTGATGCCGGATGAATCGATACTCTGGCTAGCTTCGGAGGGGGTGTACCCCCGAGAAATGATCGAACGCACTAACGGTAAGCAAGTTTTAGCTCGTTACTCGTGGGACCGACCGCTGTCAGAATGACCCCCGTGTTTTCAACAACGGCAATTTCATCTCCTACTACAGCCCGGTGCGCTACGCGGTCCTTCAGACACCCATCAGACTGAACTACGCGCCAACCTGACAAGGAGCACTCCCCGCTGGTACACCCGTCAGGCCATAGAAGGAGCCGCGACAAGTTAACGGAAGGTCCGTCATCGGCCTTCGAAAATGCGCGGGGAGCACCCAGAAAAGTGACTTCAACGTGGACTTTTCCGGCATGTTTTCCGCGCAAGTGTGCATGCGAGCTAGAAACTCCCCAAGTCTTCGCGAAGGCCGACGGTCTACAACGGGGTGGTGGCGCTAGGGAAGCCGGCCCAGACATGGATGAGGGTACAGAAAGGGGAATGGCCGGTTCGTCCGTACTGTTTTGGGTCCTCCTGAAGCCTGTGCGGCAGGCCCCTTGTGATGCCCGTATCGACTTCGACGCCTTACTGACCGTCCGGGCCTCTCTTCCTTTTCGTCACCAGGGCATGGCTGGGAGCGGTTCTTCCAGTCGATGTGTCCATCGCCGCCAAGTAGCGCGGGGTCTGACAGCCCGTCGGTCCCCCCATTGGCGGGGCTTCTACTTGCCTGAACCCCTGTCCCGTTGCTCCTCTTTAGGAGTCGTGACCATAGAGTCTGCCGAGCGTCCTTCACGGATGCCGGCCAGTGCTACCTCAACCCGGTTCACCGCGGATGCGGTTTCCCCACCCTCTCACCCGGGACAAGCTCCACCGTCGTGAGCTCCGTCGTGGTGGCTCATTTTGCGACCGCCCCGTGAAGGGTCCCGGTTTCCCAAAGAGTTTCGTCAGCGAGCACGCGTCTGTTAGCGGCCATGAAAAACTGCCCATAGGCGGCCACCGGAACTGCCCACTGCTTGGATTTTCAGGGGGGAAGCAAGGGCAGGCACACCGGCTGGAGGCAAACAGCCCTTGGCCGCGGCTACATCAAAACCGACAAGTCCGCCAGCTACAGCAGCCGCCGACGCGGCGGCCGGAAGGATTGGTTGGCTCAGATGTTTTTCCTTGAAAAAGGGCGAAGGGCGGGGTCCTGTTGCCTCATTGCAATACCTCCGGGAAAGGTGATTCGTTGCCTCATCTGGAAACCTCCGGTTGATGGCTTCGTTGCCTCATTGAAGAACCTCCGGATTTTCAGTTGTTCCAGGCCCTGTTGATGGGTTTGGCGGCGGCGGGTTGTTTTGCCCGGGAGAGTGTTTCCAGCTGGCCGGTGAGTGCCAGGATCTGGCGTGAGAGTGCGCCTGGTTTGATCTGTTTGAAGGCGGCGTTCATTCGGATGATGGGGCGTTTGCGCATCCTCTCGTGTCGGATCGCGCGGTGGTGGGGTGTGGCTGGTGCGTCGTGCTTCTTGGTCACTTTCGCGCCGTGCCGCTGCTTTTCGATGAGTTTTTGCTGGGGCAGCAGGTAGTTAGTGAAGATCCGGTCCAGCTCCCAGATTTGGTTGAGTTTCTCCAGTTCCGCGGCGGTGTCGTAGCGGAGGTAACCGACGAGTTCCCGGACCCTGGCCCAGTTCTTTTGCTCCACGTGGGCGCCGTCGTTCTTGTTTCCCGGACGGGACCGGGTGAAAGTGATCTGCTGGGCATGGCAGTAGGCCAGCAGGTGGTCATTGATGAACTCCGAGCCGTTGTCCGAATCGATCCCGATGATCGGGAAGGGGAACACTGCGGTGACGTACTCGAGGGCCTCGAAGACCCATTTGGCGGCTTTGTTCCGCACGGACCGGTTCACGGTCCAGCCGGTGGAAACGTCCGTCACGGTCAGGGTGAAGCAGAATTCCCCGAAGTTGTTGCCGCCTTCGTGGCCGACCAGATCGATCTCCACAAACCCTGGCACGGCGTCGTCCCATTCGGCCCAGGTCCGGATCGGGATCTGGGATTTCAGGAGCGTGCCGGGCTTGGTGTGCGAGCGTCCCCGCGGGAAGAGTTTCGCCCGTTCGCCGGCGAGTTTGCGGTCGATGGTCGCCGCGCTCATGCGCATCAGCAGATCCGCCTGCGCGTCAGTGATCACCAGTTCCTTGTCCCGGCGCAGCAGCGGCACCAGGACCGGCAGCATCGGGGCCAGCAGCCTGCCGGCAGGGGCGCGCAGCACCGCCCAGCACGTGACCAGGGATGGCAGCAGCTCAGGCCCGTAGACCGGTGTCCGGCCCGGTCTGGGCTTGACGACCTTCAGGACCAGGGCCTCCCGCAGAGCGGTCCGGGCGTAATCGCGGTGCCAACCGGTCAACTCGACCAGCTCGTTCAGGATCCGGGACTTCCCTGCACGATCGGCGCTTTTGTAGGCGAGGGCTTTCTTCTTTGTCACAGCTAGCCGCTGGACCATCGTGAGCTCCATGAAAACGGGCATAGTCCCCATACGCCGCCCGATCCGGAAACCACGCCGCTACGCGGAGGTTTTCAAATGAGGCAACGTATCCGGCTATGCGGAGGTTTTCTATGAGTCAACGCGCGGGGTGACGAAACCCGGCAAGCGGTGTATGGTGAAAAAGGCGCGATTATTCGCGTAAGTCATCGGGATTGTAACTTTCGGCAAAACCTGAGACGGAAGTTCATGTGCGGTCTTGTGCATGGACAACTACGTCTTTCAGTGTCCGAGGAGTTCCGATGACAAGCCCCTTTCTTTTAGACCGCCTGCGCGGTGGTCTTGTTGTGTCCTGCCAGGCATTGCCGGGCGAGCCATTGTTCGTTGCCGAAGGCGGCGTGATGCCGCTCCTGGCGGCAGCGGCCGGGCAGGGCGGGGCGGTTGGGATCCGCTGCAACTCTGCGCGTGACGTCCGCGAAGTCAAGGCAGCTGTCGGGCTCCCTGTGATCGGGCTCATCAAGAAGCAATATCCGCCGTACGAGCCCTACATCACTGCCACCATGGCCGAGGTGGAAGCTCTCGTGGCCGTGGGTGCAGACATCGTGGCGTTGGACTGCACTCACCGTGAACGCTTTGACGGGCTCAGCCCCGCCGCGTTTATCGCGCAGATCCGGACCGAACACCCGGGCCTGGCCCTCATGGCAGACATCGCCACGCTCGATGAAGGACTGGCCGCCGCCGAGGCCGGTATCGATTTTGTCGGGACCACCCTCAGCGGCTACACGCCTCAGTCCCAAGCGGCACCCTCTCCTGACTTTGGACTGGTCGAACAGCTGGTAATCGGAACTGCGGTGCCGGTTATCGCTGAGGGCCGGATCCGCACGCCGCAGCAAGCCCGCCAGATGCTTGACCTCGGCGCCTTCTGCGTGGTGGTCGGCGGTGCGATCACCAGGCCCCTGGAGATCACCACAGACTTCGTAAAGGCCCTCGCTTAAACCTCACCCCTTCCCTTCATGCGCGACGCCGTCGTCGCGCCGGAAATGAAAGTAGTCACAATGTTCAAGCAACTGCAAAAAGTCGGCAAGGCATTCATGCTGCCGATCGCCATCCTTCCGGCCGCCGGCCTACTGCTCGGCATCGGCGGCGCCCTGTCGAATCCGAACACCGTTCAGGCCTTTCCCGCCCTGAATAACTCAATCCTTCAGGGAATCTTCGGCGTCATGTCCGCTGCGGGGGCGACGGTCTTCAGCAACCTTGCCCTTCTGCTCTCGATTGGTCTCTGCATCGGCCTGGCGAAGCGGGACAAGGGCACCGCTGCCTTGGCCGGCGTCGTGGGCTATCTGGTCATGACCGCCACCATCAAATCGATGCTGGACATCTTCAAGCCCGGGGCCGAACCTGTAGACACCGGGGTAGTCGGTGCACTGGTCATCGGCGCCGCAGCCGTTTTCCTGCACAACCGCTACCGCAACATTGAGTTGCCGGCCGTCCTCGGATTCTTCGGCGGCTCCCGTTTTGTCCCGATCGTGACGGCCTTCGCCGGTATCTTCGTGGGCATCTTCTTCTTCCTTGCGTGGCCGCCTATCCAGCAGGGGATGGTCAGCGCCGGCACGTGGATGGCCGGGCTCGGACCTGTGGGGACGTTCTTCTATGGCTTCTTTATGCGCCTCAGCGGTGCGGTTGGCCTGCACCACATGATCTACCCCTTGTTCTGGTTCACCCCCTTGGGCGGAACCGAGCTGGTTAATGGAGTGTCAGTGTCGGGCGCCCAGAAGATCTTCTTCGCACAGCTGGCTGATCCTAACCATGTTGGAATGTTCACCGAAGGAACCCGTTACTTCGCCGGCCGCTTTGCCACGATGATGTTCGGCCTCCCGGCCGCCTGCCTGGCAATGTGGCACTGCGTCCCCAAGGGCCGACGCGCCAAGTACACCGGCCTTTTCCTCTCTGTTGCGCTCACCTCCTTCATCACCGGCATTACCGAGCCCATCGAGTTCATGTTCCTGTTCGTGGCACCGCTGCTGTACGTGTTCCACGCCTTCCTCGACGGTGTTTCCTTCTTCCTCGCCGATATCCTGAACATCCGCCTCGGCAACACCTTCTCGGGCGGCGCGATCGACTTCACGCTCTTCGGCATCCTGCAGGGCAACGACCGGACCAACTGGCTGCTCGTGCTGCCCATCGGCGCGGTCTGGTTCGCCCTGTACTACTTCTCCTTCCGCTTCGCCATCAAACGGTTCAAAATTGGCACCCCCGGGCACCTGGAGGACACCATCGCCCGGGATGCAGAACCGACGGACGCCCAAAGCCCGGAAGACCCGGCCCTCGTGCCGGCAACGGTCGGCCGCCGCGGCGAAAGCACTATCAACGCAGAAGCCGCAAAGGTCCTCGAAGCTCTCGGCGGTGCCACCAACCTTGAAGAGGTGGATGCCTGCATCACCCGCCTGCGTGTATCCGTGAAGGATCCCGCCATGGTTGATAAGACCGCCCTGCGCAAGCTCGGGGCCACCGACGTGTTTGAAGTCCGTGGCGGCGTGCAGGCCGTTTACGGCGGCAAGGCCATCTTGTACAAAAACGCAATCAATGAGAGCCTCGGCCTCGACGACTAAGGAACACGCACATGCTAAACCCCTTCAAGAAAAAGAGTGAGTCCATCTACAGCCCCGTATCAGGGCGGATCGTCTCCCTGGACGAGGTACCGGACCCTGTCTTCGCACAGCGCTCCGTCGGCGACGGCTTTGCCATCGAGCCCACCGACGGATCCTTCCGCAGCCCGGTGGACGGCGAACTGCTCCTGGTGGCGACGACACGGCATGCATTCGCCGTCCGCACCCATGAAGGGGCGGAGATCCTGGTCCACATTGGAATCGACACCGTCACCCTCAAAGGCGAAGGATTCACCGGTCACCGGCAGGCCGGCGACATGGTCTCCCGCGGTGACCTCATCATCAGCTGCAACCTGGACGCCATCAAGACAAAGGTGCCCTCCATGATTACCCCCGTCCTGCTGACGAACGGCGCGAAATTCTCCATGAGCTCACCGGATTTCCACGCCAGCGGCGCACCCGTGATCACGGTCCGGCGGAAATAGGGGGCCAACCATGGACGTAACGACAGGCCACGGGCACTTCGGGGAAACCCGCTGCCACAGGCCGGGCCACCGTTTCCAGGACCAATGGCCAGCGACGTGACGGCATCGACGCAGGCCAGCATCAAGCGCGTCTACAACAACAACGTGCTGCTCGCCATCGAAACAGACGCCACCGAGGTAGTGCTGTTGGGCAAAGGCATCGGTTTTCAGCGTCGCCCCGGAGAGGCCGTCGATACTTCCCTGGCCGATCAACGTTTCGTCGCTGAGGGGCCCTACCGGGCCCCTCAGCTGGCGGGACTGCTCAGCGACGCACCCTCTGACCAGATCACGCTGGCCCAAACTATCACCGAGCTGGGCCATGCAACTCTTGGCCTGGAGCCGCGACAATCGCTCATGATCCCCGTCCTTGACCACCTAATGTTCGCAGTGCGCCGGGCCCAGGAAGGCACCCACATCGACTTCCCGCTCCGATGGGAAGTGGCCCAGCTATACCCCGCAGAAGCAGCGCTGGGGCGCCACGTTGTGACCCTGGTGAACGAAAGCCTAGGGGTACAGCTGCAGGAAGATGAATGGGTCGCGTTCGCATTGCACTTCGTCAACCAGCAGTGGACCAAAGGAGATTTTTCGAAGACGGTCGCCATGACCGAAACCATCAGCCGGGTATTTCTTCGGCTGGCCGAGCGCTGGGGCACACCGATCGATGAGAACGCGAGCAGTGCGGCGCGTTTCGTGACACACCTGCGCTATGTATTCGCCCGGGCCGCGAGCGACAAACAACTGAGCACGTCGCGGCTGGACGTGCTCACGGCGGTACGGCAGGCCTATCCCGAGGCCGCCGAGGCCGCCCTTGACATCGCCGAGCTGATCGGAAAAGCAATTAACCGGGTAATCAGCAACGACGAAATCTCATACCTCGCCCTTCACACAACCCGCCTTTACGCCGAAATGAAAGAACAACAATGACCAGCAAAACCGTAACGGTCGGGTCATCCGTCGGCCTGCACGCCCGTCCCGCCGCACAGATTGCGCAAGCAGCCGCAGACTACGACAAGGAAATCACCCTTACACTCCCCGGCAAACCGCCCGCCGACGCCAGCTCCTCCCTCATGATCATGATGCTGGGAGCAACCCACGGTGACACGATTACGGTAGCCTCCGACGATCCCGCCGCCGTTGAAGCGATCACTGCCCTCATCGGCAGCGAGCTGGACGCCGCATAGCTGCATAAGCACCGACGCAGGTTACGTCCCCGGTGTATGACAGAGGGCCGCAACCTTGGACTTCATTCGCCCGCCCATCACAGGAGCGACGGCAACCGAAAGGCACCAACACCGTATGGAAATCATCATCCTTCCCACCCCTGCCGCCGTAGCCCGCACGGCTGCCGACGTTATCGAACAGCAGGTTCGGCGTGGCCCGTCCGTTCTTGGGCTGGCCACCGGCTCCACCCCGCTTGGGACATACCAGGAGCTCACCGAGCGGCACCGGACCCGCGGCCTGAGCTTTGCCCAGGCGCAGGCATTCCTCCTGGACGAATACGTGGGCCTCCCCACCGCGCACCCGCAGTCCTACCACTCGGTCATTCGGGACGAATTCACCGACAGCGTCGACTTCGGCGCCGGAAGCGTGCACGGGCTCAACGGAATGGCTGTGGACCTGGAAGCAGAGGCTGCCCAGTACGAGGCGCGGATCACCGCAACTGGCGGGGTAGACGTTCAGATCCTTGGTATCGGAACCGACGGACACGTAGGTTTCAACGAGCCCATGTCATCACTCGGTTCCCGCACCCGGATCAAGACCCTCACTCGGCAGACCCGCCAAGACAACGCCCGCTTCTTCAAGCACATCGACGACGTTCCAAACCACGTCCTGACCCAAGGCCTGGGCACCATCCGGGAGGCACGGCACCTGCTGCTGCTCGCCATGGGCGAGGCCAAAGCGGAGGCCATCGCAGCCGCAGTGGAGGGTCCAGTTGCCGCAATATGCCCGGCCTCCGCGCTCCAGTTGCACCCGCACGTCTCCGTCCTAGTGGACGAAGCAGCGGCCTCCCGGCTGGCGCACCGCGAGTACTACACAGACACGTTCGGTCGGAAACCGGCGTGGCAGGGACTCTGATTCCGGGATCCGCAGAGGGCCTCGGACGGGTTCCTGGCCTGCTGCCTAATTGCGTCCACGTCGTACACACCTCAGCGGCAGCCTTGACTACAGGAGAGCTTTAGATCATGAGCAATGAATTGGTTCTTAGGGGCCGTATCGTTTCCGCTGCCCTTGAGGTGGCCGACGGGGCTGTCGCGGTGGACGGGGGCGTGATCACCTTTGCCGGGCCGGCGTCGGACTTCCCCGGTAACCCCGGGCCCGTGCGGACAGACCGCATCCTGCTCCCGGGTCTCGTGGACCTGCACTGCCATGGCGCCAAGGGATCAGATTTTGCCGAGGGATCCGAAGAGGGTCCGAAGCCGCCGCCCGTTACCTGCACAGCCGGGGCACCACCACGCTCCTTGCCAGCGTGGTCACCGGTCCGCAGGACCAGACGCTCCGGACCCTTAAGGTACTTCGATCCCTGACGGATCAGGGGTTGATCGCAGGGTCGCACTTGGAGGGTCCGTTCATCTCGTCGGGACAATGCGGCGCGCACGACCCGGAGCTACTGCTGGAACCGGACCTGGACCTGACGGCCTCCATGCTTGAGGCAGCCGGTCCGTCTCTGGCGTCCGTGACACTGGCGGCCGAGCTTCCCGGAGCCGGAAAACTTGTGGACCTGCTAACTCATCACGGCGTCATTCCGTCGCTGGGCCACACGGCAGCCAGCAGCTCAGCTGCCGGGGAGTTCCTGGCGCAGGCCGCTGACGGTCTGGTGCTGGCTGGATCTTCGGCTAGTGCCGGACGCCCCCGGCGGCCCACTGTGACGCACCTGTTCAACGCCATGCCCAGCCTGCACCACCGCTCCCCCGGCCCGGTCTCGGCCAGCATGGCAGCCGCCCGCGCCGGGGAGGCCGTGGTGGAATTGATTGCGGACGGCGTCCACCTCGCCCCTGAAACCGTGAAGTTGGTATTCGAGCTAGTGGGCGCGGAAAACATCGCCCTCGTCACAGATTCCATGGCTGCCACGGGTCTGCAGGATGGGGCGTACCGGCTGGGTCCGCTTGCCGTCACTGTCCGTGAGGGAGTGGCCCGGGTCGATACCAGCGGCGCCATCGCTGGCGGAACCGCCACCTTGCTGGATGTTGTGCGAACCACGGTATCGGCAGGAGTTCCTCTTCAACAGGCCGTGATGTCAGCGACAGCCGTCCCTGCGAATGTCTTGGGACAGTCCGAACTCCTTGGTGAGCTGCGCGCAGGGTTGCTGGCCGATATTGTGGTGGTCGATCAGGACCTGAACCTCGACAAGGTGTTCCGCCGGGGCGAAGAACTGACTGCTCTCAACTGAATTTGAATCGACCAAACAATTTTGGGATCCGGAACGGTTGATGTGCTGTCAATGTATCGGAAAAAGCCCGCTCCCGGGCGCCCACAGTCGGGGACTCCTAACGTGAGATTGGCCTACACCCCAGCCTGACGTCAGGCAGTCATTCAAACACCGTCAGGATAGGGTCCAAAAGCTGGTTCCCGTACGCCCCCAGCGGACACTCTTGAATCTCAATCTGACACAGGCCATGGAACGCCTGACTATCTGGCTGGAACTTGCCAGTCTTAAGTTTGATGATGACGTAACGCGAGTTATTCGCATGTGAACGAAGAGCAGGCCGACGCGGAAGCGGTCGGTGTGATCATCGGCGCGCTGCTATACCTCCGCCACTGGGGCCGCGAACTCCTCCTACAGCCGCGCATACGCCCCACCCGCAGCCAGCAATGAAGCAAGCGTTCCCTGCTCCACGATCTGCCCGGCCTCCATCACCAGGATGAGGTCGGCGTCGCGGATGGTTGACAAGCGGTGCGCGATCACAAACGAAGTACGGTCGGACCGCAGCGCACGCATCGCCTTCTGCACCAGCACCTCGGTCCGGGTATCCACCGAAGATGTCGCCTCATCGAGAATCAGCACCGAATGCCGTGCCGGAAACGCCCGGGCAATGGTCAGGAGCTGTTTCTCGCCCGCGGAGACATTGAAACCCTCATCCTCCAGCACGTGTCGTACCTCTCCGGCAGTGCCCGCACGAACCGGTCCGCGTCCGTCGCCTTTGCCGCCTCCATAATCTCCGCTCGGAAGCAGTGGGCCGGCCGTACGCGATGTTGTCCCGGATGGTCCCGCCGAACAGCCACGTATCCTGCAGCACCATGCCCAGCCGCGAGCGCAGCTCGTGCCGGGGAACTGAGGTGATGTCCACGCCGCCGAGTGTTATCCGCCCGGCGTCCAGCTCGTAGAACCGCATCATCAGGTTCACCAGCGTCGTCTTGCCCGCCCCTGTCGGCCCCACAATCGCCACCGTCTGCCCCGGCTCCGCCACCAAAGAAAGCGAAGAGATCAGCGGCTTGTCCGGCGAGTAGGAGAAGGGCACGTCCTCGAACACCAGCCGGCCGCCCCCCGCATCATTAGGCGAAGCCCCACCAACAGGCTCCGCAGACTCCTCGTCCTCATACAACAACGAGAACACCCGCTCCGCCGACGCCACCCCGGACTGCAACAGGTTGGCCATGGACCCCAGCTGCGCCAGCGGCATGGTGAACTGCCGCGAGTACTGGATGAACGGCTGCACGTCGCCCAGCTGCATGGCCCCGAACGCAACCTGCAGAACGCCCACCACCGCAATCCCCACATACACGAGATTCCCAATGAACGTCATGGCCGGCATGATCAGCCCGGAGATGAACTGCGCCCCGAAGCTGGGTGCCTTCCCGGCACGGCTCCTCCTGCGCATCTCGTTCGGCCCGGTGGCGCAGTTCAGCACGATGGCGTCAACGTAGAGCGGCTCGACGGCGGTGCCTGCGGGGCCGATCTCGGAGCTACTGACCTGAGGGAGGAGCGAAGCCGGGTGCTGTTCTCACCCGGCTTCCCTCTTTCTGGCATAGTTACTGGGTGGCGCCCCTAGGTTCGTCCTCGACGTCCTTAGGTGCCGTGAGATCCATCTCGAGCAGCGGCACTACTTTGGACTTGGTGATGTGGCGGTGACCCAGCCATAGAACGATGAAGACTGGCAACCCGATGTAGGAGGAAAGCACCTCCACGGACCGTCCGGCAAGCACAGCCTCGTAATTCTGTCCCGCGATGACCAGTATGAGTAGGGCGAAGGCCAGCAGTGGCCCAATGGGGAACAGGGATGCTTTGTACGGCAGGTCGCTGACTTTGTTTCCCTGGGCCAGGAAGCCGCGCCTGAAACGGTAGTGGGAGACCGCGATTCCCGCCCAGACGATGAAGCCGCATAGGCCCGACATGTTCAGCAGCCAGGAGTAGGCTGCACCCTGCCCGACGATCGCGGAGAGGAACCCGAAGAGTCCCACGGCCGCCGTCGCGAGCAACGCCGCGATCGGCACACCACGCGCATTGGTTCGGCCGAAGATCTTCGGGGCCATGCCGTCATGGGCCATGGCGTAAAGCATCCGGGTCGAGGCATATAGTCCGGAGTTGCCCGCGGACAGGATTGCGGTCAGGATCACGGCGTTCATCAAGGCCGCCGCCAAGGCGATTCCGGAGCGAGAGAAGACCAGGGTAAAGGGCGATGATGCAATATCGGACTCACCGGAGGCCAGCAGGCTCGGATCGGTGAACGGGATGAGGCAGCCGATGATAAAGATGGCGCCAATGTAGAAAAGCATGATGCGCCAGAAGACGGTGCGGATAGCCTTCGGCACCTCGCGGCGCGGGTTCTTCGCTTCGCCGGCGGCGACTCCTACGAGCTCGGTGCCCTGGAAGGAGAACCCGGCAACCATGAAGACCGAGATGATCGAGACCCAACCCCCGTGGAACACGTCCTCGCGGTTTTCCCAGTTGCTCAGTCCCGGAGAGTTATCCCCGAGGATGCCGAAAATCATCAGCACGCCGGCGATCAGGAAGAGCACCACTGCGCTGACCTTGATCAAGGAAAGCCAGAACTCCGACTCACCGAAGGCCCTCGCCGAGAGGGCGTTGAGCCCGGTCAGCACCAGCAGGAAGATCCCGGCCCACACCCATCCCGGGACCCCCGGGAACCAGAAGTCCATGATGATTCCGGCCGCGACCAGTTCTGCGGCCACCGTGATGGCCCAGTTGAACCAATAGTTCCAGCCGATCGCGAACCCAAAGGACGGGGAGACGAAACGGGTGGCAAAGGACTGGAACGAACCGGCAACCGGAATTTTGGCCGACATCTCGCCCAGTGACTGCATCAACAGGAATACCATCAGCCCGACCAGCGCGTAGCCGGCCAACGCACCGCCGGGACCCGCCTGGGAAATGGTGCTGCCCGAGGCCACAAACAGCCCGGTACCGATCGCACCGCCGATGGCGATCATCTGCAGGTGGCGGTGGTTTAGCCCGCGCTTGAGTTCGTTGGTGGGTTCGCCGGAACCGAGCTTTGTTCTTATAGCAAGGGAAGACGCCTCTGCTCCATCGGGCTTGATTTCTGCGAGAGTTCCGATCGGTGGTGTCATGCAGCACCACCCTGTGCTGCCTGCCTGGTGGTGGACCCCGAACTAAGAAACAGTCCTGAACCGGAGCAAAGACCGGTTTCAGGGGTGTCGGTAGCAATAGCCCGAGCACTTATTTGCGTGTGGGAGCGAAGTCCCATGGTGCCTCCGAAAAGGTAGCTGCGGTGAATTTGGGCCTTCCGAAGCCGTCGGGCCGGGAAGGATGGTGATCAAGCTAACACAGGCAAAGGAAGCGACATTTGGCGTCGCGAATGTTGCACGGCCGACGGGTCAAGTCCTTACGCATAGGAGGTGGCAATCCAATCTGAGCGCAAGAGTTGCTGAACTGACGCCGCCCAGTGACTAAGTAGCTCTGATGATCTGATATGGCGCGTCGACGCGGCGAGTAGACAATGCCACTGGGGGCACAAGGGCAGGAGCTGAACCTCGGCTCCTCCCGATACCGCTGCTTGTTCATCGTGATGCGCCGTTTCTGGGATGTCTCAAAAACACCGACCCCAAGGTCAAACGCAGGCATTGCGCTGAAGAGCAGTCCCCAATCAAAAGTATTTCTAATGCATGTGGGAAGAATGCTTCACTGATGCTTATGCACTGCTAGCTTCTTCAGGAATCCCCTCAACGGAAGGAACGAGCATGTCTGTAATCGCAAACCCTGAAGTGACAACCATCCGGGC
Organism: Pseudarthrobacter sp. NBSH8; assembly: GCF_014217545.1. Classification (NCBI taxonomy): domain Bacteria; kingdom Bacillati; phylum Actinomycetota; class Actinomycetes; order Micrococcales; family Micrococcaceae; genus Pseudarthrobacter; species Pseudarthrobacter sp. NBSH8. The sequence goes on from NZ_CP043178.1 coordinate 3,654,401, forward strand.
AGAAGACCTCAAGGCGCTCCCCGCATGGCAGGCGCTGAAGGCGGCCGTCGTCGGGCTGCAGCAGGTTCAAGTGCAGGACGGTTCCGTTCCGGAACCCGCTGACCATGACCAGGCCCGCCAAAATGTCGGCATCATTACGGACTCAATCAACGATCTGCGCCACCACCTCCCCCACGACACGGACTACCTCGAACTGCTCGTGCAGGACTTTCAGCGGTGGGCGTCCGGGGGCTTCGTCGTACCGGATTTCCTCGACTCTTTGGTAGCCTTCCACCCCGAGCAGTGGCGCATCGACGGGCTGCCGCATCTGGTTCTGTTTCCCATGTACACGCAGAACGGCAGCACGAACCGCTACTTCGAGGCCGTCCTCATCGAGGTCATTTGGCCTTCATTCGTGGCTGATTTGGAGGCAACAAACTACTCCAACAAGCTGTTCGTCCCCATCAGCTTCATCGATTTCACTCCCGGCTATGACACGAACTCCGCAGTTCTCTTCCCCGAGAGCGTAGCGGTCCGGAGCACCCCTTCCTTCACGTGGGGAGGTATCTTCGCGGACCGCGAAGCTGCCCGGTTCCGTCGCGTCCTAAAAGCTGCTGCCGACATCACTTCCCTGGACCTGCCGGCTGACGCCGCGGAACTCATCGACGACCAGCACCTCACGGAGAAGACCTTCGTGATGTGGGATCTGATCCATGACCGGACCCACATGCGCGGTGACCTGCCCTTTGACCCGTTCATGATCAAGCAGCGGATGCCGTATTTCCTGTACTCCCTGGAGGAGCTCCGCTGCGATCTGACCGCCTTCCGCGAGTCCGTCCTCATCGAGCGGGACGAAGCGGCTTCCGAGGACGCCCGCAAGCACGCCAAGCTGGTCCAGTACGCCGTGATCTTCGACCGCATTTTCCGCTTCGCGATTACAGGGAACCGGGTCCGTAACTACGACGCCGTGGGCGGCCAATTGCTGTTCGCCTGGATGCACCAGCACCGGGTCCTGCACTGGACCGATGGAAAGTTGAGCATCGACTGGACGGACGTTGCCGGCGTGGTCGTCGAGCTGGGTCTCCGCATCGAGGAACTCTACTGGCGTTCAATCGACCGGCCGAAGACCGCACACTGGCTGGCTGCCTACGAGCTCGTCTCGGAAACCCTCACCCCCCACCCGGCCTCCGTATGGGCCAAGGGACCGGAGGCCCTTCCGCTGAACGGCCCTCCCCGGGGTCTGACGGACCAGATCCTTGATGACGAATTCCCCCTGTCGATGTTCTACGAGGCACTGGAGAAGAAGATGTCCTCGGTCATTGAATCAACTGCCGGGATCACCGGGCAGAGCCCTGTGAAGACTGAGGGCGAGGCGGGCGCATGAGCCAGGACCTCTTGGGGCGTACGGTCGTCGTCGCCGGTTCGACAAGCGCCGCAGGCGTCGCAGTAGTCCGTACCCTCTCGCAAGCAGGGGCACGCGTGGCCGCCGTGGACATCCTTGAGGACCGGGTGCAGGAGCTCGCGGTCGCGTACAACAACGTCACGGGCTATGTCTGCAACCTCGCGGACCTGCAAGCCGTTGAGGACTTGGCGACGTCTGTCCGGAACGATCTGGGTCCCGTGGACGGCCTTATCCATCTTGTAGGAGGGTGGCGAGGCGGCACCGGAATTACAGGCCAGACGGATGAAGACTGGGACTTCCTGCACACCAGCGTCCTCACCACACTGAGGAACACCAGCCGCGCTTTTTACGACGATTTGGCTGCCTCCCCTGCGGGTCGCCTGGCCATCGTTTCCGCACAGTCCGCCTCCACGCCCACAGCGGGCGGCGCCGCCTATGCCGCCGTCAAGTCCGCCGCCGAGGCATGGACCCTGGCCGTGGCCGACGGATTCCGGCACCTGCAGGGAGGAAATGAAAGCCCCCACTCCGCTCAGCACGCAGCCGCCTTGGTCTTCGTCGTCAAGGCTCTGGTCGATGACCGGATGCGCGCAGCCCAGCCGGAACGGAAATTTCCGGGCTACACCGATGTCAGTGTCCTTGCCGACGCGGTACAGCGGATCTTCGATCTGGAGGCAGAACAGATCAACGGGCAGCGCTTGCCCCTCACGGTCGGCCACCTCGCGGGTGCACCGGCATGAGCGTCAGCGTTGATATAAAAGCAGGCGTCCCACAGGTACCGGCGAGGCGCCTGCACGACCCGGCCTACCGGGGCTTCGCCTCGGATAACTACGCCGGGGCTCACGTCGAAATCATCGAAGCAGTTCAGGCAGCCAACGAAGGCCACGTCACCGCATACGGCGAAGATGTCTACACAGCAGCGCTTCAAGTTGTTATCAAGTCCCACTTCGGGGCAGCTGCTACCGCATATCCGGTCTTCAATGGAACAGGGGCCAATGTCCTTGCCCTGCAAGCCCTGCTCCCGCGTTGGGGCGCTGTCATCTGCGCAGCAACAGCGCATATCAATACCGACGAAAACGGCGCCCCGGAACGGATTGGCGGAATAAAGCTCCTCCCTGTCTCCACACCGGATGGCAAACTCACCCCGGAATTGATCGACGCCGAAGCCTGGGGGTGGGGAGACGAGCATCGGGCGCAACCGCTGGTCGTATCGATCACCCAGACCACCGAACTGGGCACCTGCTACACGCCGGAAGAAATCCAACGGATCGCTGAACACGTCCATGCGAAGGGAATGAAACTGCACCTGGACGGAGCAAGGCTGGCCAACGCTGCAGCACATCTCGGGCTTCCTTTGCGGGCATTCACCACCGACGTCGGTGTCGACGTCCTGTCTTTTGGCGGCACCAAAAACGGGCTGCTGTTCGGCGAAGCCGTTATCTGGCTCAGCTCACAGTCCGACCCAGGCATGAGCTACCTGCGCAAGATGAACATGCAGCTGGCCTCAAAGATGCGTTTCGTCTCTGCGCAACTCGTAGCCCTGCTAACGGATGGGTTGTGGCTGCGGTCCGCCTGTCAGGCCAACGAAATGGCTCAAAGTCTCAGCAAAGGAATCTCGGCCATCAACGGCGTCTCGCTGACGCAACCAACTCAGTCCAATGGCGTCTTTGCCGTCCTTCCAACCGGGGCAGCGGCGAAAGTCCGGGAATCCTTCCGCTTCTATGACTGGGACCAGGCACGCGGGGAAGTCCGGTGGATGTGCTCGTGGGACACCACCGAGACCGACGTCCACTCTCTCGTTGCTGCAGTGAAGGCTGCCGTAGGCTCTCCAGCTTCACAACGAAACGCCTAAGTGAGGAGACTTAACGGCCATCCAGTGGCGTGTGCCTCGGCCACGGAGGCATCGGAGGTTGCTGCACGATGGGTGGAAGGGCCATGCGGTGCTTCAGCTTCTAGCAGGCTGAGCTGCCAGGTTGGTCAGGCGCCCAATCTAGTGGTGGGTGCCCCGCCTGCTTTGAGGCAAACACGTGAAAAAGGAGGGCTGCTCAACTGGCGCAAGCGGGACGACGAGCCACTGGCCTCCATAGAACTCGACGTACGAGTCTGAAGGGCAACCTGCATAGGCTTCTTCACGTGTCATGCCGATCATTCCTTTCAAGAACCCGGTTGTGGAGAACATCTCTCCTGTCCTTCAACAAGTCTTAGACCTTTAACCTTATATGTCAATAGACATTTGAAGTTAAAGGTTAGATAATAAAGATGGCGGTACCAAGCACGCCCGACGAAGGAGCAAGGGTCCATGACCACGTGGAGAGAGCAGCTCGCCTTCGCCCCCTTAGCAACCTTTGACCGGGGGGAAGAGGTGGGAAGGCGGCTCAGGTATGCCATCGAACTCGGGGTGCTTGAAGACGGGACCCAGTTGCCCAGCGAAAACGAGCTGGCAGCCAAGATGGGCGTGTCGACGCTAACCCTTCGCGCGGCGCTGGCCGAGCTGCGGGGGCGCGGCTTGCTCGAGACGCGGCGGGGCAAGGGCGGCGGAAGCTTCGTCAAGGCCAGCACAGGCGACATCATCAAGGCGGAGCGTGAATCGCTCATGGCCTATTCTCTCGATGACCTGCGCGACATCCGTGACTACTGGGCCGTCTTGGCGGGCTCTGCAGCGGCTGCCGCAGCGGAGCGGAGTGGGCGGCTTTCCCTCGGGCGCCTTGCGTCCATGGCGGTGAAGATCGCGTCGTCTGAGGATTCTGCGCAGGCGATTCGCGACGACAGCAGGTTTCACATCGAGCTTGCCGCTAGCTCGGGTTCTGTCAGACTCACACGCGAGGAAATGGCGATGCAAGCCGAGGTTGGGCCGCTGATCTGGGCAGCCCCTGCCGGATACGGCAACGCAGCAGCAGAACATGCGTCTATCGTGGAGGCCATTCGGTCCGGAGACGGGATGCTTGCCCGGGCTCTGGCCGAGGAGCATGTCCGGTCGGATATGAACCGGGTACTCGATTTGCGAATGAGCGTCGATGCATCCCGCGAAGAATCCTTTCCTGACCCCGGCAAGGAAGAACGCGAACTGGCATTGATCGGATCCTTCACCGAGCTTCTGGCAGATACGGCCTCAGCTTCGATCCGTTCGATCGAACACGCGGTGCACGTTCAGCTCGGCTCTAAGCGGCAGGGAGACAGCTCTGATCTGGACGCAATCTACGACGCTTCGCGACAGACTCTTGAGGGAGCCGTTCCACTGTTGTACGGAGCGGGCTTCCTGCCTGACGTTTCATTCGGCCCTGCGGGCGCGGCCTGGTGCCACGCCCCGTCGGGACCTCAGTCACTTCAGCGGCTGGTGATCGACTGGGACTTATATGAAGGCGGCACCGCAACGTGGCGCCCCGAGGACTACGGCGACGGAGCCATCCACATCAGCCATGCGTACCTGGATGCCAACGGGAGTAACGAAAACATCGTCACTTTCAGCAAAGCCGTTTTCGTGGGGGAAGAAATGGTCGGGATCGTCGCTGCGGATGTACTGGTCCGGGGAATCCAGAGCCACCTCGAACCGCACCTTCGGGCCTTATACCCGAATACGTGCCTCGTCGACCAGAATGATGTGATCATCGCAACCAACACCGGCCGCTTCATGGGGGGAATCTACTCACCCGCGCAATACGCCGGGAAGCAGATCGACCTCCACGCAATGCCCTGGAGACTCTTCGTGGGCACCCCTACTGCAGGCTCCCCTGGAGAATGAGGCACCTTCCAGGACGTGCCACTAAACGAGAGCGTCGACGGCAAGACTGAGGCGGTCAACCCCGTGCATGGCATCTGCCGCCCGGACCAGGGTCAGGTGCGAGAAGGCTTGCGGAAAGTTCCCCGCCATCCGATCCTCGTCTGTTGCGTACTCCTCGCTCAGCAGACCAAGCTCGTTGGCAAGCCCCACGAGCTTGTCCATCAAGACCTTCGCTTCCGCTTGGCGACCTGTCCGCGCGTACTGCTCCACAAGCCAGAAAGAGCATGCGAGGAAAGGATGTTCACCCGGTTCCAGGCCGTCAACGCCGCTCTCTGTCCGGTAGCGCAGCAAAAGGCCGTCGTCGGTCAGGAGTTCCTGTTCCAGCCGCTTGACTGTGCTGAGCATGTGCTCGTCGTTATAGGGGAGAAACCCGACCTGGGGCATGACGAGCAGGGCCGCATCTGTTTGCGTTCCGCCATAGGTCTGCGTGAAGGAATTGATGCTCCGGTTGAAGCCCTCGCGCATGATCTCTTCCCGTAACCGGTCCCGGAGTTTCTCCCACTTTGTGGCATCGCCTGGTAGTCCGTGGATCCGTATCGCCCGGATCCCGCTGTTGAAGGCGGCCCACATCATCACGCGGGAGTGCGTGAAGTACTGTGCTTCGCCGCGCATCTCCCAGAGGCCGAAGTCCTTGTCATCGATGTGTTTTTCGACGAATCCCAGGAGCGCCTTCTGAAGGGCCCAGGAGAAATGGTCTTCCTTGCCTCCGGCCATCCGCAGCCGTTCCAATGCCACCATCACTTCGCCGACAACATCAGCTTGGAACTGCGAGACTGCGGCATTTCCAATGCGCACAGGCTTGGAGTCTTCGTAGCCGGGGAGGTGGGCCAGTTCGCGTTCAGGGAGTTCCCGTTCTCCCCCCACCCCGTACATAATCTGCATCTGCTCAGGATCGCCAGCGAGGGCCCGAAGAAGCCAGTTGCGCCACTGCAGCGCCTCCGTTTCGTAGCCATGGGTCAGCATTGATTCCAGTGTCAGAGCCGCATCGCGCAGCCAGCAGTACCGGTAGTCCCAGTTCCGCGGGCCGCCGAAATCCTCGGGGAGGGACGTTGTGGGCGCTGCGACGATGCCGCCCGTTTCAAAATGTGTGAGGGCCCGCAGCACCAACAAGGAACGCTTGACCGCACCGCCATAAACGCCGTCCTGCCGGCAGTGGCTTCCCCAGCGGCTCCAATAGTCCGTGGCCTCCTCGAGGGCCACATTAACGTCAGTGGCTGGGGGCAAGGGGCGGTGCGAGGGGAACCACGTCAGTTCGAAATCAAGCTGCTCGCCCTTCGACACGACGAATTCTCCCTCGTGCCCGTGCGCGTGGGCATGCGGAAGATGAGGCCCCCTCAGTGCGAGGGCATCCGGACCGGCCATCGCCAACAGGACCGGTGCCGCCGTCGGCTCGTGGTCGCGAACCCGGCTCATCCAGGGAAGAACCGTTGAATATCCTGGCCGGATCCGAAGTTCCTGGCGCATTTCTACGCTGCCTTCCACACCGGTGACGCGGCGGACCAGGGAAGATCCGCTGTCCCCCAGCGGCATGAAATCGGTGACAATTACGGATCCGCTGCCGGTCTTCCAGATGGTTTGGAGCACAAATGTCGAGTCAATATAGTGCCGGTCGACAACGGCAGCGCCGGCGTCGCTGGGCGCCAGCAGCCAGTGGCCGTGCTCATCGGTGCCCAGGATTCGGCTAAACACGGACGGCGAGTCGAAACGGGGGAAACAGAGCCAGTCCACGCTGCCATCCCGGGAGATGAGAGGCCCAGTCTGGAGGTCCGATAACAGCGCATAGTCCTCGATGGGGGAAGCCATGCTCCACTCAACCACAATTCTTTCGTCCGGGTCAGGCCCGACTTCGCTCGTTCAGCTGTCGTACCGGCCCGTCCACAGGGCCACCTACCAAAAGGGGTGGTTCAAACCGTCCGGAATCAGCGTTTCGCCTACCTGCCGATGACGGGACGATGGATGTCAAGCCCACCTCCGGCGAAAGAAGAAGAGCAGTTCCCATCCCACTAACGCATTACCTAACGGGAAAGACTGAGCGACATGACACGAGAAGAAGCCTACGCACGGTGCCCCTCGGATTCGTATGTGGAATTTTATGGCGGCCAATGGCTGGTTGTCCCACTTGCCCCCGTCCAGCAGCCTGCCTTTTTCACGTGCAGGCCCGGCGAACGCCGCAGCACCCGCCATTGATCGCAAGGGCAGAAGCCCTAAACCTCCGCCACCGGGGCCGCGAACTGCGCTTCATACAGCCGCGCATACGCCCCACCGGCGGCCAGGAGCGAAGCGTGCGTCCCCTGCTCCACGATCTGGCCGGCCTCCATCACCAGGATGAGGTCGGCGTCGCGGATCGTCGACAAGCGGTGGGCGATCACGAAAGAAGTCCGGTCCGACCGGAGCGCACTCATCGCCTTCTGCACCAGCACCTCAGTCCGCGTATCCACGGAAGACGTTGCCTCATCCAGAATCAAAACAGACGGCCGGGCCAGAAACGCCCGCGCAATCGTCAGCAGCTGCTTCTCGCCCGCGGACACATTCGAGCCCTCGTCCTCCAGCACAGTGTCGTAGCCCTCGGGCAGCGAGTGCACGAACCGGTCCACGTACGTCGCCCGCGCGGCCTCCAAAATTTCAGACTCGGAAGCCGACGGCCGGCCGTAAGCGATGTTGTCCCGGATGGTCCCGCCGAACAGCCACGTATCCTGCAGCACCATCCCCAGCCGCGAACGCAGCTCACGCCGCGGCACCGAGGTGACGTCCACGCCGTCGAGCGTTATCCGCCCCGCATCCAGCTCATAGAACCGCATCATCAGGTTCACCAGCGTCGTCTTACCCGCCCCAGTGGGGCCCACAATCGCCACCGTCTGCCCCGGCTCCGCCACCAGAGACAAGGAAGAAATCAGCGGCTTGTCCGGCGAGTAGGAGAACGACACGTCCTCAAACACCAGCCGCCCCCGCCCAAATACAGGCTCAGCAGAAGGCGAAGGCTCCACAGACTCCTCCTCCTCATCCAACAACGAGAACACCCGCTCCGCCGACGCCACCCCGGACTGCAGCAGGTTGGCCATGGACCCCAACTGCGCCAGCGGCATAGTGAACTGCCGCGAGTACTGGATGAACGCCTGCACGTCCCCCAGCTGCATTGCCCCGGACGCCACCTGCAGGCCCCCCACCACGGCGATGCCCACATAGACCAGGTTCCCAATGAACGTCATGGCCGGCATGATCAGCCCCGAAATGAACTGCGCCCCGAAACTCGCGTCGTACAGCTCCACATTCTTCTGCCGGAAACGCTCCTCCACCTCGCGCTGCCGGCCGAAGACCTTCACCAGCGCATGCCCGGTGTACGTCTCCTCGATCTGCCCGTTCAGCTCCCCCGTGTGCTTCCACTGCGCCACAAACAGCTTCTGCGAGCGCTTGGCGATCAGCGCCGTGATCCCCAGCGTCAGCGGAATGGTGACCAGCGCGATCAGTGCCAGCGTGGGCGAGAGGATCACCATCATCACCAGCACACCCACCACGGTCAGCACCGATGTGACCGCCTGGCTGATGGACTGCTGCAGGCTCTGGGAGACGTTGTCCACGTCGTTGGTCACCCGGCTCAGCAGCTCACCGCGCTGGATCGAATCGAAGTACCGCAGCGGCAGCCGGTGGATCTTCGCCTCGATCTCCCCGCGCAGCCCGAACACCGTCCGCTGCACCACCCCGTTCAGCACATACGCCTGCACCCACATAAACGCCGACGCCAGCACGTACAGCACCAGCGCCCACAGCAGCACACTGGACAGCGCCGCGAAGTCGATCCCGGTGCCCGGGGTCAGCGCCATGGGCGTGAGCATGTCCGCCCGCTGGTTCTCCCCCGCGGCCCGCAGCTGCGCGATCAGTTGCTCCTTGCTCACCCCGGCGGGCAGCTGCCGGGACACCACCCCGGCGAAAATCAGGTTGGTGCCCTCCCCCAGCAGCCGCGGCCCGATCACCGAGAGCGTCACGCTGGCCACGCCCATCACCAGGACCAGCAGCAACCACGCCCGCTCCGGCCGCAGCGTGCCCAGCAGCCGCTTGGCCGACGGCCCGAAGTTCATCGCCTTCTCTGCCGGGACGTTCATCCCCGCGAACGGTCCGCCGCGTCCCGGTCCGCCTGCCGGACGCGGAATGCGTACGACGTCGGCAGTGGCGGTTTTGGAGGCCGCCGCGGTTCCGCCGGGGGCTGCTGGGTGGGAAGCGCCCGACGTCGGCCGCTGCGGCGCGCTCACACCGTCTCCTCCGCTGCCAGCTGGGAGGAGACAATCTCCCGGTACGTCTCGGAGTCCTCCAGCAGCTCCCAGTGCGTTCCGCGCGCAACGATCCTGCCGTCGTCGAGCACTAAAATCTGGTCCGCATCCACGATGCTGGACACCCGCTGGGCGATGATCACCAGGGTGGCGCCGGCCGTGTTGCGCTTGAGCGCCTGCCGCAGCCGGGCGTCGGTGCCGGTGTCCAGGGAGGAGAACGAGTCGTCAAAGATATACAGTTCGGGCCGTTTCACCAGGGCCCGGGCGATGGCCAGCCGCTGCCGCTGCCCACCGGAGACGTTGGTGCCGCCCTGGGAAATGGGTGCGTCCAGGCCGCCCTCCATCTCCTCCACGAAGTCCCGCGCCTGCGCAATCTCAAGGGCGGACCAGCACTCGTCCTCGGTGGCATCTGGTTTGCCGTACTGCAGGTTGCTGCGGACGGTGCCGGTGAACAGGTAGGGCCGCTGCGGCACCAGCCCGATGTGCCCCCACAGCAGGTCCGGGTGCAGCTCGCGCACATCCACCCCGTCCACCCGGACCGAGCCGGTGGTGGCGTCAAACAGCCGCGGCATGAGGTTCACCAGGGTGGTCTTGCCGGCACCGGTGCTGCCGATGATCGCCGTCGTCTGCCCTGCCTTCGCGGTGAAGCTGAGCCCGGAGAGGACGGGCTGGTCGGCACCCGGGTAGGCGAATCCGACGTCGCGCATTTCCAGCTGCCCGCGGCGGTGCCCGTCGGACGACACCGCACTGGTGAGCGGATTCTTAGGCGGCCGGACACTCGACTCGGTGCCCAGGACATCGCCGATCCGGTCCGCGGAGACCGCGGCGCGCGGGATCATCACCGCCATGAACGTGGCCATCATGACGGACATCAGGATTTGCATCAGGTAGCTCAGGAACGCGATGAGCGTGCCCACCTGCATGGAGCCGTCCTCGATCCGGAACGAGCCGAACCAGATCACGGCCACGGACGAGACGTTCAGCACCAGCATCACCACGGGGAACGCGAGCGCCATCAGCCGGCCGGCACGCAGCGCGGTGTCCGTGACGTCCTCATTGGCCTGGGCAAAGCGGGCGCTCTCGATGTCCTCCCGGACGAACGCGCGCACCACCCGGATGCCGGTGAGCTGCTCCCGGAGCACGCGGTTTACGGTGTCGATCCGGACCTGCATCTTCCGGAACAGCGGCACCATCCGGCTGATGATCAGGCCCACCCCGATCATCAGCACGGGCACGGCGACGGCGATCAGCCAGGACAGCTGCACGTCCTGCCGGACGGCCATGATTACGCCGCCGATGGCGAGCATGGGCGCGGCCACCATCATGGTGGCCGCCATCAGCACCAGCTGCTGGATCTGTTGGACGTCGTTCGTGGAGCGGGTGATCAGGCTGGGCGCGCCGAACTTGGTCACTTCCTGTTCGGAGAACTCCCCCACCCGGGTGAAGATGGCCCCACGCAGATCCCGGCCCACCCCCATGGCCGCCTTCGCCCCGAAGTACACGGCAATCACGGCACAGATGATCTGCAGCAGCGTTATTCCCAGCATCAGGCCGCCCAGGCTGAGGATGACGCCTGTATCCCCCTTGGCCACGCCCTCATCAATGATGTCCGCGTTCAGCGTGGGCAGGTACAGCGACGCGATGGATTGCGCCAGCTGGAAAATCACGACGGCGATCAGCAGTTGCCGGTGCGGCCGCAGGTATTCAACAAGAAGTTTCCAGAGCAATGCGGCTCCAAAGGTTCTGTCCCGCTGGAAGGTAGAGCTAGGGGTGGTGCGAAGGTCAGTTTACGTCCGGTGGCTGGGATAAAGACCGGCAGCTTTGGGAGCAATTCGGCCGGTTCTCCCAGAGCGTATTCGCCTGGCCGGTGGGAGCGCCGCCGTCGGCTTGTCCGTGCACTACTCGGCGATGTCCTCAGCCCGGACTCCGCTGCGACGCCAGATCGCCCGCCACCTCTACAACCTTTTCAGCTGGCACTCCGGCGGCCAAGGCGGCAGCAATCTGCACGTCGCACGCGGCTTTTGCCTGGTCAAGGGCCCATTCAGCGGCCTCGACCTCGCCGACGCGGGTGGTCACTGCGGCCAGCAACCCGTTGTGCAGGGCTAAGAGGTCTGCGGCCGCCTTTTTGGACCCGGGTGACGCCAGCCCGTGTTCGCCGTAAAGTGTCCAATCAACCTGGGCGATGGACAGAGGCGGGGTGTTTGAATCAATGAACGGTTCCACGGGGCGGCCTTCTACGACTGGCGAAGCAAGGCTCCCGGTCGCTGAGCGGAATCAGGTCTCTGAGGACCACCAGACTGAACAAGTCTGTCTACTAAGTCAGAGACTACACAGGAGCCTGTGAAATACGAAGCGTCGTCGGTGACACGTCTGGCGGATCGCTGCCCTCGCATTGGGTGACGCGGGGAACGCACCGGCGCGGTCCCACATTACGGCGTGACCCTTACGTCCTCCGGGCCTTTGATGCGGGAACAACGGCGCAGTGGTGTACGTTGCAGTCTCGTCAGAAAGATCGTAGAACCGTCAGAAATGAGAAGCACCCAAAGTGGCAACCGATTACGACGAAGTCCGTTCCGACGTCAAGGAAACCCAGGACCGTTCCCTGGAGGCATTACAGTCCGCGAACGCCCCGGATGCCCGCAGCGTCGTCAATGAACTGGACGAAGCGGATGCATTCGATGAGGGCCTGACTCCCGGTGGAGAGATCGTCGCCGAGGAGCTCATCGTTCAGGTCATTCCCCAGGCCGCGGACGAGTTCACCTGCTATTCCTGTTTCCTCGTCCGGCACCGGTCTCAACTCGCCCGCGAAAGCAACGGCCACTCATACTGCATCGAGTGCGAGGGTTAAGGCATCCATTCGCCAAGGCGCAGTATCCGCGGTTCATCGTGGATTTTTTGCCCTGCTGCGGGGAGTTGGTTGTGGCCGCTCACGCTGCCTGTGCAGCCATTGGTGCCAGGGGCGCCGCGTTGTCAGGGGCAAGGATACTCAGCCTGTAATCGGACTGGAGCGGATCGACGCGGGCAGGCAGATGGTGGGACCTCGAGCAGGCGCGCAGTTCTTCCAACGCGTCGGGCTCGATGCGGGCCCGGGTCATATCGAGTTCCAGGGCCATGCCCGTGGTGAGGGAGTTGGCGCGCTTCATGACGGCATACAGGCCGTGCACGCTTTGGGATGTCACGTGGCCCTGCGCCGCTACCTGGGCCGTTGCGCAGTCGAGGTCCACCCGGACCAGCACCCGAAGCTTATCTGTCGTCACGAAAATTCCCCGCTCTAAGTTGGGTGCCACAACGCTGTGGCGCCCCGGATAACCATAGACCAAATGTGATCCAGGCAACACACTTGCCGGTATTGGCCTTTGCCAGCTCCGGCCCGGGACGCGGGAGCGGACTGCGCAGAGAGCGTCTGTACGGCAGGTGAACGTGACGGCGGTCCCCGGGAAACAGCATTGGGTCGTTATGTGTTTCCCGGGGCATGTCCGTTCGGGTCAGGCGTGGCTCCTGCGGGTCACCGCCCCGTAGATTCCGAGGACGACCAAAGCCCCAAGAATGGCCAGCAGCCAGGTCCTCAGGTCAAAAAATTCCGCGAGGCCACCGCCGAAGATCAGCGAGCCAATCCATCCCCCGAGGATCGCTCCGACGACGCCAAGGACCATCGTGACCAGCCAGCCTCCGCCTTGCCGGCCGGGGAGTATGGCCTTGGCGATGGCTCCTGCAATCAGGCCGAGCAAAAGAAATCCGAGAATTCCCATGACGCACTTCCTTCCAAAGGACCACCAGCGTCGCCGTGACGCCATGGCAAGATTTTAATCAGCATGCTTAGCATCTGGCAAGGATTCGATTTACGATTAAATAGTGAGCCGCAGGCAGCCCGCCGGCGGCAACCAACCTGAGGAAGTGACACTGTGGGTTTGGACGACAAGATCGAGAACACCGCCGAGAAGCTTGGCGGCAAGGGCAAGGAAGTAGCCGGCGAAGCCAAAGGCGATCCGGGCCTGAAAGCCGAAGGCAAGGGCGACCAGGCCAAGGCAGACCTGAAACAGGCCGGCGAGAAGGTCAAAGACGCCTTCAAGAAGTAATCCACCTCAAACCGGGAAAGGTGCAGCGCGAACACGCGCGGTACCCTTCCCGCGTTGACCGTCCTGATCCCGCGCGTGGACATCCTCAGCCTGCTCCATCCTGTGGGTGCTATTGGCCGAGCAGGGAAACGGCATGGGCGATGACGAGCGCCAGCAGCACGAAGCCGCCGAAGGCTTCGAGGCCCATGAGTGATTTTGCCCGGGCAGAGAGGGGCATCGTGTCCGTTGGGCTGAAGGCCATGGAATTAGAGAGCGAGAAGTAGACGTAGTCAATGAACGACGCCGTCCAGCCGCTCTTTGCCGAAGACCTGGCGGCAACTTCCTTGACGGCGTCGTGGTCTTCATCCTGGGGGAACCGGAAGTCTGCCTGGGGCAGCTCTTGGCGCGTGGTGTGCCGGCGGGACACAGGGCCGCCCCTGTCCAGTTCCCAATAGACCAGCGCAAAGGCGATGACGTTCGTTACCCATACCTGAAGTGTGGCGAGCAGAAGGTTTGGGCCGTCAGTGTTGTTAGGTCCTGCGAGGGCGATGACCAGCTGCACCAGGGCGGCCTCATTCGCTACGACCAGCAGCAGTGCCTGGCCTACGGAAAGATACCTCGACCAGCGTGTTTGGCGCGTGAGACGGCGGGGATTCAGGACAACAAGCGGGATCAGGAGGCCCAGCCCAACGATGACCACCGCGTAGCGAACGCCCTCCAGGAATGCTGTGGGCAATGTCGCGTACAGGCTCAGGGCAACGAGCAGGCCAACGACGGCAGGCCAGCGGTGCTCAGCGTGGGCCTGTTGTCCGTTGTGGGTCGTCATAATCAGGAGTGTAGGCACGGCTCCGCACAACATTTGTTCCGACTCACCGTACGTACGTCGTGCCGCGTTGCACAGCACCGGCCAGGTCAGAAAACGGACCAGCCGGTGCGGTCGGAAAGGTCGGCGAGAGCCGCGGTGCCGGCCTGGGAGTTTCCTTTGGCGTCCAGCCGCGGGCTCCAGACACAAATGGCGCAAACACCTGGAACGATCACCAGGATCCCGCCGCCCACACCGCTTTTTCCGGGAAGGCCCACGCGGTACGCGAATTCGCCGGCGGCGTCGTACATCCCGCACGTCAGCATGATGGAGCCGATGCGTTTCGCGTCGCTGGGGGACAGCACACTTCCGAGCGCTCCCCGGCCGTCGCGGGCGAGGAAGAGTCCGGCTTTGGCGACTTCAACGCAGGTCATCATGATGGAGCATTGGCGGACGTAGTTTTCCACCACTGACTCCGCGGACTGCCTCAGGTTGCCGAAGCCCTTCAGGAAGTGCGCCAACGCCAGGTTGCGGCTGCTGCTGGATAACTCGCTGGCTGCGGCGGCCTCATCGATGAGGGGCCCTGGGCTGCCGGCCTGGTCGGTGAGAAACCGCAACACCTGCGTGGCGGCGTCGGACGTTTCTTCCATCAGATGATCGGTTACCACCAGGGCACCGGCGTTGATGAAAGGGTTCCGCGGGATGCCGTGCTCCAGTTCCAGCTGGACCAGAGAGTTAAACGAGGTGCCGGACGGTTCGCGCAGCACGCGGGACCACAGCGATCCGGAACTGTCGCCTCGAAGCGCCATTGCCAGTGTGAACACCTTGGAGATGCTCTGGATGGAAAAGGGGACGTCGGCATCGCCGGAACGGAACACCCTTCCGGAAGTGGTGGCGACGGCGATCCCGAACCTGTCGAAGGGTACCGCTGCCAGGAGTGGGATGTTGGCCGGGACAGCACCGGTTTCCTGCTGTGGCCTGTGGCTGCGGACGATGTCGTCCAGTATCCGGTCCAACGGTGGTGCTTTGAGTGCTGTGGTCATTTCCTGCCCAGTTGTTCTTTAGGTGTGCCGGCCCATTCCTGGACATGGAGCAGGGCCACCAGCGAGTCCCGCGGGTTGCCGAAGTTCAGGCCGGTCGCCCGGGATGCCTTGCTGATCCGGTAATAGACGGTGTTCTTGTGCAGCCCCATCCGGCTGGCGCATTCGGCAACATCGAGCGAGGCTTCAAAGTACGCGTGCAGGGTTTCCGCGAGTTCGGCATCCTGCCGCAGCAGTGCGGAAAGACTGCGGTGGCGGAACGTCGAGGACGTGAAATTCTGGACCGCCTCGCGGAAGAGAATCTCTCCTTCGAAGTCGTCCACCGTGGCAACGTCCCTGTCCGGAGACGTGCCCACACAACTCAACAGGGCCTCGGTGATTTGGGTGGTTGAGTGCAGGGACAGCAGGTCCGGGACTACCGGACCGACGGCTGCGAACGGGTTGATGCCGAGGTGCTTAACGGCATCCCGGACGATGGACTCGGCCAGGCTCCGCAGCCCGGGCTCCGCGGCGGTTGACTGCAGGCCAGGAACAATGACGGCCGTGTCACCCTTGAACTGGCCCACGACGGCGGACGCTTTGTAGGCGGCTGCGTGGATGGATGCCAGATTGGCGAGTTCGCCGTGCTTGAGTGCTGCGTCGTCGGCTTGGGCTTCGGAGTCGGGCATACCTATCAGGATCAATGCGGCCGGGCGCTCAGCGGAGATCTTCTCGCTGTAAGCACTGGCAGCGGCTTCCGCCGAACCTGACAGGATCCGCACAACGCGATCCTCGCGCATGTGCACAGACTGCTGGTTGCGGTGTCGGATCAGCTCCGCGGAGGCCCGGGCAACAGATCCTTTCAGCACATGGTCAATGTCGGGGCCGAAGCCGTCCCCGGTTTCCTGCAGCCAGATGTAGCCCATGATCCGGTCCCCGGCGAACAGTGTGACGGCCACCCGTTCCCGCAGCCCGTCCTGGGGCCGGGCCGGTACCCGCACCGGCAGCCGGGTCCTATGCAGTTCACGGTAGGCGCCCAGGTCCTTCAGCAGCAGCTCGTATTTACGCGGACCCCGCCGGGCCAGGATGGAGGCCTTGCGCAGTTCGTCGATGTCGTTCGAAACGGTGGAGTATGCCAGAACCTTGTTGGCGGCGTCTTCGATGACCACGTGGCTGGAGGTGAGCCGGGCGGTGGTCTGGGCGATGGCAAACAGGTCCTCTTCCAGCAGCGTCAGCACTTCGCTCTGGTAGCTGCGCGGCTGGATGCGGTCCTTGGCAATGGACAGCAGCCTGTCCCAGTCAGCCTCCGGATCCACCAGGAGCAGGCCAATGCCGGCATCACGGAGCAGTTCCTGGGCTTCGGTGAGCTCTTCGAGCCTTCCCTTGACCGCGACCACCGGCGGAGGGTTCTTCAGGAGCCGCCGCAACGCGGGCAAAGCCGAGCGGCCGCGGACGCCGATCAGCAGGACAAAGGCCGCGCCGCCGTCGGACGTTTCATCATCCGCATCCACTATCAGGAGCCGTTCGATCGCAGAGCTGGCGGCGGCAGGCCGGAGGATGAGGCTGGCGAAACCCAGAGGGAGGTCCGAGAGAATATCGTCCACCGTAACCGCTGCCATGTGTTTCCTTCTGCCTCGCTCTGGCCGGACGGCTCTGTCCGGTCACTTCATGCTATCGAGGCACGCTCCCCCAAAATATGGAAGGGAACCCAAATGGAGTGGCAGCTTTTCGGTTGGCGGACCAAGTTTCTACGGCGCCTTGCCCTGGATGATCTGTTGCCAGCTGCTGACCCCTGACCGCCCGCCGTTGTGTGTGCTGGGACACAGAAGCACGGCCGGGGCCTTGCTACGCTGGGGCAGAAGTCGGCGGAACCTTCCGCCGTCGCTGAAAGGTGCACCTGTGAAAAAGCCGCTTCTGTCCATTGCGTTGGCGGGAGTCCTGGTTGCCCTGGGCGCCTCGTCGTGCGCCGCACCAGGCAGCACCAGCTCCGGCTCGTCCGCCGCCGACGAAACCACCGCAGCGCAGGCCACTTCCCCGGCGAGCGCACCGTCCGCAGCGGCGCCCGACACGGCGCCGGCAGCGGCAAGTGCCGGACAAGCGGGCAGCTTCACCACCTACACCCCCGAGGCTGTATCTTCGGCGTCGGAGACGGAGAAGGTCGTCCTGTTCTTCCACGCCACCTGGTGCTCCACCTGCAAGCTGCTCGCCTCCGACATCGAGGCAAATGCCGCCAGCATCCCCGCCGGCGTCAAAATCCTTAAAGTGGACTACGACTCCGAGACCGCGCTCAAACAAAAATACGGCGTGACCCTCCAACACACCCTCGTGCAGGTGAAGCCGGACGGCTCGCAGATCGCCAAGTGGAGCCTGAGCCGGGATCTGAATGCTCTTGTCAAGGAGATCCGCTAGCGCCGGCGGTACGTCATGGAACTCCTGCCGCTCGCGTTCCTCGCCGGCATCCTCACCGTCCTCTCCCCCTGTGTCCTGCCGCTGCTGCCGGTGGTCCTCGCCGGTTCCGCTGCCGAGTCGAACCGCCGGGCGCCATACATCATCATCGCCAGCCTGGCCGTCTCAGTGGTGCTTTTCACCCTGCTGATCAAGGCCACCACCGTGCTGCTGGGGGTGCCCAGTGACGCGTGGCTGATTATCTCCGGGGCCCTGGTGGCGTTCATCGGAGCATCGCTCGCCTTCCCCCGGGCCTGGGACTGGATCTCGGAACGGCTCAAACTGCAGGAAGCGTCCGGCCGGCTGTCCGCGGGCACAGCTTCGCGCAGCGGGACTTCCCGCAGCGTTCTTCTCGGGTTCTCCCTTGGCCCTGCTTTTACCAGCTGCAGCCCCACCTACGGGCTGATCCTCGCCGTCGTCCTCCCATCCAACTTCACCGTCGGCCTCAGCAACCTCGCCGCCTATACGCTGGGCCTGGCGGCTGTCCTGCTGTTCGTGGCCCTTGGCGGACGCAAAGTGACCAAACGCCTGGGATGGGCCACAAACCCCCAGGGCACGTTTCGCCGAGGCCTCGGCGTCTTCCTGATCCTGGTGGGGCTGCTGATCGCCTCCGGGCAGGTCCGCGCCGTCGAAACCTGGCTGATCGAGAACGGGTTCCTGGGCACCGTGTCACTGGAACAGAGCTTCCTCGACTCGTCACCGGACCACCAGGACCAGTTGGGCGGCCGGGGCCAGCAAGGCGTGGCCGGTGGCCCGGACGCCGCGGTGGTCTACGGCCCGCGGACGGGGTAGGGCGGCGGGTCAAAACCCCTGCTACGGCACCAACTGCCCGGCTGCCAGGTGATCCCCGATGTTCGCGGGAGCTGACGGCACCGAAGGCAAACGTTGGAACGCCATCCGGTAACCCACTCCACGCACGGTCTCGATCCAACGCGGAGACCGGGAACTGTCACCGAGCCGCTTGCGAAGGTTGCCGAGGTGGACTTCGACGGCGCGCTCCTCTCCGGCAGTAACGAAAGAGCCGGTGTTGTACGGCTCATTCCGGAGCCGGCGGACCAGGTCCGCCTTGGTCTGCACCACTCGTCCGTTCTCCATCAGGACAAGAAGAAGATCAAACTGCGTACGCGTCAAATCCAACGGCACCCCGTGGATGGCAGTGGACCGTGTGCCTTCGTGCAGGGTCAGGCCATTGTGCTCAAAATCGCACAGGAGGGCCGCACCGGTGTGGGCAAGTGAAGCGTCGGGGACGGAGGCGGGCACAGCTTGAGGCGCGCGTTGCTGCACCGCCTGCGGAGGGTGAGCCGGGGCCGTGACGCCCGCCGTGGAATTCCGCGAGCGCGGGCGCCGGAGCATGGCCGCGATCCGGGCACGCAGCTCCCGCGGACGGAACGGTTTGGTGAGATAGTCGTCTGCGCCGGCCTCGAAGCCCATCAGCGCATCGGCCTCCTCCACCCTGCCCGAGACGATGATGAGGTACGCGTCGCTGAACGTGCGGATCCGGCGCGCGGCTTCGATCCCGTCAAAATCCGGGAGGCCAACGTCCATGGTCACAATGACGGGGTCGTGCTCCCGCACAGTCTCCACGCCTTCCATCCCCGAGGACGTTGCAAAGACGGCAAAGCCAGACTGCTGGAGCACCTCTTTGAGGGATTCCCTGACGTCGTCGTCGTCTTCGACCACAACTGCGATGCCCCGCTCTACCATCCATGCTCCCCATGAAATTTTCGCTGCTGCGTCCACGCCGGATTCGCCCCTTAGCGGAGACCCGCGACGTGCCGGACAGAGCCAGCATGTCGCTGCGCCCTTGGAATTGTTCCCCGGCAAACCCTCCAAGCTATTCCATGTGCAATTCGTTGTCACTAGCCATGCGGATTGGCTTTTCAATAACGATTAACGATATCGCGCAGAATATTGAGCCTACACACAGCCGTTGCCTTCTTTTCGGAATTGAGGACACCTTGCCCAATTCTTGAGCTTGAGCAAATACTGTGCATTTCTTGATTAGTTGATTTACACCAGGCCCTCCGCCGGGGGCTATTGCTTTCTGTGACTGATGTGACTGATGATCATCGTGTGCTCAAAGGGGGCGCAGGATTCTCACTAAGAACGAGACATCAGGGGCACGCATGGCTTCTTTTCGGTTACCCGTTTCAGGTTCCGCCCGTCCGCTCAGGCCGCTGGCTATGCTGGCGGCCGCGGGCTTGGCATTGCTGGCGAGCATGCCAGCCGCGCAAGCAGCGGACGCCACTTCCCCCGATCCCGGCCCCGCCGGAAGCTTCTCCTGGAAGGGCTTCAACTGGGAAAAGCGCTTCTGGGGCGGGGCTCCGCACTACAACGGGCTTTTTGCCGCAGCGAACGTCGTCAATCCGGACTCCAACGGGCATGTCACGCTGAAGCTAACCAACCCTTCCGGAGACGCGCCGGTGGGGGCTGAATTCCAGTCCACCCGCAAAGGGTTCGGCTATGGCACCTACAGCACCACGGTGGAGAAAAACCTCAGTCTGCTGCAGAAGGAAGTGGTGTGGGGGTGCCTGTTCACCTACGATCCAATCGCCGAGCCCGGCCATAACGAAATCGACCTTTGCGAGGCGTCAGCCTGGGGCGGAGGTGCCGCCTACGGCCAGTCATGGCCGGTCGGACAGGGCCACGGATATTGGTTCGACGCCACCAAAGCGCCCGGCGAAGGCAACAACACCGTGGTCTTTGACGTGACGGCCAGCCCCATAACCACCCACCGGATGGTGTGGGAGCCGGGCAATCTGACCTTTGAAACCTACGCTGGCGAGGGCTTCGCCGGCACCCTCCTGAAGCGGACGGTCCTGCAGGGTTCCACCGTGCCGGTGCCGGCCCAGGAGCAGGTCCACTTTAACCTCTGGGTCACCGGCGGCGGAGGCGGGGATCCCGCCCACGTAAAACCGGAATCGGTCACGGTCCGGGACTTCTCGTTCGTCCCGGCGGCCTCAGCCCCGGCTCCAGCGCCTTCCTCGGCCATCAAGCTCTCAGCCACAACTTCCAAGACGAAGGGCGTTAACACCACAACACTGAAGTGGGCCGATGCCACGGGCAATTACGTAACGCTCTGGATCAACGGCGTCCAGAAATCCGTATCTAACACCGGCAGCTTTGCCAATCAGTTCAAAGGCGGCAACACCACCACCTATAAGGTGTGCGACTCCGCCGGATGCTCCAGCATCCTGAGCGTCGTCACCTGACCACGTCCCGACCAAACATATGGCCCAGGTCGTCCGGATTTCCGGATGTCCTGGGCCTATGTTCGTTTGTTGGCTCCTGCGACAGAACGTTAGGACTTATCGCCTCGGACCGGAACAATCCGTTTGATGGCCAGACCCAATGCCAAGAGGGCAAAAGCTGCCAGTGCAAACCAGAAAATATCACCCGCACCGGTCATGGCAAGGGTTCCGGAACCCATTCCGGCTGCGGCCGGAGCTGCTGGGTTGTCATACATAGTTGTTACCAGGCTTTCTTTTTGTTGAGGGCTGCGTCCAGGTACGCCTTCGCATGGACCACCTGCAGGAACAGGTCGATCACCAGCTCGTACATGGTGGCGGCCGCGAGCATGTATTTCCATCCCCGCAGCCGGACCGTGACCACACGTTCGATCACGAAGACACCGGTCACGGCCAGCCAGAACGGCTGAATGTTCAGCCCGGCCCCCGTGCCCAGTGCAAACGCCACCGTGCCGAAGTAGGCCAGCGTTATCAGGACGCCCACCAAGGCCAGGAGTTGCCGGCCCCAGTATGGGCGCGTGACCCGGGTCCAGCCGTACTGCACGCAGTTCTCCACTGCTCCGCGCTTCCACCGGAGCCGCTGTGCCCACAGTTCGCGCCAGGTCGGCATCACCTCGGTCACCAGCTTGCAGTCAGCGGGCGATTTGATCCGGTACCGCAGGGTCAGCAGGGCAAACGACAGTTCGTTATCCTCGGTCAGGACGGAGGTGTCGTACACCCCGCCGCGGCCATTGCCCGGCGGCAGTGACCCGTCCAGCCTGGCCGCGATGACATCGCGGAGCGTACGCGCCCGGAACAGGGCCGCGGTGCCCGTCACCACCAGGCACTTGCCCTTGAGCCGCTTCACGTCGCGGGCATACCGCGCATATTCGTTACGCTGCAGGTGCCCTACGAACCCGCCGCCGTGACCGCCGCGGAAGACGCCGCCCACGGCGCCCAGCCGGGAATCGCGCCGCAAATGGGCCACGGCCCGTTCCACAAAGTCATGGGCCAGCTGGGAATCGGCGTCCTGGATGAGGATCAGGTCTTCGGGCCCGGCGCCAGGCAGGAGCCCGCCCAGGGCGAAGTTCAGGGCACCAGCCTTCTTGTCTGTATTGCCTTCGGTGCGCAGAACTTCGGCGCCCTCGGCGAGGGCTATCGCCTCCGTGGCATCAGTGCAGTTATCTGCCACCACGATCACCCTGTCCGGGCGGCGGCTCTGCGACTTTAGGGAATTCAGCGTTGCGCCGATACCCGCCGCCTCATTGTGCGCCGGAATCAGGACCGTAATCACAGAAACGCGGGCAATGATTTGGCCGCAATAATGGCCGGTATTTTCGGGTGAGGCGGGTGAACAATTTCATGAAATTGTGACGCGGCACGCATTAGCTTAATTATCTCCACATAAAAGAGTCATCGAATCCTGCTGTGCTTTGACTCTTCCAAGGGCAACGCAATCCACCGGCAGAGAACCGGCAACGAAAGTACAAGCTTTGGTAAAGAAGATCTCAACGCGGCCGGGCTTACCGCAGGCGGTGCTGAGAAGGCGCAGGTGGCACTGAGCTGCCGCCCGCCGTCGGACGCGCCGCTCCTCTTTTCACAGGTTCTGCCCAGGACCATCCGCCGCCCTGAAACAAAACGACGCCGATCTGTCCCGAAAATTTTGATCCAATCTTGAGCCAACCCTTCGCAACCCATGCATTTGGCGGTCCACGCTGGAGCTAGCAACACAAAAGAACAGCGGGGAAGCAGGAAGATTCATGGGGAACGAATCAGCTCTGGACGAAGTCGTTGTGGTGGATGGCGTGATCACTGATCATCACCCGCTCGACTTCCACACCTTGGGGCTGGCCGGTTGCATTGACCGGTTGACCGTGCCTCTCCGTCAGCAGGGAACGGCAGTCCGCTGGGATACTCCGCACTGGGGCATCGAGATCCCGGCGGACTGCGCGTCCCTCCTCTACCAATCGGCGCGCGAAGCGCTGAGCAACGTCTTCAAGTACGCCGGCGCCGGCGAGATCACCGTCCAGTTATCCGCAGTTGGCCACGGCATCCGCCTGGTCGTGTCCGACGACGGCACGGGCTTTGATTGCGAACTCGCGTTGAGTGGCAAGAACCACGGCTACGGGCTGCGGCTGATGTCCGTGGCGGTGCAAAAGGCCGGCGGGACCGCCAGCGTCCGTTCGAAGCCAGGGCAGGGCACCACCGTGACGGTTACCCTACCTCTGGACTGACGCCCTCACCGCGGCAGATCTGCCGCGGCGGGCCTGGCCCGTTGAGTGGTTATTGACACCCGGCTGTGGGAGGCGCTGAATGATGAATGAGGCACATTCCACACACCACGGGAGAGGTTGACATGAAGGAAAAGCCAGTAGCGGCGCAGCGGATCCACAGCGAGGCTCCGGCCGAAGGGGACGAGACAGCGGATCCCACCGACATCCGCATGCATTCCCAGGAACCTGCCGAGGGCGCCGACACCGACGAAGACTAGCCACCCTCCCCTCTGGCTCCAGGGCCCGACGGCGATATGGTAAGGCTACTGACTATATTCGGTTTGTCATCAGATCGTTCCAGACAAAGGAGACGTTGTGAGCAGCAAAGTGGAGAAGCGGATTGTGGTTGATGTGCCGGTCGGCACGGCCTACAACCAGTGGACTCAGTTTGAGGATTTTCCACGGTTTATGGGTGGCGTCGAGAGCGTGACCCAGCTCAGTGACAACCGCCTGAAGTGGGTGGCCCACATTGCCGGAGTCCGTCGGCACTGGGAAGCCACCATCGTGGAGCAGATCCCGGACCGCAGGATTGAGTGGGCGTCCACAGAGGGGGCCAGGAACTCCGGCGCCGTGGAATTCTCCGACGCCGGCGGCAACAAAACCCAGCTTTCGCTCACTCTCGACTACCAGCCGGAGGGCATGGTGGAGAAGGTCGGCGACCTGCTCCACGTCGTGGCCCGCCAGGCGGAACACGACCTGAAGCAGTTCAAGGAATTCATCGAACACGAGGGCCACGCCACCGGGGCCTGGCGGGAATCCGCCCCGACCAGCGAGCCGTCGGCGTCCAACCGGTACGCGCACCTGTTCGACCAGACCGGCGGCCTGGTGGACCTGGAGGGCGAGTCGGACGGAACAGCCGACGGCGAGATTCACAGCGCGGCTGAACGCAAGGGACACAAACCCGACGACGGCGGCGCCATCCCGCCGCTCAGCGGAAACCTGGGCGACCGCTGACTGGCCGCTGCCCGGCCCCGCGCAAGCGGTGGAAGCCGCCTCCTAGCGCGGTCACACTACGCCCTCCTGAGCCCACGTTCGGCAAGCTGCTGAGGTCTCTGCTTACAATCGAGACCTCAATCAACTACTGAGGGACCCATGAAGAAACTCGCCACCGCCCTGATCGCTGCCGGCCTCGTGCTTTCCGCTTCGGCATGCACAACGCCCACCAAACTTTCCACCCCCGAGACCTGCGATCGCGTCAAGGCTGTCCTGTCGAACCCCGCGACCAATGTGGGCAAGACCGGCCTGGTGCGTCTCGCCAACCAGATCCGGCCCATCGAAGTTGTGGCATCGGATGACCTCAAGCCTGCGCTTGGATCCATCATCGAGTTCACCGATGAGTCGGCCAAGGAAACCCCGGACGAGGCCAAGCTCGCCGATCTGGGGCCCAGGTACCAGGAAGCCGGCGCCGCCTTCACCAAGTTCTGCAGCTAGGACGCCTCAAGGGTAGTGTTCGACGGCGGCCGGCCGGCCGCCGTCGAACACTAACCCTTGGCACGTGGGGCACTTTCACTCGCGGCTCCGGCGCTCCGCGGGCTCAGATCAGCGCGTGCAGTCCCCTGCTCCGCGGCCGGCCGAAGGACGCCGCGCCAAGGAACTCAATGGCGACGAAGGGCTCGGAGCCAACCACCCACTCATCGTGCCCGGGAGGCAGCGCATAGGTGTCATGGGCATGGATGGTGGACCTCACGCCGTCGGACGTCCGAATCTCCAGACTGCCGGAGACACAGTAGCCGAGGTGGTTGTGCTCGCAGAAGTCCGTCAGTTCCATGGGCTTGGCAGACTCGGACCAGCGCCAGCCTGGTGAGAGGATGAGGCGGGCCACGGAGTAGTCATCGACGGTGACGAAATCGAACTCGGCCTTGTCCGGACACCGTTTCCTGTCCGGGATATCCAAGGATTTAACGGCCAAAGCTCTGATGAAATTTGCGGTCATTGGGGACACAGCCTAGCCCGGATTTTTCATCGGACGGCGGTCGGGGCGCCGGGTCCGGGTTTTTGTCGTCCCGGCGGGCTGGATCGGATTTAGGGCGTGGCTGAAGGGCCCCGGGGTCGCGGGGCGGGGCGCGGGCTTCCACTGATCCCGTTGGCGTGCTCTTTCCGGCTCGTTGGTTGACGGGGGCTGCGGTGTCAGGTCCGCAGCAGGTGTGCGGGGCGGTTAGCGGCTGCAGCGATCCGGCTGATCGCTTCGAGCAGTGCGGCGATGAGGGGTTTCTCCGGTGCGGCGTCGGGCAGCAGCAGGTGGGTCCGGCGGGCGCGGGTGATGATCTTGCCGGCGGTGGCGAAGAGCCGGTAGCGCCAGCGTTTGATGTCCCAGCCCTGTGCCTTGTGGCCGTCGGGCAGGGCGGTGAGCTGGAGCCAGGAGACCAGGTTCGCGGCCAGGACCGCGAGGTTCGCCCAGGCCTGGTTCGCGGCGAAATCGAAGAAGGGGAGCTTGCTCAGGCCGGTGTTCTTCAGCGTCTTGATGCGGTTCTCGCAGCGGCCGCGGGCCCGGTGCCGGGCGTCCAGGAACGGTCCGTGCCAGCGTGGGGCATTCGTCAGGAACGCTGTTACACGGTGACCGTCGATGTCGAGCAGGGTCGGTGTCGCACCGGGGTGCAGCGGTTCGGCGCGCAGGAAGATCTTCGTCCCGGGCGGGTAGTCCTCGAGCGGGATCACCTGGGTGGCGTTGATGACCCAGGCGTCGTCGCGTTCGTTGCCGTCCTGGTCCAGGGCCGGCTGCCAGTATTTCTTGTCGTTGATCCAGTCGATCATGTGGGCCTTGCCGACCGGAACCGGGTACGAGACGGAGAACTGCACGCCGCGCGAATGCAGGTACCAGAGGAACTTCCGGGACGCGCCGGCGCTGTCGGTGCGGACCAGGATTTTCTCCCCGTCCAGTTCGTCGTCTTCACCGTAGAGTGCGTCGGGCAGGACCGCGATGGCGGCCTCGAAGATGCGGATGTGGTCCTCGGCGTTGTTCGCTGTTGCCCCGCCGTGGCGCAACAGCACCGCGAGTTCCTCCCCGGTGCCTCGGCCGGAACCGTAATCGATGCTGGCGGTGAACGGGGCGAATCCAAACCCGCCCTTGTAGTTGCCGGTGGCTCGTTCCTTCTCGGAGTGCGAGGCCACCAGTGTGGCGTCGAGGTCGATGACCAGCGGGTCCGCGGCCGTCGCCGTCACCGCCGGGCTGCGGTCACCCGCGGCTTCCCATGCCCGGGTCCGCAGTTCCTTGGACAGGGTCGAAAAACCGTAATCGAAAACGTCCGGGTTCTTCACGGTGCGTTCGAAGAACCGCGAGACTGTCGCGTTCGAGGGCACTTTCCCGAACACTCCGGGCTGGGAGCGCAGGATGTCCAGGTCGGAGGCGTACTCGCCGCCGGCGGCGAGCATCACCGCCAGCGACCCGAGCAGCCTCCCTGGCCGGTGCGAGGCCATCGCGGGGACGAACTGGCCCAGCCGGTCCTCGCACAGATCCCGGAACCCGAGGGCGTCAATGAATGAAGTCAGGACCCTGGCACCGGCATGGGAGACCAGCGACTGGCCGGTGAAAGTGACCGGGACGGATGGGAAGACCTTGGTAGACTGGGGCATCGAAAAGGTGCTCCTTCAAGACACGGAAATAACGGCGTAGACACCCCTATTTTCCCTTGTCAGAGCACCTTTTCGTCTCTTAAACACACCCGTCAGCCCAAGACTGATGAAAACCCCGGGCTAGGGATCATTTTCGGCGGGCGCTTAGGGCTGGGACCAAGCGGTTGTGAGTGGATACCGGCAGGCGGCAAAGAAGTGCGGATCACGTACTGCGGAGACCAATAAGGTGTATCTCTAACCGTATCCATCCGACGCCTCAAGTCAATGGGTCCGCCGGACGGTCGCGGGGCCGAAGAAGGTCCCCTGCATAGTTCGCGGCGCTGGACCAGCCGGAATACTTCAAATGACACCGGAGTTGTAGTTCAAAGTGGAAAGCAGATTCACTGGTTTCCTGTACTTCTGCCATCAGAGTCTCCCGAAGGAACGCCATGAGCCCCCAACTGACCATCAAACTTCAGCCAGGTACCCAGGCCCCCGATTTCACCCTGCAGGACGCCGAGGGCAAGGAAACCTCGTTGGCCAACTACCGCGGCAAAAACGTCATCGTGTACTTCTACCCGGAGGCGGCAACCCCCGGCTGCACTACTGAGGCCTGCGATTTCCGCGACAGCCTCTCATCCCTCCAGAGCTCCGGCTATGAAGTCCTGGGCATCTCCCCCGACGCCCCCGGGAAGCTGGCCGATTTCACCGGCGACTTCAACCTGACCTTCCCGCTGCTCTCCGACGAGGACCACGCAGTAGCCCTGGCCTACGGTGCGTGGGGCGAAAAGCTGGTCAACGGCGAGATCGTCGAAGGCCTGGTCCGCTCCACCGTGGTGGTGGACTCCGACGGCAACGTGGCGCTGGCGCAGTACCAGGTTAAGGCGCAGGCCCACGTCGCTGCCCTGCGCGAGTCCCTGGGGGTCTAGTCCGGCGGGGCACAGGTAGCCCACCAACCGGGAGTCAGGCATAGCGATAGAAATAAGTCCGGGCGCCGAATCAGGGCTTTTTCCGCCAGTTATTCGGCCAGTCGATGTCGATCAGCCACAAGGCCAGTAGCAGCGCGTCCATGGTTATGAGTCCCGCCAAGAAGTACGCCCACCCGGTAAACCAATGCACAGCAATCTCCTGACCTGGTTTCCCCCAGCCACTTGATTGTCCTCCAGTGTGGCACGGAAAGGGTCAGCGGGGAACGGCTGCTTCGTGAGGCTGCCAGACGGACGTGAAGTTGGGTTTCGCGGTTCAGGAGGCGGGTCAGCTGTTCGACCTTGTCCGAGAGTTCGATGCCAACCTCCAGCCGGTCCCCGGGCCAGCTCGAGGCCCCCCATGACTCACCCAGGGCCTGGGCCAGCGAGCGGGACAGTGAGCGGAGCCGCCAGAAATGGCTCAGGTAGTGAACGGTGCTGCGCGGGCGGCGGCCCTGTTTCAAGAGCCGCCACGAGCGTGCCAGCCTGCCCGGCAGCCTGACGGATTCCGTTGTTTCCATAACTCCTGCACCGTCCTCCGGCAGTCCGCGTTTTCCTTCGTAGTTGGTTCTTCGAGTGTGGCCACGGAGCCTCAAGGACCCATCAAGGGCAGGCAAGTTTTCCGGCAAGACCGGGCCACGCCATGGCCGCCAGCCCCGGATTGCCCGGAGCCTGAGCGACTTCCTGCCCGCTTGTCATAGCTATGACATGCTTCACCGGCCCCAATACTGTAGAAGTAGAGTCATGCCTTCCATGCCCGAACCTCGCCGTGCCGTTGTGATTGAGGACGATCCGGACATCCGGGGCCTACTTGTGCGGATCCTCGTCAAGCAGGGTTTCGAGGTCACCCAGGCCGAGGCCGGGCTGCCCGGTATGGAGGAAGTCCGCCGCGCCAAGCCTGATCTGATCACGCTGGACCTGAACCTGCCGGACATGGACGGGCTGGAAGTCTGCAAGCTCCTGCGTGATTTCTCCGATGCGTTCATCGTGATGCTCACCGCCCGCGCCGACGAACTGGACAAGCTCACGGGCCTGGACAACGGCGCGGATGACTACATCAGCAAACCGTTCAGCCCGCGCGAACTCCAGTCCAGGATCAATGCCCTGTTCCGCCGCCGGCAGCCGTCCGTGGTGGACACAGCCGCGGACACAGCCGCGGCCAGCGAGCTGGAACGCGCCACCGAGGTCCAGCAAAGCCTGCTGCCCCAGGAGGACGTCCGGGTGGACGGGTACGACGTCGCCGGAGTCTTCCGCCCCTCCCGCAGCGTGGGTGGTGACTTCTACGACTGGTACAGCACGCCCGAGGGCCTGCACCTGACGTTCGCCGATGCCATGGGCAAAGGCATGGGCGCCGCCCTCATCGCGGCCACCGTCCGGGCGGTTATGCGGTCCACGGGACAGGGCCAGGACCTGGACGCAGCCTTCGCCTCCGCCAGCAGCACCATCGCGGCGGACCTGGATTCCTCCAACTCGTTTGTCACCCTCTTCCACGCCCGCCTGGACGCCGCCTCCGGCGTCGTCAGCTATGTCGACGCCGGCCACGGACTGGCGCTGCACATCACGGCAGAAGGCTCGGTGCACCGCCTTCCCAGCGGCGGCCCGCCGGTGGGCGCCTGGGCCGGGTCCGTGTGGCCGCAATCCGCCGTCGGCCTGGCCCCGGGCGACTCCTTGGTGGTGGTCAGCGACGGCGTACTGGACGTCTTCGACTCCGTGGAGAAGTTCACCGAGTCAGTACTCGCCGCCGCTAACGGCCAGGTTTCCGCGCAGTCCGCCTGTGACGCCATCCTGGCGCTGGCGCCTGCCGAAACTGCCGAGGATGATGTCACCGTGGTGGTGGTCCGCCGTCTGTCCGCGCCCGCAACCGCATGACCCGCTTCTGGACCCGCCTGGTAGTGGTTCTGACCGTCGTCCTCGGGCTGAACTACGTGTGCTGGCGTTGGGCGGCGTCGCTGAACTGGGATGCCTGGTGGATTGCGGTGCCCCTGGTGGTGGCCGAGACCTACAGCCTCATCGACGTAATGCTGTTCGGTATGACCGTGTGGCACCTCAAGATCCGCAAGGGAGCACCCGCCCCGCCGCACGATGCCACCGTTGATGTCTTCATCACCACGTACAACGAAGACCTGGACATGGTCATGACCACGGCACTGGCGGCCCAAAAGATCCGACACCCGCACAGCACCTGGATTCTTGACGACGGCGCCCGCCCCGAGCTGAAGGCCCTGGCCAAAGAGCACGGGCTGGGTTATGTGACCCGCAGCGACGCCTGGACCGCCAACGTGCCGCGGCATGCCAAGGCCGGCAACCTGAATAACGCCCTGATGGTCACGCACGGTGAATTCCTGCTGATCCTGGACGCAGACCAGATCCCCGAGCCGGACATCCTGGAAAAGACACTGGGCTATTTCAACAACCGCCGGGTGGCCCTGGTCCAGACGCCGCAGTACTTCAGCAACGTGCCCGCCCACGATCCACTCGGCAGCCAGGCGCCGCTGTTCTACGGCCCTATCCAGCAGGGCAAGGACGGCTGGAACGCGGCGTTCTTCTGCGGCTCCAACGCCATCCTGCGGCGCGAAGCTTTGATGCAGCTGGGCCTGGTGGGCTACGTCAAGGAGACCGAAAAGAGCATCCGCCGCGCCCTCACGGCCTCCCGGTCCGCCATCCGCCAGGTGCGCAAATCCGCGGACACCAACACCCCGCTCGTGGCCGAAGTGCTGGACGCGGTGGAGACCGCCATGCTGGAAGCCCAGGAACAGATGGCGGCCGGCGAGGCCATGAGTGAGATCACGTACCGGGTCCGCCGCCGCGTGGACGCGGCCGTGCAGACGCTGGTCCAGGCCGACATGTCCGCTCTGCAGGCCGACCTCGAAGAGATCGCCGCCATGGAACTCGCGCATGTGGGTGCCACCGGCGTCCCGGTGGTGGCCGACGACGCCGTCCAGCGTATGTCTGCCCGCGACTGGTCGCCGCTGGGCGCACTGGAATCCGTGCAGGCCGTCCTGGACGCCCTGAACGTGGAGCGGAACGATGAAGCGCAGCCGGTCATGCCACTGGCCACTATCTCCGTCACCGAGGACATGGCCACGGCCATGCGCATGCATGCCATGGGCTGGGAAAGTGTCTACCACCACGAGATCCTGGCCTACGGCCTGGCGCCGGAGGACCTGAAGACCATGCTGACCCAGCGCCTCCGGTGGGCGCAGGGAACCATGCAGGTGCTGCTCCGCGAGAACCCGCTCGTGCAGAAAGGCCTGAAGATCGGCCAGCGCCTGATGTACTTCGCCACCATGTGGACCTACCTCAGCGGGTACGCGGCGGTCATCTACTTCGCTGCCCCCATCATCTACCTCCTGCTGGGTGTCCTGCCGGTGTCCAGCCTCAGCTGGGACTTCTTCCTGCGGTTCATCCCGTTTATGGTCGCCAACCAGCTGCTGTTCGCGGTGGCCGGCCGCGGAATTCCCACCTGGCGCGGGCAACAGTACAGCCTCGCGCTGTTCCCCACCTGGATCAAGGCGTGTTCGACGGCGGCCCGGAACGTGTGGTTCGGCCGCCCGCTCGGGTTCGCTGTCACCCCCAAAGGCCGCCAGACCGGCGGCCCCAGCTGGAGCCTCATCCGGCCCCAGATTGTGGTGAGTGTGCTGCTGGCGGTGGCCTCCGTAGTCGGGATTATCCGATTGGCCACGGGACTGGCCGAGCCGCTTGGCACGCTGGTGAACGTAGCCTGGGTTATTTTTGACCTGGTGGTCATGAGCATCCTGGTCCGGGCCGTTTTGTACAAGGGCTACGAACCCGCTGTGGACGTTGATGCAGGAGAGAGGAAATCCGATGGAGTTTAGTTACGAGGTCAAGGATTCGTACGCGGAGGTCAAGGCGGACGGACGGCTGAATATGGTGTCGGCGCCCAAACTGCGCGAATTCGTCACCGACGTGATCGCCGGGGGTTCGTCGCGGATCGTGGTGAACCTGGAGAACACGGCATTTATGGATTCCTCGGGACTGGGCGCGCTGATCGGCTGCCTGAAGGCCGCCCGCCAGGCCGGCGGAGACCTACGCATCGCGGCCGTTCAGCCGCAGGTGAAGATGGTCCTGGAGCTGACCAGCATGGACCGGGTGCTGACGTCCTACGCCTCGGCTGACGAAGCGTTCGGCAATGACTGAGGTCCTGGCCCGGCGGACGTTCCGGGGATTGTCCACGGCCGAGGCCATCGACTCCGTCCACAACGAGCTGGACAAGCTCTGGGAGGACGCCCCGTTCGTCCAGGCCATGGACCAGATGACGTTCACAACGGCGGTGGTCGAATCTGCGTCCAATATCGTCCAGCACGCGCATCCGGCGGCGGCCCGGCCGGTGGAGCTCGGGGTGGACATCAGCGTGCGGACCACGCAGCTGCAAGCCAGGGTCAGTGCCTACCACGCCAAGCCTCCGTTCGGCCCTCTGGAACCGGGAACGGCCGACGACGACGCGGAGTCCGGCCGCGGCCTTGCGCTCATCGAGGCGCTGGTCACCACCGTGACGTTCGAACGGCAGGACGGCACCAACACATGGGTCCTCACGAGGACATCACAGAGTTAGCTACGCGGCGATCCAGACGGAAACGGTGGTGCCGCCGCCCGGCGTTTCGCTGATCCGCAGCTCACCCCCGTGGGCCTTGGCGATGCGCCGGCATGTGGCCAGGCCAAGCCCTGACCCGGGACCGTCCCCGGCCCGCTGCAGCCGGACCAGCGGTTCCATTGCGCGCTGCCTGTCTGCCGCTTCGATCCCTTTGCCGTTGTCCGCCACCGACACGGCCGTTCCCGTCTCGCCAGTCACCGCGCTGATGCTGATGTGCAGGGCATGTTCGGTACTCCGGTAGTTCAGGGAATTGGCAATGAGGTTCTGAAGCAGAGTCCGTATTTGCGCCCGGTCGGCCACGAGCTCGGCGTCGTCGCAGTGGATGCCGCTGGCGCCGCCCAGGGCCTGGCCCAGGTCGCCGGCCGCCTCGGCGGTGAGCGCCAGCAGCGAGAACCGCTCCCGGGAGAGCTGCCCGCCCACCTTGGAGTAGTCCAGGACGTCCTCGAGGGTGGCCTGCATGCGGCGGCCGCTGCCTGCGATCCGCGATAAGTATTCAGCGGCGGCGCTGCCCTGCGAAATATCGGGGTCGTCCTCGGCAAGCTCGACGTACCCCAGGATGGTGGTCAGCGGAATGCGGAGGTCGTGGCTGACCCTGCCCGCAAAGTCGCCCAGTGCGGTGTTGCTGCGTCGCAGTTCCGCCAGCGCGTCGTTCAGCTGCAGGGTGCGGTGCTGGAGTTCCAGCAGCTCCACAACCTGTTGGGCGAGAACCTCGAGCATCGCAATCTGTTCGGCCTGCGGGCTGACCGCATTATCGGAGAAAACGCAGAGCGAGCCCAGGACCAAGCCGGAGGCAGTCTGCAGCGGAACCGAAGCATAGAAGCGGACCTTGGCGATCTCGCCCGTGACAAAGGGGTTCCCGGCGAACCTCGGGTCCTGGGAAGCATCCTGCACAACAGTGGTTGTCCCCGGGAGGAAGACCTGGGCGCACATTGAGTCCTCGCGGCTGCAAACTCTGGCGTCCACGCCGAAGGCCGCAATTTGGATTTGCTGGCCCTCGGTAATGACATTGACCACACTGTAGGGAACAGCGCAAAGCCGGGCTGCCAGCTGGACCAGGTTATCCAGCGCCTTGGCTGCTTCTGCGTCGGGGAGCGAGGGGGCTTCGCCAGCCTCTGCGGGCACCAGCCCGTATTCCCTCAAACCGGTTGTCCTGTCCGACTCCGCGGCTTCGTGGCTGTAAGTGACTGCGCCGTTCATGCTCTCCTGTCCCCACTGTGATCAGCACTTTCATCGGCGCTGCTATCGGTCCCTCGGCTGATGATATCCGTCCGCCCCGATGCTCCGTCATTCCCAGCTCCCGTTCCGCCGCCGTTTTGGCAGCGACAAGTGAGAGGGCAACCGCAATGGTGGGTAGGCTTGAGGGCATGGCTTTTGAAGAAACCCCCGCTGAGCGCCGCACGGTCACCGTCCGCCGGGCACCGAAATATGTGCCGTTCCTCATCGTCGGCGCCCTGGTGGGCGCAGCGGCGGCTGCCGCCGTCGCGTACGGGCTCCCCGGCGACGAATCCTTTGAGCGCGGCTCAGTGTTCGGCTTCTTCCTGATCATGTTCGGCGCCGTCGGCGCAGTGTTGGGCGCCGTGGCGGCCCTGCTGCTGGACCGGCGGAGCGTCAAGCGGCAGAAACGCGCCATCGTCGAAGCGGTCCCTGATTCAGAGCCCGACGACGGCACGTAGCCCTGGGCATCACACAGGCACCAGCGCTGTCGCCCGGCCTGCGGTCCGGTCACAATGGCCGCGGCGGACAAGTCTTACCTCATCTCATGAGATAATCGACCAGTGGCACGCGGCGATGGAAAACTTTCTCATGATCTTCTCCCTGGCGAAAAGGGACCTCAGGACGCTTGTGGCGTTTTCGGGGTCTGGGCGCCAGGTGAAGAAGTAGCAAAACTCACCTATTACGGGCTGTATGCATTGCAGCACCGCGGTCAGGAGTCGGCTGGTATAGCTACCAGTGACGGCAAGCGGATCAACGTCTACAAGGACATGGGGCTCGTTTCCCAGGTCTTTGACGAGACCACGCTGAACACCCTGACCGGGCACCTGGCGGTGGGACACTGCCGCTACTCCACCACCGGAGCCAGCCATTGGGCCAACGCCCAGCCCACCCTCGGTGCCACCAGCACCGGCACCGTTGCCCTGGCGCACAACGGCAACCTGACCAACACAGCCGAGCTCAACGCCATGATCCTGGAACGCAACGGCGGCCAGCTCAGCGGCGAAATGAAGCAGGGCAACACCTCGGACACCGCCCTGGTCACGGCACTGCTCGAAGGCGAAGCGGGCAAGACCCTCGAACAGACGGCCCTGGAGCTGCTGCCGAAGATCAAGGGCGGCTTCTGCTTCGTGTTTATGGACGAAGGCACCCTCTACGCGGCACGCGACACCTACGGCATCCGCCCGCTGGTGTTGGGCCGGCTGGAGCGCGGCTGGGTGGTCGCCTCCGAGCAGTCAGCTCTGGCCACCGTGGGAGCCAGCTTCATCCGCGAAATCGAGCCGGGCGAATTCATCGCCATCGACGAGGACGGCGTGCGGTCCAAGCGCTTCGCGGAGGCGACGCCGGCCGGCTGCGTTTTCGAATATGTCTACCTCGCCCGTCCGGACGCCGCCATCGCGGGACGCTCCGTGTACGAGTCCCGTGTTGAGATGGGCCGTCAGCTGGCCCGCGAAAACACCCAGGACGCGGACATCGTCATCCCGGTCCCGGAGTCCGGTACCCCGGCCGCCGTAGGCTACGCCGAGGAATCAGGCATTCCCTTCGCGCACGGCTTCGTCAAGAACTCCTACGTGGGCCGCACATTCATCCAGCCCTCGCAGACCCTTCGCCAGCTGGGCATCCGGCTCAAGCTGAACGCCCTCGAGTCCGTCATCCGCGGCAAGCGCGTGGTGGTGGTGGATGACTCGATCGTCCGCGGCAACACCCAGCGCGCCATCGTCCGGATGCTCCGCGAGGCCGGCGCCGCGTCCGTCCACATCAAGATTTCCTCCCCGCCGGTCAAATGGCCGTGCTTCTACGGCATCGACTTCGCCTCCCGGGCCGAGCTGATCGCCAACGGCGCCACCATCGAGGAAATCTCCCAGGCCATCGGCGCCGATTCCCTCGCGTACATCTCCGAAGACGGCATGATCAACGCAACCATGCAGCCGCGGGAGCGGCTCTGCACCGCCTGCTTCACCGGCCAGTACCCCATCACGCTCCCGGGCGCGGACAAACTGGGCAAGAACCTGCTGGAGCGCACCGACCTCGGCGGCCTCACGCCGTCGCCCTCTGCCCTCCCCGGCGCAACGGCCGCGCTGACGGTCTCCTCGATCGACGACGAGGAGGACCCGGCGGAGAAGGCCGGCGCCACCGGCTGCGATCCGGGACCGGACGCCGAGTTCGAGAACCTGCTCACCGAAGAAGACCACGTGCCCGCTATCCACCACGTAGCCACCACCCCCGGCGCTGAAAAGAAAGAGTCCGTATGACTTCCGCAACCCCCGCCGCCGGCAACAGCCCGCTGATCCCTGCAGGCATCACCTACGCCTCCGCCGGTGTTGACGTTGAAGCCGGCGACCGCGCCGTGGAACTGATGAAGGGTGCCGTGAAGGCCACCCACAATTCCTCCGTGATAGGCGGCGTGGGCGGATTCGCCGGCCTGTACGACGTCTCGCGCCTGCTGACTTACAAGCGACCGCTGCTGGCCACGTCCACCGACGGCGTGGGCACCAAGGTTGCCATCGCCCAGGCCATGGACATCCACGACACCATCGGCTTTGACCTGGTGGGCATGGTGGTTGACGACATCGTTGTGGTGGGCGCCGAGCCGCTCTTTATGACCGACTACATCGCCTGCGGCAAGGTTGTCCCGGAGCGCATCGCGGACATTGTCCGTGGCATCGCCGCGGCCTGCTCCGTCGCCGGTACCGCCCTGGTGGGCGGCGAAACGGCCGAGCACCCCGGCCTGCTGGGCGAGCACGAATACGATGTTGCCGGTGCCGCCACCGGTGTTGTTGAGGCTTCCGACCTGTTGGGCCCGGACCGCGTCCGCGCCGGCGATGTTGTGATCGGCATGGCCTCCTCCGGCCTGCACTCCAACGGCTACTCCCTGGTCCGCCGCGTCATCAACCACGCCGGCTGGGCACTGGACCGCCAGGTCTCCGAACTCGGCCGCACGCTGGGCGAGGAACTGCTGGAACCCACCCGCGTCTACGCTGCAGACTGCTTGGACCTGGCCCGCGCCTTCCCGGTCAGCGGCTCCGCCGGAGGTGCAGCCGTGCACGGCTTCAGCCACGTCACCGGCGGCGGCCTGGCCGCGAACCTTGCCCGCGTCCTGCCGCAGGGCCTTGTGGCCACCGTGGACCGCGCCACCTGGGAGCTGCCAGCCATCTTCAAGCTGGTCTCCGAGCTGGGCAACGTGCCGCTGGCAGACCTGGAGCGCACCCTGAACCTCGGCGTGGGCATGGTGGCCATCGTGTCCGCCGAAGCTGCCGACGCCGCCGTGGCCCGCCTCAACGACCGCGGCGTGCCGTCTTGGATCATGGGCACCGTCACCGCGGACTCGGATGCCGTCCTCAAGACCGGACCGGACTACGTCCAGGGCGCCAAGGGAGTAGACGGCGGCGCCGTCCGGTTGGTCAACGCGTACGCCTAAACCTCCAGCAGACTGAACACCCCGCCCTGCGGGTCCTTGAGGGTGGCCGTAGCGCCGGGCGTATCGTCGTCATCCGGCTCCGGTGCGATCAGGACTTCCGCCCCCGCCGCCACGGCCTTCCGCACGGCATCGGCCACGTCGGTGACGCCGAAGTAGATCTGCCACCTGGCAGGCGCCTCGGCCGCGACGATCCCGGCCACCTCCGCACCGTTCACCATCAGCGTGCTGTACGTGCCGCCGTCGTCCTGGGGATACTCGGTCACCTCGTGGCCGAACAGCTGCTGGAAGAACCCGACGGCGGCCCGCGGTTCCGGCGTCAGCAGTTCCGTCCAGGACAGCGCACCGGCCTCGTTGTACCGGCCGGAGCCTGTGTGCGTCCCGGGCTGCCACACGCCGGTGGTCCCGCCGCCGGGAGGATCCACAAACACCATCACGCCGGTGTCCGCCACTTCTTCAGGGCCGAACTGCACTGCACCCCCCGCGTGCGGGACTTCTTCAGCCAGCGCACCTGCATCCTCGGCCGCGAAGTAGATGTTCCATTGGGCGTGCGTACCGAGTGATTCCTGGTGCGGGTCCTGCGGCGCCACCACGGCCACGAGGTCCTCCCCCACAAACGCCTGGGCATAGTTGCGGCCATCGGGCGTGGGCAGGTCCTTGAAGGTCCACCCGAACACCGCTGCGTAGAAGGCCTTGGCTGCTTCCACGTCCCGGGTCTGGACATCAGCCCAGCACGGTTCACCGTGGCGGTAGCCGGGGGATGAGGGGTTTCCTGACATGGGAGGTCCTTTCGCGGGCGGCACAGCGCATCAATGCCTCCAGTCAACACCAAAAAGCCCGCCGCCGGCACCGGGTTCCGGCGCAGGCAACGGGCCTGATAACTGAGGCCAGCACCGCGGGTCCGTTGGGATCCGGGTGCTGAAAAGAAGTGCTGTACTCACGAACAAATGCGGCGTCCGAACGTACTGCAGTGTCGCGGGCCGGGCGCCTTGCGGCGGGACCGGCGTGCGGCAGCTAGCCGATCCGACGGGTGTCTACCTCGTCGTCGTCTTCTTCCAAATCGTCCGCGTACTTATCCACATAAGCCGAATAGTCCGGTTCAACCGGGTCATTCGCGAAATGGCTCGTGGCACGACCATCAGGACCTTTGAGCTCGCGCTGAAGGGCCGAATAGTCAGTGTTCGGGGAATAGTACTTAATATCCCGAGCCTGCTTGGTAGCTTTTGCCTTTTGACGGCCGCGCCCCATGGCGTGACCCCCTTTTGTACTCGGACCGGAGGTGGTCACCTTGGCTATCGGTGAGGCCCCGGAATGTTTGGTCAATTTGTCGTAACACCTAGATTACATGCTTTCCGCGCCCGGTGCTGCCCTGCCCATGCGCGTGGACGACATGTCGGGTACCCTTACCGCCGCGGTGCGCAACGTTCCCGGCTTTTTTGTTGGATAGAGTCTGTTCATCAGATGCCGATCCGGTCCACGGTGCGGGCGGCAGGCAGCGGCGAAACCCAGGAGGGTATCCGGATGGACAACCAGGAATTGCGTCCCATCCCGCCCAAACCTGGCGCTCCGCCCACCGCGGAGTTGCCGCAGGAGGCGGTCGCGGCACCTGCAACGGAGCCCTCGCCCCGGAAGCGCCGGGGGGGCGCGTCAGCATTCCTGAAGGCACTCTTTGTGGCGGTTCTGCTCGGCGTGGCTGGAGGCCTGGTGTGGCTCGCAGTCTGGCTGGATTCCGGGGCGCCCGAGGCATCTGGCGACGGCGGCTCCGGGGTCGTGGAAATCCTGCCCACTCCGCTTGCCACCCCGCTCCCCCTTCCCCGTGAGGGTGTGGGGCCGCCGGACTACCGGCTGGGCGACTGCTTCAAGGATTTTGACCCCGCGGCGTTGCGGTCAACGGTAGTGGCCTGCGATACCGGCCACTCGGCCCAACTCGTCGCCGTCTTCCGCTACCCCGCAGTCGGCTCCTATCCTGGCCGGGAGGCCCTCGCAGCCAAGGCCCTGGAAGCCTGCCAGGCGGCCAGGCTGGCGCCGGCAGCCAACGAGTACACCTTGAACTTCCAGCGGGCCTACCCCAGCAGCACCAGCTGGGAATCGGGAGACCGGCGCGTGGACTGCTACGTCACCGCCGACGGCGGAAACGTCATCAACGCCAGCGTTCTGCCCTAAAATTGCGCGACTCGTCGTTGTTTTCGGCGTCAAAGACCGGGCTTGGATTCGGGCCGGCCTGCTGCCGCAGGTCCCGGCGAAGCTGGCGGCCGGCCGGGCGCGTGGCGGCGTTGGCTTCTCAGCTGGAGGATCCGGGTTGCTCCGGCGATTGCGACGAGAATTCCGCCCGCCACTGCCGCGATGAACAGCGCCATACCCAGGGAAAGCTCGCCGGCAACCCCAAGATAACTCACGGTCACGCGATCCTGGTTCTGCAGAATGAAGATGATCAGCAACACCAAAAGGACCAGCCCTGCGCTGACCGCAACCCAGATCATCCCGGCCCGAGTCACATCCGCGTCCCCGGCCCTGTCCTGGGATGGTTTCCGGGGAACGCGTTTTGGCTTGGAAGGCGCAGGTTTCTTTACCGGACCCGAGGCGGGGCGCGGCCCGGTTGACGGACTCGACGCTGGATCAGCAGCCACGTTTTTTCATCCCCTATACCCGAAGCAATCCGTCGGTGCCGGACGGATATATCACAGGGTACTCCTCCACCGGGCCCGCGTCCCCTGCCGGTATTGGCCCGGCAGGGCTCAGGGGCTGTCCTGGCAAACGTCAGGGGTGCCGTCCTGGTCGGTTTACCCAGGACGAGCGACCGGCCCGCACAATACGCGAACAGGACGGGCCCGCCGTCACCCGGGTCGCCAGGCTGAAACGGTGAGCCCGGAGCCCTATTCCTTCCGCCGCACCACCAGGCCCGAGCCGGCGGGAGCACCGCCGTCGGGTCCTGAGAGCGCCTCCAGCCCTTCAATGGTGAGTTCGTCGACGTCGGCCGCGGTGTCCACGAGCACCGTGTCACCGTCCGCAATGTCGCCGGACAGGATGGCCTTGGCCAGGCGGTCGCCGATCTCGCGCTGGACGAGCCGGCGCAGCGGCCGGGCCCCGTACGCGGAATCGAAGCCGGACATGGCCAGCCAGGCCCGGGCGCCGTCGGACACTTCCAGTGCAAGCCGGCGCTCGCGCAGCCGCCCGCCAAGCTCGGCTACCTGCAGTTCCACGATCTGCGCGAGCTCCTCTACGGTCAGGGCTTCAAACAGCACAATCTCGTCCAGCCGGTTCAGAAACTCGGGCTTGAAGGACGCGTTGACCGTGGTCATGACCGCGGCGCGCTTGGCCTGTGCATCCAGCGACTGGTCCACCAGGAACTGGCTGCCAAGGTTGGACGTCAGCACCAGGATGGCGTTGCGGAAGTCCACGGTACGGCCCTGGCCATCGGTGAGGCGGCCGTCGTCGAGCACCTGCAGGAGGATGTCAAAGACCTCCGGGTGGGCCTTTTCCACCTCATCCAGCAGGACAACGGAGTACGGCCGACGGCGGACGGCCTCCGTCAGCTGGCCGCCCTCCTCGTAGCCGACGTACCCGGGAGGGGCGCCCACCAGCCGCGCCACCGAGTGCTTCTCGCCGTACTCGGACATGTCGATCCGCACCATGGCGCGTTCGTCGTCGAACAGGAAATCCGCGAGCGCCTTGGCCAGCTCCGTCTTGCCCACGCCCGTGGGCCCCAGGAACAGGAACGAACCCGTGGGCCGATTGGGATCGCTGATACCGGCCCGCGCACGGCGGACGGCATCCGACACCGCGGCCACAGCCTTGGACTGGCCGATCAGGCGCTTACCCAGCTCCTGCTCCATATGGAGCAGCTTCTGGCTCTCGCCCTGCAGCATGCGCCCGGCCGGAATGCCGGTCCACGCTGAAATGACCTCAGCAATGTCGTCCGCCGTGACCTCGTCAGCCACCATCTGGGCAGGCCTTTCCGTCACAGCCTCTTCGGCAGCGGCCGCGTTCAGCTCCTGCTCAACTGCCGGAATCTCGCCGTAAAGGATCCGCGACGCCGTCTCGAGATCTCCTTCGCGCGCGGCCTTGTCGTATGCCGAGCGCAGCTCGTCCAGCTTCGCCTTCAGGTCGCCCACCCGGTTCAGCCCGGCGCGCTCTGCTGCCCAGCGGGCATTCAGCGCGTCCAGTTCTTCGCTCTTGTCCGCTTTGTCCGCGCGGAGGGCCGCCAGGCGCTCCACCGAGGCAGCGTCCTTCTCGTTCGCCAGGGCCAGTTCCTCCATGGTGAGCCGGTCCACGGCACGGCGCAGCTGGTCGATCTCCTCCGGCGCGGAGTCGATCTCCATCCGCAGCCGCGAGGCCGCCTCGTCCACCAGGTCGATGGCCTTGTCCGGCAGCTGGCGGCCGGAAATGTAGCGGTTGGACAGGGTTGCGGCGGCCACCAGCGCGGAGTCGGCGATGGTGACTTTGTGGTGCGCCTCGTAGCGTTCCTTGAGGCCGCGGAGGATCCCGATGGTGTCCTCCACACTGGGCTCACCTACGTACACCTGCTGGAACCTGCGCTCCAGGGCCGGGTCCTTCTCGATATTCTCGCGGTACTCATCCAATGTGGTGGCGCCGATCAGCCGCAGCTCACCGCGGGCCAGCATGGGCTTGAGCATGTTGCCCGCATCCATCGAGGACTCCCCCGTGGCACCGGCACCCACCACCGTGTGGATCTCGTCAATGAAGGTGACAATCTGGCCGTCCGAGTTCTTGATCTCCTCCAGCACGGCCTTGAGGCGCTCCTCGAACTCGCCGCGGTATTTCGCCCCGGCCACCATGGAGGCGAGGTCCAGCGCAATCAGCGTCTTGCCACGCAGGCTTTCCGGAACATCGCCGGCCACGATCCGCTGGGCGAGCCCTTCAACGACGGCGGTCTTGCCCACCCCCGGCTCGCCGATGATCACGGGGTTGTTTTTGGTGCGGCGGCTCAGCACCTGGATGATGCGCCGGATCTCGGTGTCGCGCCCGATCACCGGGTCCAGCTTGCCCGCACGCGCCATCGCGGTGAGGTCCGTGCCGAACCGTTCCAGCGACTGGAACGTGTTTTCCGGGTCCGGGGTGGTGACCTTACGGTCGCCGCGGACACCCGGCAGGGCGGCGAGCAGCGCTTCATGGGAGGCACCGGCGTCGCGCATTAACCGCCCGACGGCGTCACTCCCGGCAGAGAGCCCCAGCAGCAGCACCTCGGTGGAGACATACGTATCGCCCAGCCGGTCCGCTTCATTCTTGGCATTCTGGATGGCCTGCAGCGCGGGGCGGGACAGCTGGGCCTGCTGAGTGGAGCCACCCGATGTTGCCGGCAGCGCCTTGATGGCGCCGCTCGCCTGCACACTGACTGCATCCGGGTCTGCGCCCGTGGCACGGAGAAGCGCGACGGCGACGCCCTCCCGCTGATCCATCAGGGCCTTGAGCAGGTGGGCGGGTTCCACCTGGGGATTTCCTGCCGTGGAGGCGTTCATGGCTGCTGCCGAAAGAGCCTCCTGGCTCTTGGTGGTGAATTTGACGTCCAAAGAGAGCTCCTTCCGGGTTTACGCATGTGCGCTAAGTTGAGTCTACTACGCTCAACTTTGAGGATGTGCCCCCTACGCCCCATGTTTGCCGACGGCGAACTGCCTGTCTAGGGGCGGCCGCCACCGACAGGAGATCGATTCCCGGCACCCTCCCGCAGTTGCCCAGGCCCGCCAGCAGCACAAGTACCCGCATGGATTTCCGCCCGTTCAGCCCGGGTAGA
This sequence comes from Pseudarthrobacter sp. NBSH8, assembly GCF_014217545.1. NCBI lineage: Bacteria > Bacillati > Actinomycetota > Actinomycetes > Micrococcales > Micrococcaceae > Pseudarthrobacter > Pseudarthrobacter sp. NBSH8. The sequence goes on from NZ_CP043178.1 coordinate 3,697,142, forward strand.
TGGCCACGGCGCCGGCCTTGATCACGAAATACACCTGCATGCCCGGCGCCAATTCAAGATCAACAGAGGCCGCCGGGGTGATGTCCGCGCTCAGCTGCCCGGCCTCCCCGGCGCGGACCCGGATCCCGTCCCCGTGCGGTTCCAGGTCGGTGATGGTCACGGCGAAGGAGTTCCGCGGACTGCCATGCGCCTCGCTGGGGAAAACGGAAACGGCCGACGGCGGGAAAACAGCCACGCCCGGCTTCCCGGTGGGGAGCGGGGCGGCTGCGTCGTGGTGTCCATAGAGGTTGAGGCCGCCAGCCTGGAGACCGTGTTCGGTGATGTGGCCGGCCACAAAGTTGAGCCCGGCAAGCCCGGCCGCGAACCGGCTGCGCGGGCGCTGGAGGACTTCGCGGGTTGGGCCTTCCTCGCTGATGCGCCCGTCTTCGAGGATAACCACACGGTCGGCCAGCATCAGGGCATCGAGGGCGTCGTGCGTGATGATGATGGCGCGGCGGCCAGCCAGCACGCGTTTAAGCAGGCGCCGGAGAAGCGGCGCGGCATGGATATCAAGCGCGGCCATCGGTTCATCCAGCAGCAGGAGCCCGGGGTCGGCGGCAAGCGCCCGGGCCACGGCAACGCGCTGCGCCTGGCCGCCGGAGAGCTCGGCCGGGCGCCGTGCCTGCAGGTCCGTCGCCGCGACCTCTCCGAGCCACCTCAGTGCGGTCTCCCGCGCGGCCTGCTTTGAAGCCCCCGCACTCCGGGGCCCAAAGGCCACGTTCTCCAGCACGCTCAGGTGCGGGAACAGCAGCGGTTCCTGGGCCAGGAGGGCCGTACCGCGCCGGTGGGGAGCCGTCCACTGGCCGCGCCCGGCGTTGAGGTTAAACAGGGTCCTGCCGTCCAGTTCGGCAGAGCCCGAGTCCGGGTAGAGCAGGCCCGCGATGACGTTCAGCAGCGTGGATTTGCCCGCGCCGTTTGCCCCCATAACGGCCACCGTTTCGGCCGCGCCCAGCGCGAGGGAGACGTCGAACCCGCGGCCAGCCACGGCGGCCTGAATCGAGAACGTCACCGGACCGCACCGCCCGCGGCGGCCGCCGTCGTCGTACGTTCGCCGCTGGGTGCGGGCGCCCGTTGAGCGGCGCAGGGGCTGCGGTACGCGAGTGACACCACGGCCACCGCCACCGCCACGAGGACCAGGGACAGCGCGACGGCGGCATCGGCGTCCGTTTCCCGCTGCAGGTAGATTTCCAGCGGCAGCGTCCGGGTCACCCCCTGCAGGCTGCCGGCGAAGGTGAGGGTGGCACCGAATTCGCCCAGGCTGCGCGCGAAGGACAGCACCGCGCCGGACGCGAGTCCCGGCAGCACGAGCGGGAGGGTGACCCTGCGGAGCACCGTGGTGGGACCGGCGCCGAGCGTCGCGGCCACCGCCTCGTACCGGTTCCCGGCCGTCCGCAAGGCGCCTTCGAGGCTGACCACCAGGAACGGCAGGGCCACGAACGTCTGGGCCAGGATGACCGCCGTCGTCGAAAAGGCGATCTGCAGGCCTGCCACTTCCAGTGTCCGGCCCAGCAGCCCCTGCCGCCCGAAGGTGTATAGCAGCGCGATGCCGCCCACCACCGGCGGAAGGACCAGCGGGAGCAGGACCAGTGAGCGGAGGAAGCGCTGGCCGGGGAAGCTGCCGCGGGCCAGGACCAGGGCTAGCGGAATACCCAGGACGATGCATAGGACGGTGCTGGCCGCGGATGTGCGCAGGCTCAGCCCAAGGGCCTGCAGCGACGCTTCCGACGTGATCAGCGGGATGAACTGGGCCCAATTGACCTTGGCCACCATGGCCGCCAGCGGCAGCACCACGAACAGGCCGCCCGCGGCCGCGAGGACGTAAATCCAGCGCGGCACACCGCCGTACCCGCTGTTCCTGGCCTGTTTCATGGTCTCCTTGGGGCGGCTTCGTTACGCTGTGAGGTTGCCTATGGGCGGGGTGCTACGGGGCGGGGCGTTACGGTGCCCCGAAGCCGGCCGCACTAAGGGTTTTCTGCCCGTCGGCGCCGGTAACCATGGCGATGAAGGCTGCCGCCAGGTCCTTGTTCCGGCTCGAGCCTACTGCGGCGATGGGATAGGTGTTGACTGCCTTGCCGGATTCGTCGAACGGGATTCCCTTAACCTTGTCCCCGGCGCCTTTGATGTCGGTAACGTAGACCAGGCCGGCGTCGGCCTCGCCCGAGGTGACCTTGCCCAGGACGTCGGTCACGGATGATTCCTCGCTGACCGGAGCGAGGGTCACGCCCGCGGCCTTTTCCACGGTATCCGCTGCGGCGCCGCACGGAACCTGGCTGGCACAGACAACCACCTTGACACCGGGTTTGGCCAGATCTGCGAAGGACGCGATCGACGCCGGATTGGACGGCGGGACGGCGATCTCCAGGACGTTGGTGGCGAAGTTCTTCGCGGTCCCGTCCAGGAGCTTGGCATCGGCCAGCTTGGTCATGTTCCTGGTATCGGCGGAGGCAAAGACGTCCGCCGGTGCGCCCTGGGTGATCTGGGTGATCAGGTCCGAGGATCCGGCGAAGCTCAGTACGATCCTGGTTCCCGGGTTCTTCGCCTCGAAGTCACTGGCCAGCTGGGTGAAAGTGGTCTTGAGCGACGCGGCTGCGACGACCGTGATGGTCCCGGACACGTGACCGGTGGGGCCCGGGGACGAGCCGGCGGACTGCGGGCCCGCGGACGTCGTGGAAGCCGGCGCACACGCGGCCAGGCCCAAGAAGAGGGCGGCTGTGATAACAACGGTTCTGGCGTGCGTGCGGGCGCTCAAATGATGCTCTTTCCGTGCGGGGTTTCGATGATGACTGTTGTTGCTTTGACCACCGCGGTGGCCACGGAGCCGAGTTCCAGGCCCAGGTCGCGGACGGCTTCACTGCTCATCAGCGACACCACCCGGAACGGCCCGCACTGGAGTTCCACTTGGGCCATGACCTTGTCCGCCGTGATCCCAGTGACCAAGCCAACGAACCTGTTGCGTGCCGAACTTCCTGAACGGTGCGGGTCCTCGGGAAGCTGCGCAAGCTTCTGGGCATGCCTTGCCAGTTCCAGTCCGTCCACGGCCAGCCGGCCGGCGTCGTCCTTTACCGGGGTGAGGCTGCCGTTCTCTGTCCAGCGCCGGACGGTGTCGTCACTGACGCCGAGGAACCTGGCGGCTTCGGATACGCGAATAGTGGGCATTTCATGAGCTTAGTCCGCATCTGCGAATGTTCTTATCAATTTTCTCCGCTTATCAGAATATGACGCTTACGCCGGTTTAGCTCCCGTTCCAGGGTTCACTTGGGCTGTCTATGGAAGGTGCCGGGCCGAAGTCCTACGCTATGGATAAGGGGAGGGGCCGCAGTCGCTGAGGAGCGTTTGTGATGAAGTGGATCAGGCCTGACAGCCCCGACTATGACCCTGCCCGGAAGGTCTTCAACGCCATGATTGACCGGCGTCCGGCGGTAATTGCCCAGTGTTCGAATGACGCGGACGTGGCCGAAGCCCTCCGCTATGGACGGGAAAGTTCCCTCGCCATTGCCGTCCGTGCCGGCGGCCACTCAGTGGCCGGAATGTCCATGAACAACGACGGCCTGGTGATCGATGTCCGGCCCATGAAGTCGATCGATGTGGACCCGGAATCCGGCATCGTCACCGCCGGGGCGGGCGTCACCTGGGGCGAGTTCGACCGCGCCACCCAGGAGCACGCCCTGGCCGTCACCGGCGGGCGCGCCTCCACCACCGGCGTCGCCGGCTTCACCCTGGGCGGCGGATCCGGGTGGCTGGAGCGCTCCTTCGGGTTCGCGTGCGACAGTCTCGTCTCGGTGGACCTGGTGACGGCCGACGGCGAGCGCGTCACCGCCAGCGCCCGGGAAAACCCCGAACTCTTCTGGGCCCTCCATGGCGGCGGCGGCAATTTCGGAGTTGCCACCTCTTTCACGTTCCAGGCGCACCGGCTCGGCCCGGTGGTCCACGCCGGGATATGGCTGTGGCCCGGCGGAGAGGCCATGGACGTCTCCCGCGCGTACCGGGACCTGGCCCTCGCAGCACCCGATGGCGTCGGGTTGGGGCTGTTGTACATGACCGCTCCGCCGGAGCCGTTTGTGCCTGAGCATCTGGTGGGAAAAATGGCCGTCGCCATAGGCTACGTCTACGCGGGTGAGCCCGAGGAAGGCTCCGAACATGCCCGGCCCTTCCGTGAACTCGGACCGGCCGTCGACCTGGTGGGTGACACACCCTATGCAGAGTTCAACTGCTCCCTGGATGATCCGCCGGACCATTACAACTACTGGAGCGCCGACTACCACGACGAACTTCCCGATGCAGCTCTGGACCTCTTTGTTGAGTCGGCCCGCAACCTCCCCGATGCCACGTCCCAGCAACTGATCGCCCGCTGGGGCGGCGCGGTCGGCGGGAACGCGGGGGCAGCCACGCCGCTGATCAACCGGAACGCAGCCTTTGTGAGCCACCCTTTCGGCATCTCGCCAACGCCCGAGGAGTGCGAGTTGGCCAAGGCCTGGGTGAAGGACTTCCGCGGCAAGATTGCACCCTATGCCTCGGGCGGGGTGTGGCTCAATTTCATCGGCAACGAGGGCCAGGAGCGCATCCGTGCCGCGTTCGGCAAGGGGAACTACGCGCGGCTGGCCAGGGTCAAGCGGGACTTCGATCCGCGAAACGTCTTCCAGGGCAACCAGAACATCCTGCCGGCCGGCTCCTGACCGGCCCCGCGGAGAGCCGCCGCACTAGACTTCCCCCATGGCGATTTACCTGGATCCGCCGCTGTGGCCAGCCCACGGCACGCACTTTTCGCACCTCATCTCGGACACCTCCCTGGCGGAGCTGCACGCCTTCGCCGCCGCGGCCGGCATCCCGGACCGGGCGTTCGACGGCGACCACTACGACGTTGCCGAGCGCCGGTTCGACGACCTCGTCGCCGCGGGCGCCGTGCCGGTGGAGGCCCGGATCCTGGTCCGCAAGCTGATCGCCAGCGGGCTGCGCATTCCGGCCCGGCGGCGCAATAAGTCACTCAAGGTCCCGCTGCTGAACCGCTGGGAAACCATCATGCCCGGCCACGATGCCCTCTTCCTGGACCTGCTGGACCGCTGGAGCGAGGACCACCGCCGGTATCACGGCTGCACGCACCTGCTGGCAGTTCTGGAGGCCTTGGACCTGCTCACCGACCCCGCCGATCCGCCGCGGACAGTGCTGCTCGCAGCCTGGTTCCACGATGCCGTGTACCGCGGGGTCGCCGGTCAGGACGAGGAGGAGTCGGCCCGTCTCGCCGAGGAGCGCCTCGCGGATGCGGGGCTCCCGGCCGACGATGTTGAAGAGGTGGCCCGGCTGGTCAGGCTGACATCGGACCACCGCCCGGAGCCAGGGGACGACGGCGGCGCCCTCCTCTGCGACGCGGACCTGTCAGTCCTCGGCGGTGACCCTGAGCCGTACGCCCGGTATGTGGCCGCCGTCCGGGAAGACTATGCGCACATCGGCGACGCCGACTTCGCCGCCGGGCGCGCCGCCGTCGTCCGTCATCTGCTGGAACTGGACCCTCTGTTCCACGGCGACCGCGCACGGGAGTTGTGGCTCGTGGCCGCCCGCCGGAACCTGCAGGGCGAGCTGGGCTGACGCTTCCGCACAACCGCCGGAAGCCTTTACGGCCGCCGAGGCCGGTGCAAGACTGCTCGGATGAACCTGCGCATCCAATCCGTTAGCATCGACTCCCCCGACCCGAAAGTGCCCGCCGTTTTTTGGGAGAAGGCACTGGGCTGGCGCCGCACCTACGAAGTGGACGACGAAATCGTACTGGAGCCACCCGAGGGCAGCCCGGCCGACGGCGTCAGCCCGGACCTGCTCTTCCTGAAGGTGCCCGAGCGGAAGGTGCTTAAGAACGGGCTGCACCTGGACCTCCGTCCGGATGACCAGGCCGAGGAGGTGCAGCGCCTGGAAGCCCTGGGCGCATCGCGCATTTCTGTCGGGCAGGGCCCGGAGGTCACCTGGGTGGTCATGGCTGACCCGGACGGCAACGAGTTCTGCGTGCTGCGCGCGCTGCGGTCAGAAGAGCTCGAAGCCCAGGGACTGGTCCCCGGATTCAGCGAAACCCTTGGGAACGCCGCCGGCTAACGGTACCCGGTGACGAACGGGCTGTTGGTGGGCACAATCTGCTTGCCCAGCGGCATCAGGCTGACCGGAATGAGCTTTAGGTTGGCGATGGCCAGCGGGATGCCGATGATGGTGACCGCCATGGCAAAGGCCGTAACCACGTGGCCGATCGCGATCCAGATGCCGGCCACCACCAGCCAGATGACATTCCCCAGGAGCGAGAACACACCCGTTCCGCCCGGTTTGTCCACCACCATGCGGCCAAACGGCCAGAGCGTGTATGCCGCAATGCGGAACGACGCGATGCCCCACGGAATGGTGACGATCAGCAGGCAGCAGATGATGCCGGCCAGGAAATAGCCCAGGGCAAGCCAGAGTCCGCCGAATACCAGCCAGATGATGTTGAGCAGAGTCTTCATCTGTCCATTGTGCCCTGTGCCTTAGCCCTTGGCGGCCTTCACAAAGGCTCGGATTTTCTCCAGGTCCTTCACGCCACGGGAAACCTCGACGCCAGAGGAAACGTCCACGCCCCACGCGCCTGAGGCGGCGGTGGCGTGCGCCACGGTGTCCGGGTTCAGTCCGCCGGCCAGAAGCCACTTGCGGTCCTGAAGCGCCGTCACGTCCACCATGGAGGCGTAGTCCCAGGCCTCTCCAGAGCCGGGCACGGCGGCATCAATCAACAGGATTTCCTCGCCCCAGTCGGCGAACGTGTCCGCGGTGGCGGCCATGGTGACGGCCCTGATCAGCTTCATGCCGGCGTCGTGCACTGTTGTGACGTCCTCCGGGGTGAGGTCCCCGTGGAGTTGGACCCACTCGAGTCCGGCGGCCCGGGCGATGGCAAGGGCATCGGCGACAGGTTCATGCCGGAAAACGCCGACGGCAAGTACCCCTTCCGGCACGTCGGCCAGCAGCGTGGAAACCTGCGACGGCGAGACCACCCGCGGGCTCGCGGTGAGGACAAACCCGACAGCGTCCGCACCGGCCTCCACGGCTTCACGGACGGATTCGGGTGTACTGAGTCCACACACTTTGACGAACATTCCGGGCTCCTTCAGGCTGTCTTCGCGTAGTCCCCCGGAGGACACTAGCAGGGATTGGCACCTGCGCCGATGGGGACCGCCAACAAACTAGGCTGGTCCGATGGAGATCATCCGCTTCGCAGAACTCAGGTCCGAACCGTGGCGCAACGGCGGCGGGGTGACCCGGGAGCTTGCCAGCCACCCGAAGGCCGCCTCGGCGCAGGACGGCGCCTGGGACTGGCGCGTCAGCATCGCCGACGTCAGCAAGGCCGGGGATTTCTCGGCGTTCCCGGGCATGGAACGCGTGCTGACCGTAATCGACGGCGAACTGCTCCTGCTCACTGTGGACGGCGACGAGCACCCGCTGGAAAAGTACCGGCCGTTCAGGTTCTCCGGCGAAGCTGCCGCGCACGGGGCCCTGCCCACCGGGGACATCCGCGACCTGAATGTCATCACCCGGACGGCTTCGTTCAAGGGCTTCACCTCCATCATCGAGCTCTCCAAGAAGCGAGCACACCCGGTTTTTGAGGGCCAGCTCGCTGTGCTGCTGCAGGGCCAAGCCACCGTCAGCGCCGGCAACCTCAGCGTCAATGCAGAAGCTGCGGTCGCCGCGGAGGCCGACGGAGACGAAGCCGCCGCGGCACCCATGGAGCCCGAGGCACTGAACCGGTATGACGCCGTCGTCGGCTCCGATAACCGGACCCCCGAAATCCTGGGGCGCGGTTTCCTGGCCGTGGTTTCGATCGACCGCGTGACGGCCTGATCCAGCGCTGCAGGCCAGCCTCGCCTTCGTTATCTGAGCCTTTCCACACTGGTCAGTGGCGCGCGGCGCTCCTAGACTCGGGGCTATGACCACCACACCCTTTAATGCGCTCCTGTCCACCCAGATCGGCAACGAATTCGCTGCCTCGCAGCAGTACATTGCCGTGGCCACCTGGTTCGCCAACCAGGACCTCCCGCAGCTGGCCCGCTACTTCTACCGGCAGTCGGTGGAAGAGCGGAACCACGCCATGATGATGGTGCAGTACATGCTGGACCGCGACATTGAGTTCACCATCCCGGGCGTCCCCACCGTGCGCAACGACTTCTCCTCCGTGACCGAGCCCTTGGCCCTGGCGCTGGAGCAGGAGAAGGAAGTGACGGCCTCGATCGAGGCGCTCTTCCGCGCTGCCCGCACCGAGGACGACGCCCTGGGCGAGCAGTTCATGCTCTGGTTCCTCAAGGAGCAGGTGGAAGAGGTCGCCTCCATGACCACCCTCCTGAACATCGCCGAGCGCGCGGACAACCTGTTCGACATCGAAAACTTCATCGCCCGCGAAACCGTTGGCAACGGAGGCCGGGACTCCTCCGCGCCGGAAGCTGCCGGCGGCGCTCTCTAAAGTCCTGCCCCGCGGCGGTGAGGCTGGCCACCAACCCGGCCACCCGCCGTCGGGCCTTGCTAAGCTGGAATCAAGGCTCCGCACAGGGCCTCCGGACGACGGTTCAGTACCCGGCACGCGACAAGACTGGCCAAAGGACCTGTCATGTCGTGGTTGATCCTCATTCTTTCCGGGGCGCTGGAGGCCGTCTGGGCCGCCGCGCTGCACCGGACCTTCCAGGCCTCCGGCCGGCGCTGGCTCGCGCCCGCGCTCCTCTTCCTGGTCTCCGTCCTCGCCAGCATGGCCGGACTCGCCCTCGCCATGCAGTCCATCCCCACCGGGACCGCCTACGCCGTCTGGGTGGGCATAGGCGTGGTGCTGACCTCCGCCTACGCGATCATCACCAAAACGGAACGTCCGACCAACGCCCGCCTCCTGCTGCTCACCGGCATCGCCGCGTGCGTGGTTGGCCTCAAGGTGGTGGCGTAATGACCAAGCGTTCCGTCGCCTGGCTGCTGCTCCTCGCCTCCGCCGTACTGGAAGCCGTCTGGGCCACCGCCCTGGGCCTGTCAGACGGCTTCACCCGGCCCTTGCCCACGCTTATTTTCGCCGTGACGGTCACCCTCAGCATGATCGGCCTCGGCCTCGCCATCCGCAGCATCCCGCTCGGCACCGCCTACGCCGTCTGGGTGGGAATCGGAGCTGCGCTGACGGTGGGCTGGGCGATGGCCACCGGCGTCGAACCCTTCAGCCTGTTGAAGGTACTCTTCATCGCCGGGATCGTGGGCTGCGCGGCGGGATTGAAGTCGCTGCCGGCGGCCAAGCCGGGGCCGGTCTGGCCGGCGTCGGGAACCGTCGAATAGCCCCCGGGCCGTCAGGCGAGAGCGCCTTTGATCAGCAGGCTTACGCCGGCAACCAGGCACAGGCTGAGGGCCGCGGGACGGATGGCGGCGGCGGAAATCCGCTTCACCACCGGCCGCGATGCCAGCGCCCCCAGGGCAACACCCGGCAGCAGCCAACTGGTGAGCAGCAGATCCTGTGTGACGAAGGAACCGGTGCACATCAGGGCGAGCAACGAGACCAACGACGAAACCAGAAAAAACAGGGAGAGATTAGCGCGGTACCGGTCCGAGTCATCGCTCCGGTAAACCACCACGAGCGGCGGCCCTGAGGTCGAGGCAACCGTACCCAGAACACCGCCGATCAGCCCTGAAATGAACAGGGACAAACGGTTCTGCGGGATACGGAACCCCGTGAGTCCGGTGAGCACACTGGCCACCACCAGCCCGCCCACGATCATCCCGGTCCATTTGCCGTTCAGCAGGGGCAACACACACAGTCCGGCAACGGCACCGGGCAGGCACCCTGCAATGGCCAGCTTGAGATCTACGTGCCGCAGTCCCCTCCGGTTCTGCCAGCTCACGAACAGCATGACCACCACCGACACGAGAAGCAGCGGACCAGGCACCAGGTGCGGGCTGATGATGAGCAGCAGCGGGGAGGAGACGATCCCGAATCCGGACCCGGTGCCGGCCTGTGCCACCACAGCGACGGCAACTATGAGAGCCGCGATGATGAGTTCCGTGGTGGTCATGGCGTCCATTCCTAAATGAGCTGTACCCCCACGTAGGCGAGTACTCCGATGAGGGCCCAGGAGAGCATGGCGACGACGATCGCCCTGCCGCTGGTGTGAAGAAGGGACCGCATCTGCACCGACGCTCCCAGCCCGAACAGCGCCGCAGCGAGCAGAAGGTCCTGGGCGATCGCAGCACCTTCCAGGACGACATGCGGCAGGATTCCCAGCGTCCGCAACACGATCATCGCCATGAACCCGGCCACGAAGAGCGGGATCAAGGGTGGGAACTTGAGCTTGCCACCTTCGGTGCCGGCCGCCGCCTTGCTGCGCTCGGAACGGCCGCGCCGGGAACGGTTGCGGAAGCGCTGCACCAAAGCGGCACCGGTGACCATCGGGGCCAGCATCAGGACGCGGGTGAGCTTGATGATCAGGGCCCCGGCCAGTGCAGTGGTACCAGTCGTCTGCGCCGTCGCCACAACCTGCCCCACGTCATGGACGCTGGCCCCCACCCAATACCCGAACTGCACCTCGTCCAGGCCGAGGGGACCCTTGAGTGCCGGCAGCACGGCGATGGCCAGCGTTCCGCACAGGGTCACGAGCGCGATGGGCACCACGGTGCCGCGGTGATCCGTTCTGGTCACTCCGCTCATGGCCCCGATGGCGGAGGCACCGCAGATGGAAAAGCCTGCGGCCAGGAGCAAAGGCTGGTCCCCCGGAAGCCTGAACGCCTTGCCCAGCAGCAAGGTGCCCACGAAGGTCAGGAGGACTATGCCCACCACGATCCCCAGTGTCGCCCAGCCGAGGGCTGCGACGTCTATGAGGCTCAGTTTCAGTCCGAGCAGCACGATTCCGAGCCGCATGAACCTCTTGGCGGCCAGCACCAGCCCGGGCTGCATGACTCCTTCGACTGCCGTACCGATCCCGGGCAGGTTGGCGCAGAGGATGCCCAGGATGACGGCCATGGTGAGAAAGGGCAGCACCGGGACGGCCGCGTGGACAAGCCATGCGACAGCCACGGCCGCCGCTGCCAGCGCGAGCCCGGGCAGCCGGTTATGTTTGTCGCTTCCTGCCGGTTTGTCGTTTCCTACGGGGGTGGCAACGTCTTGTGTCATGGTCGTCTGCGATCCTCCCGGAGTGGGCTTGCGCCTTGCTCGGACCGGATCTCCTTTCTTTCGAGCACGGAGAGCGATTGCATTGCGCTCAAGAGGCCAACGGACGCGATGTCCGCGGCGCTGCAACCGCGGGACAGATCGTTCAGGGGCGCCGCCAGCCCCTGCAGGATGGGGCCGACGGCGACTGCTCCCCCAAGCCGTTCGGTGATCTTGTAGCCGATGTTTCCGGCGTCCAGGCTGGGGAACACCAGCACGTTTGCCTGGCCCGCCACCTCCGAGCCGGGTGCTTTCGCTGCCCCGATGGCGGGGACCAGCGCGGCATCAAGCTGCAGCTCGCCGTCCACGCGCAACAGCGGGTGGCGGGTCCTCAGCATTTCCATCGCGGCCCTGACCTTGTCCACATGCGAGTGGATAGCGCTCCCCCGGGTGCTGAAGGACAGCATGGCCACCCTAGGCAACTGCCCCGTCAGCGTCTGGTGCATGGCGGCTGCCGAGGCAGCGATGTCCGCCAGCTGTTCGGCGGAAGGGTCGGGAACGACGGCGCAATCGCCGAAAGTCAGTTCCCTCCCGTCGGGCAGCAGCATCAGGAACGAGCTGCTCAGGGTGGTGCAGCCAGGGTCCAGGCCCACCACGCGCAGCGCAGCCCGGAGCACCAGCGCAGTGGGCGTCCCGGCCCCGGCGACGCAGGCGTCCAGGTACCCCGCCCGCAATGCGGCCGCGGCAACATGGACAGGCTCCTGCCTGGCTTGGGGCAGCTGTTCGGGTTTGCGGGCGTAAGCTTCCGCGATCAGCGCGGCGATGCTGCTGTCGCCGGCCAGCCCGCCGACGTCGAGGATGGCGTCGCCGGGCAGCGCACAGTCCAGTTCGGCCGCCAGTCGCCGGACTTCCTTGGCCCTGCCGATGAGGCGGGGACTGATGATTCCTTCCGCTGCCAGCGCACTGGCAGCGCGGACGGCACGCTCGTCCTCGCCGTCGGAGAATCCGACCACCCGGCCGCGGCCGGATAGCTCCTGGCGCCAGCGCTCAAACAGCGCGCTTCCCGCGGGCGGCGCTGCCTGCGGAATGCGCTTCTCAACAATCGCCGTCGCCATGGTTGTACCTCTCGTCTCGAACCTGCGCAGGTCACACCGAATCCTGCGGAGGCGTCCACGAGGGAGCGCCTCCGCATGCGAAGAACCGGATGCGGTGGTTAGGGCTGGATGGCCTTCTCGATGTCGGTGAGCATGCCGTCCACACCATGCAGCAGCGCTGACAGGACCTCAGCGTCGGCTACCAGGGGCGGGGAGATCATGATCATGGTGGCGCCGCGGTCGTCGCCGCGCAGGATCACCTTGGTGCGTTTGAAGGACTCGGGGAGCACCTCGCGCAGGACCTTCAGCGACTCTGCTTGGGTCAGTTCGCGGCCGCTGAAGCTGTCCGCCATGAGTTCGATCGCGTAGAAGAAGCCCGTGCCGCGGACTGCCTTGACGCAGCGGTGCGAGTTCTTCAGGGATTCCAGGGCCTCCATGATCCTGGGGCCGTGTTCCTGGACGTTGCCCAGGACGTTTTCGTCGCGCATGGCGGTGATGTTGGCGACCGCGACGGCGGTGGACACCGGGTGCCCGCCCCAGGTGGCGCCGTGGGTGAAGACGCCGCCCGTGGAGGAATTGAACAGCTCCTGGACCAGCTGCTCGCGGACGATCAGGCCGCCCAGCGGCGCGTAGCCGGAGGTGGAGCCCTTCGCGAAGGTGACCATGTCCGGGACGACGCCGGTGACGCCGTGGCCGAAGAAGTGGCCCAGCCGGCCGAAGGAGCAGATGACCTCGTCGGAGACCAGCAGGATCCCGTACTTGTCGCACAGTGCGCGCAGTGCCGGCCAGTAGCCGTCCGGCGCCACGAGGGCTCCGCGGCCGTTCTGGACCGGCTCGACAAAGATGGCCGCAACGGTTTCCGGGCCCTCTTCGAGGACCACCCGCTCGATGGCGCGGAAGCAGTCGAGCTCGGTGACCGGTCCGCAGTCGCCGGTGAATCCGAGGGTATTCGGGACGCTGCGGATGCCCGGTAGGAGCTCGCCGAACGGCTCCTTGATCTTGGGCAGCTGCGTGATGGACAGGGCACCCATGGTGGTGCCGTGGTATGCCATGTCGCGGCTGATGACCTTGGTCCGCTGCGGCTGGCCCTGGCTGCGGAAGTACTGGCGGGCAAACTTCAGGGCCGTCTCCACGGCCTCGGAGCCGGAGTTGACGAAGAACGTCGTGCCCAGGTCGCCGGGGGCCAGGTCCGCGAGGAGCGCGGCGGCCTCGATGGCCGGCGGGTGCGCCGAGCCCCAGTTGGAGGCGTAGGCCAGGGTGCTGATCTGCTCGCTGGCGGCCTTGGCAATGTCCTGGCGGCCGTGGCCCATGTTCACGCAGAAGAGACCGGCGAGGCCGTCCAGATAGCGGTCCCCCTCGGTATCGATGAGGTAGCTTCCTTCGCCGCGGACAAAGATCGGGAACTCGCTGTCCCAAGTGTCCTTGCGGGTGAAGTGGGGTCCGAGGTGGCGCCGGGCCTGGGCCCGGAGTGTTGAGGCGTCCAAGACTATCTCCTTCTTGTCGAGATGAGTAGCGATGATCGAAGCCTAGGCCGGGGGCCGTGGCACGCGTCAGTGCCACATGGAGCCCGGCTGATGGGTCCAGTTTGGTCCCATCATTTGACGCGTATCTGGCTCTTCTGGTCCCATCCTGGACCGGACCATACTTCGATAATGCTGCGCAGCCCGCAGGGCGGACTTACTTGCAGCGCACCCATCAACAACCCGGAGGTCACAATGAAGATCGGCATCCCGAAGGAAATCAAGTCCCACGAATACCGAGTAGCCGTCACGCCGGCAGGCGTCCACGAGCTCGTTGCCCACGGTCATGACGTGTTTATTGAGGCCGGCGCCGGAGAGGGCTCGTCCATCTCCGATGATGCGTACACGGTCGCGGGAGCCACCATTCTTCAGACGGACGACGAGGTCTGGGCCATCGCGGACCTGCTGCTCAAGGTCAAGGAACCTATCGTCGAGGAATACCACCGCATGCGGCCGGACCTGACAATCTTCACGTATCTGCATCTGGCCGCCGACGAGGCCTGCACCCGGGCCCTGCTCGACGCCGGCACCACCTCCATTGCCTACGAGACGGTCCAGCTCGAAGACGGCTCGCTGCCGCTGCTTTTCCCCATGAGCGAAGTGGCCGGCCGGCTGGCTCCCCTGGTGGGCGCACAGTGCCTGACCCGCCCCGAGGGCGGCCGCGGCGTGCTGATCGGCGGCGTCTCCGGCGTGGCACCTGCCCGCGTGGTCATCATCGGCGCAGGCGTCTCCGGCATGAACGCCGTGGCCGTGGCCGCTGGCATGTGGGCGGACGTGGTCCTGTTCGACAAAAACGTGGACAAGCTGCGTGCCGCGGACCGCATGTACCAGGGCCGGGTCCGCACCCTCGCAGCCAACCAGCTCGCCATCGAGCAGGAGGTCATCCAGGCCGATCTGGTCATTGGCGCCGTGCTGGTGCCCGGCGCCAAGGCACCCAAGATCATCTCCAACGAGCTGGTCTCCCGCATGAAGCCCGGCAGCGTCCTGGTGGACATCGCCATTGACCAGGGCGGTTGCTTCGAGGATTCGCACCCGACCACGCATCAGGAACCCACCTTCCGCGTCCACGGCTCCGTCTTCTACTGCGTGGCCAACATGCCGGGCGCCGTCCCCCACACCTCCACCTACGCGCTGACCAACGTCACGCTGCCGTACGTTCTGCAGATCGCCGACAAGGGCGTGGAGCGGGCCGTGGCCGAGAATGCGGCATTGCGCGCAGGCCTGAGCACCCTGAGCGGCCGCCTGACCAACACCGCGGTCGGCGCGGCGCATGGCATCGACGTCGTTGATTCACTGGAATCTCTGGCCCGTAGCTAAAGTACAAAGAGAAATTCTTGGCGGGGGAGTTCATACTGAACTCCCCCGCTTCTTTCGGTCCTGATACTTCATCGCGCTGCTTGGGAGGCGAATCGTGCCACGGACACTCATAGAGATTGACCGCAGTTCCAGCGAACCCCTGTACCGGCAGGTCCGCCGCGTCATCGAGCACGGCATCAGCGTCGGCATCTTCGATTCACGCCGCAGGCTCCCCAGCTCCCGCGAGCTGGCCGCCGAGCTCAAGGTTGCCCGCAACACCATCAACCTGGCCTACCAGGAACTGCTCACAGAGGGCCTGGTGCTCAGCCATGAGCGCCGCGGGATCTTCGTCAACCCGGAAATGCTGGCCGCGGCCGAGGCCGAGGTGCCTGCCACGGATTCGATGATCGACTGGTCCTCCCGGATGCGGCGCCACGCCGACGAAGGCATCCCGGAGGTGGAAAAGACCACGGACTGGTACACCTACCCGTACCCGTTCGTCGCCGGACAGGTGGACGTCCACAGCTTTCCCGCCACCGCCTGGATACGGAGCCTGCGCGAAGCCCTGTACCAGCCCCACCGCTTCGCCAGCCTCCAGGACAGCGTAGGCGCGGACGACCCCATGCTCATCGAGATGATCCGCCGCCAGATCCTTCCCGCACGCGGCATCGAGGCCGGGCCGGATGAAGTCCTCATCACGGTCGGCTCCCAGCAGGGTCTGGATCTGCTGGCCAGGACGCTGCTCGGCCCCCACCAGCGCGTGGGCATAGAGAACCCCGGCTATCTTGACGCCCGCCACATCTTCCTGCGCACCGGCGCCCAGGTCTACGGCATCGACGTCGACGGGGACGGACTCTGCCTCCCCGGGACCCTCAGCGGCACCGCCCTCCTGTATGTCACCCCCAGCCACCACCACCCGACCAATGTCACGCTGAGCATGGAGCGCCGCCGTCGTCTGCTCAAGCTCGCCGCCACTTCCGGAACAGTGCTCATCGAGGATGACTACGACAGCGAATTCCGTTATGAAGGCAGCCCCAGCCCCGCGCTGAAAGCCCTGGATTCCACCGGCGACGTGCTGTACCTCGGCACATTCTCCAAGTTCCTGTCGCCCGGTTTGCGGCTGGGGTTTTTGGTCGGCCCAGCCGAATTGATCCGCGAACTAAGAAAGGTGCGCCGTTATCAAGTCCGCCATCCGCCAGGCCATTTACAGCGGGCGCTCGCTCTGATGATTGACAGCGGGGACTATCACCGTGCGTTGCGGCGCCACCGCCGGCAGATGAAATCCCGCTGGGAGATGGTCAGCAGCCTCTCGGCACAATATCTGCCCTGGGATCAGGGCAGATACCCGCCCGGCGGCGTCAGTCTTTGGGTGGAGGGGCCACCCGGGCTGGATGCCTTGGAGTTGGTCCGCGCCGTAGAAAAGCGCGGAGTGCTCATTGAACGTGGCGATATATATTTCATCCAACCGGACGCACCGCGGAATTGCTTCAGGATTGGTTTTGGCGCCATTCCCTCGCGCTCAATTGCGGAGGGTTTGGCAGTGGTCGGCGAGGAAGCAAAGATCCTGCTTGCCGGGAGACCCAAAATCGCCGCTGAATAGCGGCCTGACGGGGCCCATCAGACACCAGAACGGCTGATGCCCCGCTGCGGGCGCTAGTGTGGTCCGGCAGGCATGCGGCGGAGAACATTGCCGCCAGACATCCCGGTATGCCGTGGGGCACCAGCTTCTGGTAGCCCCACGGCAGCAGCCGGCCGCGCCTTAGCCTGGGCTTAGACGCGGGGAATAGCCATGTACTTGGTCTCGAGGAATTCCTCGATTCCGACCCGGCCACCCTCGCGGCCCAGGCCGGAGGCCTTGATGCCGCCGAAGGGCGCCGCAGGGTTGGAGACAATTCCAGTGTTGAGCCCAACCATGCCAACTTCAAGGGCGTCGCCCATGCGGAAGCCCCGGTCCACGTCCTGTGTAAAGAGATAGCCCACCAGCCCCCACGGGGTGTCGTTGGCCAGCCGGGTGACTTCCTCTTCGGTGTCGAAGGGAACCACAGGAGCCACGGGCCCGAAGATCTCCTGGCTCATCAGGTCGGAATCCGGGCTGACGCCGGACAGAACAGTGGGAGTGTAGAAGTAGCCGGGGCGGCCCAGGCGGGAGCCACCGCACACCACCGTGGCGCCCTTGGACACGGCGTCGTCCACCAGTTCCTGCATTTTAGTGAGTGCCTTCTCTTCGACGAGGGGCCCAACGTCAGTGCCGGAGTCGGCTCCGTCGCCCACCGAAAGGGCACTGAGGCGGGCGGCCAGCCGTCGGGCGAATTCGTCCGCGATGGGGCGCTGCACAAAGAGCCGGTTGGCTGCCGTGCAGGCCTCTCCCATGTTGCGCATCTTCGCGGCGACGGCGCCATCCACAGCGCGGTCCAGGTCAGCGTCCTCGAACACGATGAACGGGGCGTTCCCGCCCAGTTCCATCGAGGAGCGCATGACGTGCTGCGATGCCTGCTGGAGCAGGCGCACGCCGACTTCGGTGGAGCCGGTGAAGCTGATTTTGCGGGCGATGCCGCTGGCCATCCAGGGCGACACCACCTCCGAAGCCTTGGTGGTGCAGACAACGTTGAGCACACCCCTGGGCAGGCCAGCCTCGATCAGGATGTCCACGAGCGCCAGGGAGGACAGCGGGGCGAGGTTGGCGGGCTTGAACACCATGGTGCAGCCGGCCGCGATGGCCGGGCCGATCTTCCGAGTGCCCATGGCCAGGGGGAAGTTCCACGGCGTGACCAGCACGCAGGGGCCCACGGGCTCCTTGGAGACGAGGATGCGGTTCTTGCCGTCGCCGGCGGTGGTCAGGTCGCCGCCGATCCGGACGGCTTCCTCCGAGAACCAACGAAAGAACTCCGCGGCGTAGGCAACTTCGCCCTTGGCCTCCGGGAACGGCTTGCCCATTTCGCTGGTCATGATGAGAGCGAGCTCATCCTGGCGGGCCGTGATCAGGTCGTAGGCACGGCGGAGGATCTCGCTCCGCTCGCGCGGCGAGGTCTTGGCCCATTCCTTCTGTACGCGGCCGGCGGTTTCGATGGCCCGGCGGGCGTCTTCGGGACCGCCGTCAGCTATCGTGGCGATGACCTCTTCAGTGGCGGGATTTACGACGTCGAAACGGGCCCCGGACGCCGCTTCGGCCCATTCGCCGTCGATGAACAGGCCGGTGCTGACCGTGGCGATGGCGTCAAGCGCCTGCTGCGAGGTCCGGGAGTTGGTCGTTGACTGGATACTCATGAGCGTCCTTCTCTATGGGGGTCGGGCCGAGAAATCTGGCCCTGTCGCGGCCAGGCCTGGAAGATTGAGCTGCTGGAGCAGCACCGTGCAGGAGGAGCCGTAAGTCAGGACCACGGCGTCCGCCTCTGTCTTGCTACAACTCCAGAAGCAGGCCTGTGGAGGCCTCCACACGGAAGACCTCCACAGGCAAGGCTGGACTGACCTGAGGATTTAGACGTAGTCCTTGTACTTCTCGAGGGTGCGGACCGGCTTGGCGAGGGCATCGCGGCGGAAGGGGTCTCCCAGTTCGCGTGTGCACATGATCTCGATGACCGTGGTCTTGCCTTCTTCCATCTGGGCGGCGAGCGCCCGCTGGAGGGCGGGGCCCACCTCCTCGAGCTGGTCGACCACAATGCCTTCGGCTCCCATGGTCTGGGCCATGGCAGCGAAGCTTTCCCCGTTGTCGAGCTCGCCGGCAATGAAGCGGCGGTTGTAGAACTCCACTTGGTTCTTCTTCTCCGCACCCCACTGGCGGTTGCGGAAGACGATGGCCGTGACGGGGATGTCGTGCCGGACGGCGGTGAGGACCTCGCCCATGCTCATGGCCCAGGCGCCGTCACCGGCGTAGGCCACGGCAGGGCGGTCCATGGCCGCGGCCTTGGCGCCGATCATGGTCGGCAGCGCGTAGCCGCAGTTGCCGAAGCTCATCGGGGCGAAGAAACTGCGCGGCTTCTCGAAACGCAGGTAGCTGTGGGCCACGGAGTTGATATTGCCGATGTCGGTGGAGATCATGACGTTCTCCGGCAAGGCCTTCTCGAGCTCTCGAAGGACCTGGCGCGGGGACAGCCAGTTGCCTTCCTCGTTCTTGTGCTCTTCGAGCATGTCCAGGCTGTACTCATCCTTTTCGTGGGTCCACGCGGTGAGTTCCTCTTCCCAGCTTTCCTTCTCGGCCTTGATGGTGGCGGCACGCTCGGCTTTCGTGGCGTCGCAGGCCAGGGTGAGCTGGTCCAGGCGCATGCTCAGCTCGAGTGCCACGGCCTTGGCGTCGCCGCAGATGCCCACGCTGATCTTCTTGACCAGGCCGAGCATTGTGTGGTCGGCGTCGATCTGGATGATCTTCGCTTCGGTGGGCCAGTAGGCCTGGCCGTACTGCGGCAGGGTGCCGAACGGGCCCAGGCGGGTGCCGAGGGCGATCACGACGTCCGCCTGGGAGATGAGCTTCATGCCTGCCTTGGACCCCTGGTAGCCCAGCGGTCCGGCCCAGAGCGGGTGGCTGGCCGGGAAGGAGTCGTTGTGCTGGTAGCTGTTGACCACCGGGGCACCCAGGCGCTCGGCCAGTGCCTTGCATTCCTCGACGCCGTCGGCCATGACGACGCCGCCGCCGGAGACGATCACAGGGAACTTGGCCGTGGCGAGCAGGGCCGCCGCCTCGTCCAGGCTCTTGGTGCCGCCGGCACCGCGGTCCACGCGGCGCGGCTGCGGGATCTCCACAGTGATCTCGCCGTAGAAGTAGTCACGCGGGATGTTCAGCTGGGTGGGGCCGTTTTCAGACATGGCGCGGTCGAAGCAGCGGCCCGTGAATTCGGCCATGCGGGCCGGGTGGGTCACATGGCCCTGGTACTTGGTGAATTCCTGGAACATGGGCAACTGCTTGGCCTCCTGGAAGCCGCCGAGTCCGATGCCTGTGGTGCCGGCTTCCGGCGTCACGATGACCACGGGGCTGTGCGCCCAGAATGCTGCTGCGATGCCGGTGACGCAGTTGCTGATGCCCGGACCGTTCTGGCCGATTACCACGCCGTGGCGTCCGCTGGCACGGGAATAGCCGTCAGCCATGTGGGCTGCACCCTGCTCGTGGACCACCGGAACCAGGCGGATGCCTGCGGGGGCGAAGATGTCCATGGCGTCCATGAAGGCTGAACCCATGATGCCGAAAATATCGGTGACGTCGTTGGCGACCATCGTCTCAACGAAGGCCTCCGACGGAGTCATCTTCTGCACGCCCTTCACGACTTCGCGGACGGGCCTGGCCGGTGCTGCCTGGGCCTGGGCGCCATTGCCCTGCGCCGCGGATGACTCGGTGACGGGCGCTTCTGCCGTGCCGTCGTTGGCAACGGCTGAGAGTTCGACGGTGTCTTGGCTCATGATTGCTGCTCCTCCTCCAGGACTTCGCCCAGATACGCTAGAAATATAAAAAGTGGAACGCTACGTTCCCGTTTTGGTGCTGATGCCGAGATTATGGCAAAAGAACAGCGTCGTCAACGGGTATTTCAAATATTCGGAACGCCACGTACGATATTCTTGAAATAGATGCCAAATACGGTGCGGCTTGATCACATGGAGGACAACAAAATGGCTGAGATTCACAGGATCGGCGAGCCGGTTCTGCAGGCGCCGACGGAGCTGGCCGGGGACACCCCCACCATGCGGCTGTTCTCCCTGCTGGAACTGATCGCCACCAAGGACCAGCTCTTCACGCTCCAGGGCCTGGTGGAGGAAACGGGCACACCCAAGCCCACGCTGCACCGCATGCTGCAGCAGTTGGAAGGGTCGGGCCTGCTGATCAGGGAGAACAACGGCCGGCATTACGGCACCGGAGTCCGGCTGCGGCGCATGGCGGAAAACCTGCTGATCAACGACATGCACCACGGCGCACGGCATGCCGTGCTGCGCAACTTGGTCGCGGAACTGGGTGAGAGCTGCAACGTGACGGCGGTGTCCGGCAGTGAAGTGGTCTACCTGGACCGCATCGAAACCTCCGAACCCCTGCGGATCACGCTCCAGCCCGGTTCCCGGGTACCGGTGCACTGCTCGGCCAGCGGGAAGATGATCCTCTCCCAGCTCAGCCCGGCCCAGCGCAGGCGCCTCATTGCCGCCGCCCCGCTGGAGCCCTACACGAACAAGACCGTGACAGACCCGGAGCTGATCGAGGAGGAACTCCAGCGGGTCCGCCGCGACGGCTACGCCATCGATGACGAGGAATTCCTGCCGGGCATGGTCTGCGTGGCCGTGCTGGTCCCCACCGCCAATGCGGTGTCCAACCTCTGCGTCGCCGTCCAGGCCCCGGTTATGCGGCTCACCCCCGAGAAGGGGCTGAAGCTGCTCCCCGCCCTGCAGCGTGCCGCAGCGGCGATCAGCCGCATCGAGGCCGAGTCCGGCTCCGCGGAAGGAACGGTCGACGGCGGCAGCACCACCGAGGGCAGCCCTGCCGGGGCGGAGGAGGAGCTGTGGACCAGCTGACCCGCCTGATGCCCGACGAGATGGTTTCAGTCCGTGAGGTTTTCAATCTCGATTCGGACCTCAAGGTAGCGGCCTTCCGGGAAGCCGACGAGCACGTCCCCGAGGTGGACCCCGCCTACCGTTTCAACCACGACGTCACGCTTGCCATCCTGGCCGCCTTCACCCGGAACCGGCGGATGCTGCTCCAGGGCCTGCACGGAACAGGCAAGTCCACGCACATCGAGCAGGTGGCCGCGCGGCTGAACTGGCCTTGTGTGCGGGTGAACCTGGACGGCCACATCAACCGGCTTGACCTGGTGGGCCGCGACACCGTGGTCCTGAAGGACGGCAAACAGATCACCGAGTTTCAGGAAGGCATCGTCCCCTGGGCCATCCAACGGCCCGTGGCCCTGATCCTGGACGAGTACGACGCCGGCCGGCCGGACGTGATGTTCGTGATCCAGCGGCTCCTGGAACGCGACGGCAAGATGACGCTGCTGGACCAGAACAGGGTCCTTGACCTACACCCCGGGTTCCGGCTCTTTGCCACGGCCAACACCGTGGGACTGG
Organism: Pseudarthrobacter sp. NBSH8; assembly: GCF_014217545.1. Lineage (NCBI taxonomy): Bacteria > Bacillati > Actinomycetota > Actinomycetes > Micrococcales > Micrococcaceae > Pseudarthrobacter > Pseudarthrobacter sp. NBSH8. The sequence goes on from NZ_CP043178.1 coordinate 3,719,215, forward strand.
GAAACCTCAACGGCATGTACCACGGCGTCCAGCGGCTCAACCATGCCCAGATCGACCGATGGAACATCGTCGCCGCCCTGAACCATCCCCCGGCGGAGGACGAGATAGGGATCGTGCTGGCGCGGGTCCCCGAGCTGGACGACGCAGCCGGCCGGAAACTGGTGGCGTCCATGGTGGCCGTGGCCAAGCTGACGAGGGACGGTTTCCGGGTAGGCGATCTGTCCACCCTGATGTCCCCGCGCACCGTCATCACCTGGGCTGAGAACATCGGGATCTTCGGCGATGCCGGCAAGGCCTTCCAGCTGTCCTTTGTCAACAAATGCGATGAGGCCGAGCAGCCGCTCATTGCCGAGTACTTCCAGCGCTGCTTCGACCGCGAGCTGGAAGCACCGCGGACGTCCGTATACCTGCCCGCCGAACCGCACCCCGCTGCCGCCTTCGCCGTCGCGGCCGGATAGGCCAAACCATGGCCTCCCTTGCGGAACAGACGGAGCAGGCGGAGACGGAACGGGCGGAGGCCTCCTCCCGACAGCTCGCAGCCGCCTCGCTACGCCGCCGGAAGCAGACCCTTGAGCTGTGCGCCGCGGCGATGCGTGCGCTCAGCGGGCAGGGCCGCCTGCACTTCCGTGGCCCTGCACTGTACCGGGAGAGCGCCCCGGTGCCCATGCCGGCGCCCCATCTCCACCCGGGCACGGACAGCACAGACCTGGACGCATTCCGTGGCGCGGCAGACGGCATGGCGCTGCGCCTGCAGCACAGCGACGCCGCCCTGCACGGGAGCCTCTGCCCGGTAACGCCTGCACGCATGCTGGTGTTCGAGATGCTCGAACAGTTCCGCACCGAATCGCTGGTTGACGCTGCAATGCCGGGGGTCCGGGCCAACCTGAACCGCCGCTTCCAGCAATGGTCCCGGGAGTTCGAGGCGTCCATCCTGGCGGACACGGACCTGGGAATTATCCTCTTCACTGTCGCCCAGGTCTGCCGGGCGAGGATCACCGCGGAGCCGATGTCCCCGGACTTCGAGGCCCGGATCGAATCGACCCGGGCCGAGCTTGCCCCGCACCTCGGCACCCATCTGGCGGCCCTGCGGAGGGAACGGTTCTCCCAGCCGGGCTTCGCCCGCCATGCCCTCTCCATCGCGGAGACCATCGCCGCCATCAGCGAGGTCCTGGAAGCCCGGGAAGCGCGGCCCTCCCGTTCCGGCGGCAGGGCGCCGCAGTTCCAGCTGCTCTTCGACCAGGACAGCAACGACGACGCCGTCCCCACCGCCGGGTATGGGGGCAGCGATGCGCTGGACTCCGGAGAAGGCGGCTACCGGCGCTTCACCACGGCCTATGACCGCGAGTTCCAGGCCACGGATCTGGTCCGCGCCGAGCTGCTGTGCGGCTACCGGCAGCAGCTGGACGACCATATCGCCAGGCAGGGCATCAATGTGCCCCGGCTGGGCCGCGCCCTGGGCGCGGTGCTGTCCACGGCCATCCACGACGGCTGGGACGGCGACGCCCTCGAAGGACGCCTTGACGGCAGCAGGCTCGCCCGGCTGGTCACGGCCTCCGGGGACCGCCGGGTGTTCCGGACCGAACGGACCGAACCGCGGAGCGATGCCACGGTGACGTTCCTGGTGGACTGCTCCGGCTCCATGAAGGAACACAGCGCCGCCGTGGCCGCCCTGGTGGACGTCTACGCGCGCGCCCTGGAACTGGCGGGGGCGCGCTGCGAAGTCCTGGGCTTCACCACGGCGGCCTGGAACGGCGGCCGTGCCGGAAAGGACTGGATCCGTGCCGGCAGGCCCCCGAATCCGGGACGGCTCAACGAGGTACGCCAACTGGTTTTCAAGGATGCCGACACCCCGTGGCGGCGGGCCCGCCCGGCGATTGCCGGGCTGATGAAGAAGGACCTGTTCCGCGAAGGAGCGGACGGCGAGGCCGTGGACTGGGCCTGCGCGCGGCTCAGCGGCAGCTCCGGGAACGGCGGTAGGGGGAGCAACGGCTCCGAAAGGCGGATCCTGCTGGTGGTGTCCGATGGCAGCCCGATGGACGGCGCCACCGCCCTGGCCAACGACGGCCATTACCTGGAACAGCACCTGCGGGACGTCGTGGCGGCGCACGAAGCCGCCGGCACGACGGAAATCTTCGGTCTGGGCGTGGGTCTCGATCTCTCGCCGTACTACCGCAGGAACATCTCGCTGGACCTCTCGCGCGGAAGCAGCGCCGCCGTCGTCGGGCAGGTCCTGGCCATGCTGGCCGGACGCCGCTGACGCCACACCTGCCCGGCGGCAGAGCCGCTCAACGCAAAAGCCCGCCGCGGGGAAGTGCCTCCATTGGCACTCCCCCGCGGCGGGCTTTTCGGACGGGACGGACATCCGGTGTGAAGATCAGGGGCGGGCCGCTACCGGCTGCTTGTCGGGCTCCTCCTCGAGCCCTTCAGCCGAAGGACCCAGCTCAGCCGAAGGATCCATGGACGGATCCGCCGGAAGGTCGGCGGCGTCGTTGCCGGCCTCTTCTCCCGGCTTCCGGCCATAGCGCCTGCGGACCTCGTAGCTGAGGAGGATGATGATCAGCGTGACTCCGCTCATCAGGAACTGGCTCTGGGTGCTGGGCAGCAGGGCCATGGCGGCGATCACGCAGAGCATCAGCGCGATGGTCGCATAGCTGAGCCACGGGAACAACCACATCTTCAGCTTCAGCGCCGCCGGGTCCTCGCGGTCCAGTCTCTTGCGCAGCACCACCTGCGACAGGGCGATCGCCAAGTAGACGAAGAGCGCCACGGCGCCGTAGGAGTTCACCAGGAAGGCGAACACCACGTCGCCCCAGACGTAGACACAGACCACGGAAACATACCCCACGGTGGTGCCCAGCAGGATGGCACGGCGCGGAACGCCGGCTTTGGAGAGCTTGGTGAAGAACTTGGGGGCATCGCCGTTGCGGGTGAGGGCAAACAGCATGCGCGAGGTGGTGTACAGCGCGGAGTTCAGGCAGGAGAGCACCGCGGTGAGGACGATGAAGTTCATGATGGTGGACACCGCCGGGATGCCCATGACGTCCAGCACGGCCGCATAGGGGCTCACACCGACGCTCTCGGCATCCCACCTCTGGATCGCAACCACCACGAAGATCGAGCCGACGTAGAAGGTCACCACCCGGGCCACGATGGAGCGCATGGCCTTCTTGACGGAACGCTCGGGGTCTTCCGACTCGGCGGCCGCAATGGTGATGATTTCCGCCCCGGTATAGAAAGCCACACAGGGAACGACAGCGGCCAGCACGGCTCCCCAGCCCAGCGGTGTGAACCCGCCGTGGTCAAACAGGTTGCCGATGCCCGGGGTCGATTCGGGCCACAGCCCGGTGATCCAGAGAACGCCCAGCCCCAGGAACAGGACGATGGCCACCACCTTGATGGAGCTGAACCAGTACTCGAATTCGCCGAAGGAGCGGGCGGAAACCATGTTCGTTGCGCTCAGTGCAACCATCAGGCCCAGGCTGAGCATCCACAGCGGAACCATGGGGAACCACAGCTGGATGATCCGGCCGCCGGCAATCGCCTCGACGGCCACCACAATCACAAAGAAATACCAGTACATCCAGCCGGTCGCGAAGCCGGCCCGCTGGCCGAGTGCCTGCCGTGCGTAGACGTAGAAAGAGCCCACCACCGGACGCGCTATAGCCATTTCGGCCAGCATCCGCATGAGGAGCAAGGTGATGACGCCTGCGATCGCAAAAGAGACGATGGCCGCAGGGCCGGTACTGCTGATCACAACGCCGCTGCCTACGAACAGCCCGGCACCGATGACGCCCCCAATGGCAATCAGGTTCATATGTCTGTTCTTGAGGCCCTTGCTGAGACCGGAGTTGTCGGCCTGCCGGGGTTCGGCTTGATACACGTTTCCTCCAAGATGCTCTGACGAAACCCGTTGAAGTGCACTTCGGTGCCCGCGCCACGAAGCGCGAAGCCAGGTCCACCGGAGGTATCGGTCCGCACGGCTGCCTGCCGAGTGATCTCGATCACTCCTCCTGGTGTAGCCCCAAACCTACGGAGGTGCCGTGGGGGTGCACAGTGCCAGATCGAAGGGAAAAGAGGGAGCCAGCGGTGAAAATGTGGGTCCGCGAAGTCTCTCATGGCTGCAGTCCGGTCCGAAGATGACCGCACCCGCACCGCCGTACCCGTGGACCGGACCTGGAGCATGGGGACGCGCCTCCGGAATCCTGCCCGCGCGCGCGAAAGCCGGGTTGTGTCAGCGGCCGGTTTAGGCTTTTGCCATGGACTCACCCGAAGTACAACAGGCCATCGCTGCCCTGCGGCACAGACTCGACGGCGGCCGGCGGATTGTTCTGGGCATCACGGGCGCTCCCGGCTCCGGCAAGTCCACATTCGCGGCCCGGCTGCAGCGGGAGTTCGGCCCGGACCTCGCCGTGGTGGTGCCGATGGACGGCTTCCACCTGGGCAACGCAATCATCGACCGCACACCGCTGCGGCAGCGCAAGGGCGCAATGGACACGTTTGACGTCGGCGGCTACCTCTCGCTGTTACGGCGGCTCGTGCGCCGGGATGAGGCAGTGGTGTACGCGCCCGAGTTCCTTCGCACATTGGACGAGCCGGTGGCTGCGTCCATCGCTGTCCAGGCTTCCGTGCCGCTGGTAATCACCGAAGGAAACTATCTGCTGGCAGAGACGCCCGAATGGAAGGAGGTCCGGGCACAGCTGGATGAAGTCTGGTTCGTGGACACCCCGCCCGCGCTGCGGCTGGCCCGGCTGGTGGACCGGCACGTGGAGTTTGGCATGGAACGGACCGCGGCGGAAGCCTGGGCGACGGGCCCGGATGAGGCCAATGCTGTGATGATCGCGGCCACGCGCCAAGGAGCCGACCGGATCATCCCCTGGGGCCAGGACACCGGCCAGGAATACTAAGGCGGGGGTCGGGGTTCTTGGCTGGGAAACGTGTCTGCAAACCACACGAGTCCACGACGAATGGAGAGCGCTCATGACTGCGCCATCGGTACACCTCGGCGACGGCCTTAACGTCAGCCCGCTCGGCTTCGGCGGCATGGCCCTCACCCCGGTCTACGGCGAGGTTGACCTGCACGATGCCCTCAGAACCCTGCATCATGCAGTGGACGCCGGCGTCAGCTTCATCGACACCGCGGACATCTACGGCGGAGGCAGCAACGAGCAACTCATCGCGCAGGTGCTCAAGGAGCGCCGGGGCGAAGTGCAGCTCGCCACCAAGTTTTCCCTGGTGGGCTCACCTGCCGATGGCTACACGGACATCCGGGGAGATGCCGCCTACATCCGGCAGGCCGTCGACGCCAGCCTGAAGCGGCTTGGCACGGACGTGATTGACCTCTACTACATGCACCGCCGTGACCTCCGCGTTCCGATTGTGGAAACCGTGGAGGCCATGGCGGGGCTGGTGCAGCAGGGCAAGGTCAAACACCTTGGCCTGTCAGAGGTGACCGCGCAGGAGCTGGCCGAAGCCCACTCCGTGCACCCCATCGCTGCGGTCCAAAGCGAATGGTCCATCTGGAGCCGCGACGTGGAACGCAACGTAGTTCCAGCCGCGGCCAGCCTGGGCGTGGGCTTTGTGCCGTATTCGCCGCTGGGCCGGGGATTCCTCACCGGCACAGTGGACGCTTCGAGTTTGGGAGCCAACGACTTCCGACGCCGGATCCCGCGCTTCGCCGCCGACGCCGCCGACGCCAACCAGGGAGTGGTTGCCACCATGCGCTCGGTCGCCGCCGAGCTGTCCGCGACGCCCGCCCAGATTGCACTCGCGTGGCTGCTGGAACAGGGTAAACGGCTGGGACTGGCCGTGGTCCCCATCCCCGGCACGCGCAAAACGCACCGGATCGACGAGAACCTGGGCGCCCTGTCCCTGAACCTGACCCGGGCGCAACTGGAGGCGCTGGACCAGGCCGCGGACGCCGTCGTCGGCTCCCGCTCGGCGGACCCCAAGTGGGTGTCCGAGGGCCGTGAATAGACTGAAGCCCATGGACACGCTCATTCACGACCTACGCGACATCACCATCCGCAGCATCTCCGTCAGCGAGATGAACAACAACGTGTATCTGCTGACCGCGAAGGCCAGCGGTGCACAGCTGCTGATCGATGCCGCGGACGATCTTCCGGCCATCCAGGCGATGCTGGCGGACTCGGCCGCGGATACTGCGGCTGAACCCAAGCTGGCACTCATCGCCACCACGCACCAGCACTGGGACCATGTCCGCGCACTGCCGGCATTGGTGGAAGCGACCGGAGCCAGGACAGCGGCCGGAACGGACGATGCCGAGGCGCTGCCGGTGAAGGTGGACGTACTGCTGGGCCACGGCGACGCCGGCAACTTCGAAGGCTTCGACGTGACCTCCGTACATTTGCGCGGCCACACCCCGGGATCCATCGCATTTGTGTACCAGGACCCGGACGGGCCTGCCCACATTTTCAGCGGCGATTCATTGTTTCCGGGCGGCGTGGGCAACACCCAGAATGATCCGGCGCGGTTCACGTCGCTGCTGGACGACGTCACCGCACGGTTGTTCGAGGCCTATCCCGACGACACCGTGGTGCACCCGGGCCACGGCAGCCCCACCACCCTTGGCGCGGAACGCCCGCATCTCGGGGAGTGGCGCGCCCGCGGCTGGTAGGGCTGGTTTAGACGGGCTCAACCACCCGGTGGTTGAGCCCGTCTAAACCGAGATAGTGCTGGCTAGCCCGGATTTTTCATCGGACGGCGGTCGGGGCGCCGGGTCCGGGTTTTTGTCGTCCCGGCGGGCTGGATCGGATTTAGGGCGTGGCTGAAGGGCCCCGGGGTCGCGGGGCGGGGCGCGGGCTTCCACTGATCCCGTTGGCGTGCTCTTTCCGGCTCGTTGGTTGACGGGGGCTGCGGTGTCAGGTCCGCAGCAGGTGTGCGGGGCGGTTAGCGGCTGCAGCGATCCGGCTGATCGCTTCGAGCAGTGCGGCGATGAGGGGTTTCTCCGGTGCGGCGTCGGGCAGCAGCAGGTGGGTCCGGCGGGCGCGGGTGATGATCTTGCCGGCGGTGGCGAAGAGCCGGTAGCGCCAGCGTTTGATGTCCCAGCCCTGTGCCTTGTGGCCGTCGGGCAGGGCGGTGAGCTGGAGCCAGGAGACCAGGTTCGCGGCCAGGACCGCGAGGTTCGCCCAGGCCTGGTTCGCGGCGAAATCGAAGAAGGGGAGCTTGCTCAGGCCGGTGTTCTTCAGCGTCTTGATGCGGTTCTCGCAGCGGCCGCGGGCCCGGTGCCGGGCATCCAGGAACGGTCCGTGCCAGCGTGGGGCATTCGTCAGGAACGCTGTTACACGGTGACCGTCGATGTCGAGCAGGGTCGGTGTCGCACCGGGGTGCAGCGGTTCGGCGCGCAGGAAGATCTTCGTCCCGGGCGGGTAGTCCTCGAGCGGGATCACCTGGGTGGCGTTGATGACCCAGGCGTCGTCGCGTTCGTTGCCGTCCTGGTCCAGGGCCGGCTGCCAGTATTTCTTGTCGTTGATCCAGTCGATCATGTGGGCCTTGCCGACCGGAACCGGGTACGAGACGGAGAACTGCACGCCGCGCGAATGCAGGTACCAGAGGAACTTCCGGGACGCGCCGGCGCTGTCGGTGCGGACCAGGATTTTCTCCCCGTCCAGTTCGTCGTCTTCACCGTAGAGTGCGTCGGGCAGGACCGCGATGGCGGCCTCGAAGATGCGGATGTGGTCCTCGGCGTTGTTCGCTGTTGCCCCGCCGTGGCGCAACAGCACCGCGAGTTCCTCCCCGGTGCCTCGGCCGGAACCGTAATCGATGCTGGCGGTGAACGGGGCGAATCCAAACCCGCCCTTGTAGTTGCCGGTGGCTCGTTCCTTCTCGGAGTGCGAGGCCACCAGTGTGGCGTCGAGGTCGATGACCAGCGGGTCCGCGGCCGTCGCCGTCACCGCCGGGCTGCGGTCACCCGCGGCTTCCCATGCCCGGGTCCGCAGTTCCTTGGACAGGGTCGAAAAACCGTAATCGAAAACGTCCGGGTTCTTCACGGTGCGTTCGAAGAACCGCGAGACTGTCGCGTTCGAGGGCACTTTCCCGAACACTCCGGGCTGGGAGCGCAGGATGTCCAGGTCGGAGGCGTACTCGCCGCCGGCGGCGAGCATCACCGCCAGCGACCCGAGCAGCCTCCCTGGCCGGTGCGAGGCCATCGCGGGGACGAACTGGCCCAGCCGGTCCTCGCACAGATCCCGGAACCCGAGGGCGTCAATGAATGAAGTCAGGACCCTGGCACCGGCATGGGAGACCAGCGACTGGCCGGTGAAAGTGACCGGGACGGATGGGAAGACCTTGGTAGACTGGGGCATCGAAAAGGTGCTCCTTCAAGACACGGAAATAACGGCGTAGACACCCCTATTTTCCCTTGTCAGAGCACCTTTTCGTCTCTTAAACACACCCGTCAGCCCAAGACTGATGAAAACCCCGGGCTAGCGGCTGCGGCGTTCGTTGGAGGCCGGAGCCGACGCGCGGCGGGGACCGCTGCGTGCCGGACGGCCACTGCCGCCACCGTTACCGGCGTACGAGCCACCGGACGTGCCGCCGGTGTTGGAGGACCAAACAGCCTTGTTGCCGGCGTTGCCGCCGTTGCCCGTGGAGGCTCCGGCGCGCTGGCCGGATCCACCCGTGCGGGCTCCTGCACCGGCGCCCGCAGTGCGGGCTCCGGCTGCGCGCTGGCCCGTTGCCGGACGTCCGCCGCGCTGTCCGCCGGTGGTAGCCGGGCGGCCCGTGCCGCCACGGGGAGCATCGCTGCGGGTAACGCGTGAATCCGCACGGCCGTCTGAACCGCGGCCAGCCGCTGCACGGCCACCTGCTGCGGGGACGTCGTTGCGGTGCGTGGAGCCGGTGGCGCCGTGGCCGCGGGAATTGCGGCGAGCAGCAGCTGCTGCAATGGCGCGGTCCTCGTTCTGCTCGGCTACACGGTCAAATGCTGCCCGTGCTTCGGTGCGGCCTTCGTAGGCAACGGCGCGGCGCTCGGCGCGGGGAAGATCGGTGCGGGTCGGCTCAGCGGAGACGCGTCCGCGGCCGCCACGGCCGCCACGGCCACCGGCGGTGGGGCCTTCCTGGCTGCGGCGGGCGCGCTTGCGCTCGGCGTTGGCACCCGTGGAGGTGCCGCCGCCCTGCTGTGCGGACTTCTTGGCAAGAAGAGCGGCCCGGGTGCGCGGATCGATCTTGTCTGCCATTTCGCCCACGAGTTCGGCAACCAACGGGGAGTTGGCGGTGACGCGCTCGAAGTTGACCTCGACGCCGGCAGCCTTCATCAGCTTCTTGACGTCGGACTGCTGCTCCGGGAGCGTCAGCGTGACAACAGTGCCGTCCGAACCTGCGCGGGCCGTACGGCCTGAGCGGTGGAGGTATGCCTTGTGCTCTGTGGGGGGATCCACGTGGATCACCAGTTCGACGTCGTCCACGTGGACGCCGCGGGCTGCTACGTCGGTGGCTACCAGGACGCGGACGTCACCGGAGGAAAACTCGGCCAGGTTGCGGTCACGGGCGTTCTGCGAGAGGTTGCCGTGCAGATCGACGGCGGGGATCCCGGCGTCGGTCAGGGTCTTGGCCAGCTTGCGGGCGTGGTGCTTTGTCCGCATAAAGAGGACGCGGCGGCCGGCGCCGGAGGCGAGCTCCACGATCAGCTGCTTCTTGACGGTCTGGTCGTTGACCACCAGGACGTGGTGCTCCATGGTGGTGACGGCGGCCTGTGATTCGTCCACGGCGTGGGTCAGCGGGTTGGACAGGTAGCGCTGGACGATCTTGTCCACCCCGTTGTCCAGGGTGGCGGAGAACAGCAGGCGCTGGCCCTGGCTGGGGGTCATGTCCATGAGCTTCTTGACCACCGGGAGGAAGCCGAGGTCGGCCATGTGGTCGGCCTCGTCCAGGACGGTGATCTCGACGCCTTCGAGGGTCAGGATGCGCTGGCGGATCAGGTCCTCCAGGCGGCCCGGGCAGGCGATGACGATGTCGACGCCGGCGCGCAGGGCCTTTTCCTGGCGGGCCTGGGAGATGCCCCCGTAAATCACGGTGGTGGTCAGGCCCATGGCCTTGGCCATCGGCTCGATGGTGGCGTTGATCTGGGTGGCCAGCTCGCGGGTCGGTGCGAGGACCAGGCCCATGGGGCGGCCGGGCTTGCGGAAGTGCTTGGCTTCCCGCTCAGCGAGTCGTGCTACAAGCGGGATGGCGAAAGCGATGGTCTTGCCGGAGCCGGTGCGGCCGCGGCCCAGGACGTCGCGTCCGGCCAAGGTATCCGGGAGGGTCTTGACCTGGATGGGGAACGGCTCAACAATTCCCTGGGCAGTGAGGGTGTCGGCGAGTTCTTTGGGCGTGCCGAGGGCAGCAAAAGTAGTCATATATTCAAGGTCTTTCAGGCGGTATCCGTGCGGATATCGGCCCCCGATGCCGGTTGGCTCAAGGGTTTCGCCGAAGAAAAGTCAGGTGATCAACCGTGCTGCTGCCCAATTCAGGGCGGCGGCTGGGACCAAATGGAACGCGTTCATCGACGCAGGATGTGCCTCTCACATGAAAAAACCCGCTTCCCAAAAAGTTGGGACCAGCGGGCATCACTGCACATCAAGTCCCCTAAGCGTACCATCCCTGCGCCCGGGCCTTGTCCTGGACCCGGTGGGCCTCCCCCTCGGACGGTGCAGGGGGTGCGGGCGTTGCCTTTGAGTGCCCGGCAGGCGCAGGCTTGAGGCATGAGTCAACAGGGTGCGGAGCACCACCACACAACGGACGACGGCGGCACCCGGCTTGGGGATGCACCGCAGCGCGGTGCCGCCGAAGCGTGGGACGAAAGGTACCGCAGCAAGCCGAAATTCTGGAGCGGGAAACCCAACCCGCAACTGGTCCGCGAAGGCGCGGGGCTCAGGCCGGGCAAGGCCCTGGACCTGGGCTGCGGCGAAGGGGCCGACGCCATCTGGCTGGCCCAGCAGGGCTGGACCGTCACCGCCGTCGACGTTTCCGCCGTCGCCCTGGAACGGGCGCTCGGCCATGAAAAGGCGGCCCTGGACCGGGAGAGCATGCACGCCGAGGGTGCGAGTGAAATTGCCAGCCGCATCCACTGGGAACAGTGTGATCTGGAGGAGTGGCAGCCCGCGGCAACGTTTGATCTGGTGTCCTCCCAGTTCCTGCATTCCCCGCATCTGGGGTGGCAGGGTCCGCTGCGGACGGCGGCTGCGGCGGTCAAGCCGGGGGGCACGCTGCTGATCGTGGGCCATCATCCGCACCGCCTGCCGCCGTGGGGAAACCACACCAGACCGGAGATGTTCTACACCCCGGCGCAGCTCGTGGCGGAGCTCGGCCTGGACTCACCGGACTGGCAACTGGAGGTCAACACCACGCGAGAGCGGGCAGCGTCAGGTCCGGACGGCGAGGAAGCCATCATCGGGGACACCGTACTCCGCGCCACCCGGCTGGCGTGAGTTTTTGTCCAGATAACGCGACTTCAGGGGCCCGCATCTCCCATTATCTGGACAAAAACTCCGGGGTTAGCGCGAAACCCGCGGCGCCACCGTAACCGCGGCGACGGCCACCACCGCCGTCAGTGCGAAAACCCCCGCGAACGATTCCGCCGTCGTCGTAAATGCCGCGAACACAATTCCCGTGGCCGCGAGCGCCAGCGCCCCGCCCAGCGAGTCCGAAATGGACATTGCCGAGCTGTTGAAGCCTTGGTTTTCCTTGCTGGACATGGCGAGCGTCATCACGCTGAGCCGCGGATACAGCAGCCCCATGCCGCCGCCGGCGAAGAGCCAGCCGGCAATCGCGACGGCGGCAGGCCAGTGGAGTGCCGACGTCGCCAACGTGAGGAGGATGGCCCCCAGCACCAGCGCTGAGCCGATGCGCACAGCCACCCGGTGCTGCAGCCGGGCGCCGAGGCGGCCCTGGATGGCGGCAGCGGCGGCCCACGACAACGCGCCTCCTGTGAGCGCCAGGCCGGCGAACATCGGCGGGAACTGGTATTCCTCGATCAGCAGGTACGGCAAATACACTTCGGCGCCGAAAAACGCGGCAGACGCCAGGCCGCGGGTCAGGATCACACTGGGCAGGCCGCGGCGGGCGAGCAGTGTTCCGCGGGGTACCAGGGGACGCACGGCTACGAGGGCGATCACGACGGCGGCCGCGGCCAGGAGTGCCGGCGCGGCGGTGAAGCCCGCGATCCTGACTCCGGCGGAGAGGTTCAGCCCCAGTACAGCGAGCGCGGCGAGCGCTGCCCACGCGAGCCGACCCAGCGCCCAGGGCGGGACCGGGGCCTGCTCAGAGGGCCGGTCGATGCCGCGGAGCACCGGAACGATCATCACCACCGCGGGAACCACCAGCCCCACCACGCCCAGGAACACCCAGTGCCAGCTCAGGACTTCCGCCACGATACCGGCCGCAAACGGGCCCACCAGCGACGGGATCACCCATGCGGCGGAGAAGGCAGCGAAGATCCCGGGGTGCAGGACGGCCGGATAGACGCGGGCCACCACCACGTAGAGCGCAACCGTCAGCGCACCGCCGCCAAGCCCCTGCACCAGGCGGCCGGCAACCAACACGGGCATGGACACGGCCGTGCCTGCGATGATCAGGCCCAGCACGAACAGGGCAACTGAGGCGTACAGCGGGACGGTTGGCCCGCGGCGGTCCGACCAGTTTCCGGCCGCCACCATGCCGATCACGCCAGTTGCCAGTGGACCGGCGAACGCAAGGGCATACAGGCTGGCGCCGTCGAGTTCACGGCTGACGACGGGCATGATGGTGGTCACCGCGAGCGATTCGAACGCCGCGAGGAACACGAGGGCACACGCGCCGATGGTCACCCACAGGTACGGTCGCTGCAGGATCCCGGCTGTGGGGTCTGTCGTTGGGAGCGTGGAATCGCGCATGTTATCGGCGCGGCTGGGTGGCGTCGCCGATGTAGCGGTTCCGGCCCGCTCGGTAGCCGAACACCGCGGCCAGCGAACCGACCGCCAGGAACAGCACCCCGGCGGCGGTGAACGATCCCGTGGCCTGGTGCAACTGGCCCACCATCAGCGTGCCGGTGGAACCCAACCCGTAGCCCACGCCCTGCATCATCCCGGACAGGTGCGCGGCGGTGTGCCCGTCGCGGGTCCGCAGCATGATCATGGTCAGGGCCACCGCGGTGAGGCTGCCCTGCCCCAGGCCCAGCAGCCCGGTCCACACCCAGATGAGTTCCAGGGGTCCGAAGATGCTCAGCGCAAACCCGCCGCCAGTCATCAGCGCAACCACCACAGCGATGGCGCGCTGGTCACGGAGCCTCGCCGCCAGCGCCGGGGCAAACAGCGAGCCCAGCATCTGGAGCACTATCGACAGAGAAACCATCAGGCCGGCCGTTCCGCCGTCCACGCCGCGTTCGCGCAGGATGGGCGCCAGCCACGCAAAGACGCTGAAGGACATCATTGCCTGCAGCACCATAAAGATGGTCACCTGCCACGCCACCGCCGAACGCCACACATTGATGCCGAGGTGGCTGGCCTGGTGCCGGACGGGGTGCTGGCGCAGCGCCACCGGGAGGAAAAGCAAAAGTACGACGGCGGCAGGAACCGCCCAGAACCACAGAGCCGAGGTCCACTCCCCCGTTGCCGCGAAGACGGGGTACGTAAAGCCGGCTCCGAGGGCGGCCGAGGCGCAGATGGCCGTGGTGTACAGCCCGCCCATGAGGCCCAGCCGGTGCGGGAAATCACGCTTCACCAGCCCGGGAAGGAGGACATTGCACAAGGCGATGGCGGCACCGCAGGCGGCAGTTCCCGCCAGCAGGGTTGGGAGGTGGCCGGCACCTGGCACCAGGCCGCCGATGTCCGCGGGCCGCAGCAGCAGTCCTGCCGTCAGCACTGCCATTGCGCCAAGCAGGACTCGTTCGGCTCCAAACCGGCGGGCCAGAACGGGGGCCAGCGGCGCGAAGACGCCCAGGAGCGTGACCGGCACAGTGGTGAGCACCACGACTGCCCAGCCCGGCAGGCCGGCGTCGGACGTGATCTCGGGAAGAACCGCGGCGAAACTGGAGAAAACCGTGCGGAGGTTCAGCCCGACAAGCACCAGGCAGAGGCCCAGGTACGCCAAGGCACGGCGGCTGCTCTGCGGGCTTTCCGGCCCACCGCCCGACTGGCCCGGAAGGCGCGTCGGGGCTGCTGGGGGGATGTCGTCGATTTCGGCGTCGACCAGCAGTCCAGGCACGTCAACGTTGTCAGCACGGGTCACGGGGACCATTCTGTCAGGCTTCGAGGTCAGGCGGCGTTATCCACCTAGTCACCTGTGGCGCTGGCGGGGGGTGAGCGGACTTCCACATCGGACCCGCTCAGCCGAACCGTCCGCATGCGGGCCGCGGGTATTCTGGAAGGGATGAGCGAATCCCCAGAATCCCCCCAGCCTCCGCATGTCCCGCGCCCGGTGACGCCCGGAACCCAGGCGTCTTTCGGCACATACGGCGGCAGGCCCGTGAGCTTTGTGCGCCGCGGTACCCGTCTCCAGGGACGCCGCCAGACGGCGTGGGAAGAGCACTCGGACCGGTGGGCGCTGGACGTGCCCCGGCACGTTGCCAACACGTCGGTCCACCCGGACTACACGTTCGACGCCGAGGCCGAGTTCGGCCGCAAAGCGCCGCTCATCGTGGAAATCGGGTCCGGGCTGGGCGATGCCATCTGCCACGCGGCCGAGGAGAACCCGGGCATGGACTTCCTGGCCGTGGAGGTCTACACGCCGGGCCTGGCCAACACCATCATCAAGATCAACAGCCGCGGGCTGAACAACGTCCGGGTGGTGGAAGCCAACGCGCCCGAGGTTCTCGCCACCATGCTGCCGGCAGGTTCCGTAAGCGAACTCTGGGTGTTTTTCCCCGACCCCTGGCACAAGTCACGGCACCACAAGCGCCGACTCATCCAGCCGGAGTTTGCCGAACTGGCCGCACGGGCACTCACCAAGGGCGGCCTGTGGCGGGTCGCCACGGACTGGTCCAACTACGCCGTCCACGTCCGCGACGTCCTGGCGGACTCGCCGGACTTCGAAAACCTCCACACCGGCGAGCGCCACGGACCCGAAAGCCCGCTCACCCAGGTGTGGCAATCCGGCGTCGAAACCCTCGTGGGCGGCGCGCCCGTCCGCGAGGGCCGGGCGCCGGTAAGCACCGCACACACCGGCCCCAACGAGGGTGTGGACGAAACGGGCGGCTGGGCCCCCCGTTTCGAAGGCCGGATCCGCACCAGTTTCGAGGCGAAGGCCCACGAGGCCGGCCGGCTGATCTTCGACCTCTGCTACCGCCGGCGCTGAGCCCGGGACCCGGTGTCAGCTCACGCTGATGGAAGCGACGATCTCCTTGAGCATCCCCAGCCGCGGCTCGATCTGCGGGTTCACGTATGGCCAGATCACCACAACACCGATGAAACGGTTGTTTTCCCAGACGCCCACCGTGGCCGCGACCCTCGCTTCGCCCGTCGGATCCGTGTATCCAACCACGACGGCGTACGAGGCCTTAGCGGGTATGTTCAGTTCGCCTTCGGCCAGGATGGTCCCGGCACGGTCTTCAAGGTAGAAACCTGACATCAGGTGTGCCCAGCCGTTGGCCTGCGCGGCCCCGGTCACGGAGGTGTCGTCCTTGATGACCGTCACCAGGACGCCGCCCAGCAGGCCATACTGCTCGGTGTTTGGCCCGGCGGCCGAGTCCGCCAGAACCTGGGTGTGCTCGGGGAAGTCTGCCGTGAATCCCAGCGGGGACTCGATATGAACTGACATGGTTGCTCCTTAGCGGTAAGACTTGGCTGGGCTGGTTGGCACGTGCGGATCCGGCACGGGACGTCAGAGCTTCTCGAGCTTGGTGTCGTTCGGGACCTTATAGTACGTGGACACGTTGGTGGTTGCCTTGTTCTCGGTTTTGACCTCCACCTCGCCGGCTTTGAGGTCAATGCCGAACTTGTTGGACGCTGTCACCACGTGGTTCTCCTGGACGGTGGCAGCCCCTGCCTGGTAGAGCCTGGCGGCGTCCTGGCCGGCCGCAACCGTGTCTCCCAACGCCACATTGCGCATGTAGCTGTCAATCACGGCCGCGTTCTCCGGCGAGTACTCGACATCGATCTTCACGGTGCCCTGCGTGCCGACTGTCACGCTGGACTCAGCCTTGGCGCCCTGGAGGTCGGGGCCCGCGGTGGCGCCCGCCGCAACCGTGCCCTCCATGGACACGGCGATCGACTCCATGTTGCCGTGCTTATCCAGATTCACTTCCAGGCCGCCCTTGCCCGAGGCCTCGAATACCCTGCCGTCAAGGTTCAGCTTGCCCTGGGCCGACACTTCGGCACTGGCGGTTGCCGTACCGTCCGTCAGGTTCCGCTCGTAGGCAAGGTCCAGCTTCGCCGAGCCCGAAGTGGGCCCGGATTCGCCCTTGGCCTCGAGGGAGAGGGTTCCCTTAGCTTTGTCGTCGTGGCCAGTGGTGCCGTTGTCGTCTGCCGCATCGTTGATGGTGTCCAGGATGTAGCCAGGCGGGTTGCCGGCCACATCCTTGATTTCACCGACGCTGTCCGGCGGGAGGTCCGTGTAAATCTGGTTGCGGGCGGCCATGGCCTCTTCAAGGCTGTCGAACTGGAACTCCCGCGAGGCCTCCCCATTGAGTGTGACCCCGGCCGTGCCGGTGGTGTCGTTCACTCCCACGCCCACGTTTCCGTAGACCTTCATGGTGGCCGAAC
This sequence comes from Pseudarthrobacter sp. NBSH8, assembly GCF_014217545.1. NCBI lineage: Bacteria > Bacillati > Actinomycetota > Actinomycetes > Micrococcales > Micrococcaceae > Pseudarthrobacter > Pseudarthrobacter sp. NBSH8. Next base: position 3,735,888 of record NZ_CP043178.1, read on the forward strand.
CGTCCGCGTTCTCCACCACCACGGTGCCTACCTCCGCGCCGGCATGGAACCAGGCAACCCGGGCGTCAAGGGAGGCCTTGCCGGTCTCCGTGTACAAGGGAGTATCCGTCCTGGCGATTTCCCGAAGGTGGTCGCTGGCCTGCTCCTGGGCGGACAGGGGAATACCGCCGTCCATCCTCATGAGGTCCTCGGCGAAGGGACCATTCTCGTCTTCGCCTTCGATCAGATATTTCCGGTCTTCCTCGGACAGGCCGGCCCACCACTTGGCCTGCTCTTCCGGGCTGGCCTTGAGCATGTCATCCAGGCCCTGTTTCAGCTCTTGGCGGTGGGCCTCAGCCGCTGCCGCCTTCGCTACCTGTTCCTCCAGCCAGTTCTGCGCCCGGCTGCCCAGGTCCTTGAGCCTGTCCAGCACGCTGGAGCTACCGCTGCCGCCACCGGTCTCGGCAGAGGACTGTTCCTGCTCGTTTGCGTGCTGCAGGAGCAGCTTGGAGTTGTGGCGGAGGCTCGATGCCACCCGCTCCAGGCTGGGACGGTGGTTGCCGGACCAGTCCTGCCGGAACAGCTCGCCGTCGGTGCCCTTCCAGGGCGCGGACTGGATCTGGCCCTGCAGGGAACTGGCCCGACTGCTGAGCAGCGACGCCGCCTTGTCAACAGCCTTCGCCAGCTCCCGAAGCTGACTGACGTCCGCGCCGTAAAAAGTCATGGTGTCTCCCCCGGAGAGTAATAAGAGTTAGATCTATCGCTGGACATATCGTCGCACGGCAGCAAGTGTCCCGCGATGGGGATCACTCCCCATCGCCGGAGCCCCGAATCAGCACGAGAACCAGCACCAAGTCCGGGATGGTGCGCGGCGCGCAGATCGGACTGTTCGCGGCCCGCTTGGCGTGGCACGATGGGGCATGTGCAGGGGCACACAAATCTGCGCCGCTGCGGCGCCGGCCCGAAGGAACCGCCATCAAAAGAGAACTCAGGCAGGCCGCCGATGCGGCGGAGGGTGCCACTAATTCACGCACGTTGGAACTGTTTGCGCGGGCAGGGTTCGCGGCCAGCGGTGTCCTGCACTTCCTGGTAGGCCTCATTGCCATCCGGCTCGCCATGGGTGGCGGTGGAAGCGCCGACTTCAGTGGCGCCGTGTCAGAGCTCGCAAGCCAGCCTGCCGGACCTTTCCTGTTATGGGGCAGCTTCGCCGCCTGCGCGGCCTTGGCCATCTGGCAGGCCAGTGACGCGATCTTCGACTACGGCCATCTGCCCACCAAGGAAAAGGCCGGCAAGAAACTCAAGGCAGCCGCACAGGCTTTGGTATTCGCCGGATTGGCCCTGACGCTCGCCTCCTTTGCCCTGGGAACCGGTTCCGGCGGTGACAACCAGAAGTCCGCGAGCGACCTGACTGTCAGCCTGATGAAGGCACCCGGCGGTGTGGCACTCCTGGTCCTGGTGGGGGTCGGAATTTCCGTGGCCGGGGTGATCTATGGCATCCGCGGCATCAAGAAGTCCTTCGAGAAACAGCTGACAATGCCTACGGATCCCCGGGCCCGCACCGCCGTCAGCGTGCTGGGCGTGACCGGCTACGTCGCGAAGGGCACAGTCCTGCTGTTGACCGGAATGCTCATCACCATCGCCACCCTGCAGGCCCATCCGGAGGAATCAACGGGCCTTGACGGCGGGCTCAAGGCGCTGAGAGAGCAGCCCTTCGGCGTTTACCTGCTTGCCGCGGTGGGCGCCGGGCTGATCTGCTACGGCGTCTACATGGTGGTCAGGGCGCGCCTGGCCAAGATGAACCCGTAGGGCACCAGTTCACCCCGGTTAGGGTGGGTCCATGCCCCAGGTACGCGCCGAACGCCACATCCGCCTCGATTCGGAGACAGTCTTTGCCCTCTCCCAGACCACCGGTGCGTTCCGGCTCAAATGGGACCCGTTCATCTCCGCCCAAAGTTTCCTGAACAGCGCAAAATCCGCCGGAAAGGGCGTCCGGACGCGGACCGTGTCCCGCCTGGGCCTGGTAATGGTGAGCGAATACGTTTCCTATGCGCCACCCAAAAACGTGGGCATGACCATGGTGTCCGGACCGTGGTTCTTCGGGAATTTCGGTGGCGGCTGGCGTTTCACCGCGGACGACGGCGGCACCCGGGCCGTCTGGAAGTACACCTTTTCGTGCCGCCCGGCCTGGTTGCGGCCGGTGGCTGAGCGGATGGGCGCCTGGCTCCTGGGCCGTGAGATCAATAAAAGGATCGAAGCCTTTGCCCGGGCCTGTGAGGACCCCGGGCTGGTGGCCGAGTTCCGCGCCCTCCAAGCACAGTAATCAAAGCCCGGTGACCAAATCCTGGCGATCAAAAAGCTCCGTGATCCCCGGCCCTGGGATTACGGCACCGTGATGATAGCAACGGCCTGCTGGGTTTCATCCCGCAGTTCCAGGCTGGCGATGCTGGCCAGCTGAACCGGCGTGGCGCCCATAACCTTCACCCTCCCGCTGGGGGTTGCGGTCCAGGCACAAGCCCGGTCCTCGCCGCCGTTGCGGTCCCGGATCCAGAGCGAGAGGGTTCCGTCCAGCGGCAGCTTGCTGCCGTTCACGGCCAGCTCGGTGCCCCACGTTTTCCGGGCGAGGTCGATGCTGAACTGCAGGCCATTGCCGGACTGGACCGAGTAGCTGGCGTCCGGCACCGGCGGCCGGCTGAGCAGCGGCGCAGCGGCCAGGCCCAAGGCGAGGCACGCGGCGGCGACGGCGCCCACCAGCGCTGCCCACCGCCGTCGTAATTTACGACGGCGGGTGGCCAGTTCATCGAGGACTGTGAGGGGCACTGAACTGCCTGACTCAGGGGCCGCCCTGGGGCGGGCACCCGCCGTCAACGCCACCGCCTCCGGGACCGGCAGCGCGTCCAGCAGGGCCGGCAGGCTTTCGAACTCGGCGAGTTCGGCCCGGCAATCCGCACAGGACTCGAGGTGGGCTTCGAAACGTTGCGAATCCGCGGGGTCAAGCCCACCGAGAACATAGGCGCCCATCAGGTGATGCAGCTGAGAGTCATTCACCGTTCCACCCCCATTTCATCCAGGATGATCCGCAGCGCCCTGACGGCGTAGTAGGCCCGGGACTTCACGGTTCCGCTAGGGATGTTCAGCTGCACGGCGGCCTCGTTGACGGTGAAACGGCGGTAGTGGAGTGCCACGAGGACCTCGCGGTGTTCGGTACTGAGCCGAAGCAGCGCCTCCTCCATAAGCACGCGGTTGAGGAGTTCATCCACGCGTTCTACGGTTTGGGCGGGATCGGAGAGGTCGCGTTCCATCACTTCGGCCGGGCGCCGTTGGGCTTTGCGGTAGTTGTCTATCATGATGTTCCGGGCGGTCCGGAACAGGTAGCTGCGCAGGCTTCCGGTGATCTCCGGTGCCTGCTGCCAGACGCGCAGCACGGTCTCCTGCACCACGTCCTCCGCCAGCTGTGGGTCACGGGATGCGCTGAGGACAAAACGGCGCAGCGCTGCGCCGTGTTCGCGGTAGATCGCAGCCACCACGTCCTCATCCAGCGGCATGCCGCCCCCTCCTGTCCCCGGTTCCCGTCCCGTCCCGTCCGGTCACTGTACATTCCGGCTGATACGACGTCCCCCGCACGCAAAAGGTTCACTGGCCGTGGTCCCCCCGGAACCGGCGCCGGAAACAGGGGAGCTGGTTCTTGAACCATTCTTCACCCTTGCGCGTCGTACCGGTTAGTGCCCGGTGATCCGCCACCGGGCCCCAGACGAGGAGCGTTCACATGAAAAAACATCTAGGCACGGGTTTTGCCACAATGGCCCTCATGGCCGCGCTTTCTGGCTGCGCGGGCAGCCCGGGAACCAGTACAACAACGGCGGCGCCCACTCCGTCGGCCACGAGTCCCGCAGCCACATCCGCCGCCCCGACGACTGGCACCCCCACCGCAGCGGCCGCCGTCGACCTCAAGGCAGCGTCCTCCAGCGCCGGCAATATCGTGGTTGATTCCGCTGGCATGAGCCTGTATTTCTTCACCAAGGATGTGAAGGACTCCGGGACAAGCGCCTGCACGGGAGCGTGCCTGACCGCGTGGCCGCCGCTCCTCACCACCGCGGCCACGCCCGCCGCCGAAGGCGTCACCGGCACGCTTGGGACCATCGCGACGCCGGACGGGGCCAAGCAGGTGACCCTGAACGGGCTGCCGCTGTATTACTTCGCACAGGACAAGAATCCCGGCGACATCCTGGGGCAGGGCGTCAACGGCGTCTGGAATCTGGCCACGCCGGCCGGGGAAATGATCCGGTCCGCGGCGTCAGGCTACTGACGGCAGGCACGCTCAGTCACGGCGACGGGATGGGACGGGACGGGGACGCTTAGGGTTGGATTCCGTGTAGCGGGACTGGAGGCGCGGACGGCAGGGGCAGGGCCGGGGGCTGCCCCTCGCTGTTCAGTGGCCCACCCGGCACGACGGTCTCAGGCAGCGAAAGATCTGGCAGGGGCACCGCCGGCGCTAAACCCGAGGGGGCGGGCGCAGGCTGCGTGGACTGGCTGGAACCGGATCCCGGGGCGGCCGGAACCGGCACAGTGGCAGCCGGCCCGGTGGGTCCTACGGCAGGGACGCCGGGCTGGACCGGGCCCGGGGTCTCCGCCGGCGCGGGGGCAGGACTGCCGCCAACGGTGGACACAAAAGATGTGACTGCGTGGTTGACCTGGCCAATGGAATCCCTGATCCCTTGGTCGGAGGCAACGGCAACGGCGCCGCCGGCCGCCAACGAGACGGCCACGGACAGCGTGGTGAGGGTGATCCTGCGACGGGCACGACGGCGGGCGGCGAGCTCGTCGGTTGCCTCGGCGGGCTCGTCCGTTGCCACGGCGGGGGTCTGCGTCACTGCGGGGCTCCGTGTCACGGCGGGCATCATGAGCGCGGCGACTGCAGCGGAGGGCGCCGGCTGCTCGGCTGCGAGCGCACGGAGTTCCAGCAGAGCAGGGCGGAGGCCGCCGTCGTCGTCAAGCCCTGCCTCCAGCAGCAGCCGGTCAACAGAGGCGTCGTGGCGGGAACCGTTGCGTGTGCCTGCGGTATCACTCATGATCTGCCTGGTTTCTTCTAAGAGTCTGGTCCTTGAGATTTTGCAGCGCCCTGCGTTGGAGCTGCTTGATGGCACCCTGGGACTTGCCCATGATGCCGGCCACCTGTTCGATCGATAAGTCCGCCACCACCCGCAGTGCCAGGACCTCGCGGTGGTCATCGGCGAGGCCTTCAAGCAGGGCAGCCGCGCCGCCGCTGCGGCCTAAAGCGTGGTCCTCCGCGGACTCCGTGCTGCGCCCGTCCTGCAGGGGGTCGTACGGGGTGAAGTCCGGCCGGCGCTCGACCCGCCGGTAGTAATCCACCATCCGGGCGTGCGCGATGGAAAAAACCAACGACTTGGCACCCTGCAGCCCGCCGGTCAGCTCGCCAATCTTCGGGAAAAACGCCAAGAATACGTCCTGGGTGACAGCCTCGGAATCGTCCACGCCGCGGGCCTTGAGGTAGCCCTGGACCGCTCCGGCAAAGGTTCGATAGACAGCACCGAAGAGCACAGCCGGATCAGCACCGGCAGTGTCTGCAAATGTATCTATGTCTACTTCGGCCAAAGTGTCTAGCACCAGTGGCTCCTCCATCCCGGGCAGCGGACTCGCTCATCCCGGTATTCGGCGCGGTGTGCGCCGCTGCTATCGGTCGGCTGCTGTCGGCCAGCAATCTTGCTGCAATGTGGGCTGCGGGAATCCGGTCCGTGCGGAGTCAGTTCCCGCAGTCCACACTAGCTGAGCAGGTCCTAGCGGTTCGAAACGGCGGGAACGTCTACAACGCCGCCCGGCACGGCCGGAACAGCAGGAACGGCGGGAACGGCGGGAACGCCGTCGACACCCGGAACTGCTGGTACGGCGGGGACTGCGGGCAGTTCGGGGCGCTCAGCCTTGGCCGCAGCGGAACCCTCGCCGGAGGCGTCGGCGTCAACGGAACCGGCACCCTTCGCAACAACATCGGCGCAGAAGGCGTCAACATTGGTTTCGCCCTCAGCGGCGATGACCAGCGACGAGAAGCCCTCGGAGGCTGCGTTCAGTCCACCGTTGGTGAAAGCGGTGCAGAGGCCAAGGGCGGCGGCACCTGCAGCGTCCACTGTGGTGCCGGCAACAGCAGAGGCGTTGGCCTCGGCTGCGACCTCATCGCCGGAGACGGCTGCTTCGCCGGTAACTGCTGCTTCGCCGGAAGCGTTTGCGGAGGCGGACTGGGTGGCGTCAGCGGCCAGCTTCGGGGCCGGGGCGCCGAGCAATTCGTGGGCGGTCTGCTGTGCGTCGGCCGGAAGGGCACCGGAAACGGCTGCAACGCCGGTTCCACCGACGGCCAGGGTGCCCGCGGCGAGAACTCCGGCGGCGATTTTGCTGGTGGCGAGAACAGTGAACAACGACATATGACACTCCAAAACCTAGAGAACAATTCAGATCCGGCTCCGTGAGGAACCCTTCACCCCCTACATCGCTGGCCGGACCGGGAAAGTTACGGCACCTCCAAAAATTCTTCCTTGCCGCCGTCGAAATCGCGGGAAAGGTGCGGGGTCGCCGGCCATTTCCCGCGACCCCGCACTCTTCCGGCGAACTGGGCGAACCAGCCCCGACGAACCAGCCCCTACGAACCAGCCCCAACGATCCCGGCCCGGGACTGTGGTGGGTCTCCTACGCGTCGATCATCTCCTCGTCGTCGGCTTCCTCGAACTCAACAGCGGCGACGATTTCCTGGCTCTCCGGGTTGATCATGAACGCCTCTTCGTCGTCCTCCACCATGATGAAGTCGCCGTGGTCCGTGGTGAAGTGCCACGCCAACGTCTTCTCGCCGTCGTGCATGTAGTTGGGATCGCCCATGGTGATTTTCTGCAGCGTGTAGCCGGCCATGCCGCACAGTTCGCGGATGATGACCTCGAAGTCCGGGGCGTCCTCCAGCGCTTCCTCGTCGGCCGCGGCCTGGCGCTCCTCGAGGTTCGGAATGAGCGCAACCTGACGCTCGATGTAGGCGTCGAGCTCTTCTTCGTCGAGCACCAGCAGCCCCTCCTGGCGCAGGAGCCAGGCGGCATTGAGGGCGGTGATGTTTTCGGTTTCGAAGAGTTCCTCGAACTCGCCGTCGAGCTCTTCGATGGTGCGGACGGCTTCGTTGGACTCTTCCTCAGTGTCCAGGTCGCCGTCGAGGTAGCGCTCTTCGTCTTCGTCGGACAAGGCCTCAAACGCCGCAACAGTCCGGTTGAAGAGCTCCAGGTGGGCGGTTGCGCCCATGCCGGCGAGGCCTCCGCGGATGAGCGGGTCCACTTCGTCGCGGTCCGCGGTGAACACGTACTGGGCGAAACCGCCCTCCAGGGACTGCGTGACGTAGAAGTCCACGTAGTAGCTGCCGAGCGCCGCGGGCGCGATCTCGCCGGCGTCGAGCAGTTTCCCGTACATGGCGTTCACCACGTACACGTTGGCATCTACGACTTCCTCGCTGCCCGCATCGATGCTGGCCTTGGTCAGGACGACAGGGTTCTGGCTCATGGTCATGGGATTCCTCACTGCTGAATGCTTCGGTGCTGCTCAGGACACTTTCACGCTACGTCCGCGGGGGCGCCGGTGTGTTGAGGCGGAAGTGAACGTCCGGCGAAGTTTCAGGCTCCCGCCGGGCGAACTAAGATGAAGCAGATAACCTCCGATCGGACACGGCACCCCCGTGGCCAGCTGAAAGTAGCGCGCACCATGCCATCCCAACCGGACGAGAGTGCGGCACTGGCAATACAGACCCCCGCCATTAACGACCGCTCCCTTGCGGCCGGATTGGCGTATGCCATGGGCAGCCGGGTTTCCGGAATGTCGTTCGACGCCGCCACCGGGCTGATGCTGGGCAAGGTCCGGGGAGGTGCCGACGTCCCGTACTCCACCACGGCCAAGCTGGTCCGGAAATCGGGCGGCTGGAGCTGCACCGTGGGCGTGTGCAGCTGCCCTGTCCGCAAGGACTGCAAACACGTCGCCGCGCTGCTGTTCGCCGCCGAGGACAACCCGGCCATCCGCGTCCAGCTCCTCGCCCCCGCTGACGTTTCCCGGCTTTCCCGCCAGTCCGTCCGCCTGGACCTGGCCGACTGGGAGCAGGCCCTGAGCCCGCTCATTTCGCAGCCGGGCATCACCCAGTCCATCAGCGGCATCCCGTTGGCCCTCCAGTTCGAGATCGAGGAACCGGCGCCGCACTTCTCCTACACAGGCCGCCGCGACCCGCTCCGCAGCGTGCGCCAGCTCAAGGCCCGGCCCGTGATCATGGGCGCCAAGGGCAAGTGGATCCGCGGCGACGTCTCCTGGAACACCCTGAGCTACCTGAACTTCCGCCGCGAATGCAACGAGGCCCACATCGAGTGGATGCAGGCATTCCTGGCCGCACACACCGCCGCCGCCAACCGGGTTCACAACTCCTCCGCGCTGTGGCTGGGCCTGAACACGTTCGCCGGGAAGAACATGTGGAGCCTGCTGACGGACGCCAAAAAGATCGGCCTCGCCCTGGTTCACAGCCGCGGCACCGAGCCGGTGCGGCTCGCGGAGTCTCCCGCCGCCGTCGGGCTTAATTTGAGCCGTTACGGCCACGAACCCGCGGCGGGGCAGTCCCCAAATGAAACAGGCGACGACGGCGGGCTGGAGCTTGCGCCCACCATCACCGTTGAGGGGGAAGACGTTGATCCGGCGTCGGTGGGGACCATTGGCCGCCCCGCGCACGGCATCTTCCTGACCACCGGAGGGGAGGCATTGCCAGGTGTTTCAGCGGACAACGTGATCACGCTGGCCCCGCTGGAAAACGGGTTGAGCGAGGAACTGCTGACGTTCGTGACGGCCGGCAGCACCCTGCACATCCCGGCGAAGGACGAGACGCGCTTCCTCACCGGCTTCTACCCGAAGCTCAAGCAGGCCGCCCGGGTCACGGCGACGGACGAGTCGGTGGCGCTGCCCGCCCTGGCCCTCCCCACCCTCTCCCTGCTGGCCAACTATGGCGCGGACCACCGGGTCCGGCTGCACTGGGAATGGCACTACAAGTCCGGGAACCTGGTCACGGCCCAACCGCTGTGGCGACACCCCGGCGACCACGGCTACCGTGACGACACCGCCGAGGCCCGCATCCTGGAGGGCATCGGCCAGCCGTGGAACGTTGTTCCGGCCTTGGGCGAATCGGCCACCGGCGGCTGGGGCACGCCGCGGCTGTCCGCGTCCGCCGAACTGAGCGGTCTCGACACGCTGGCGTTTACCGAGGACGTCCTCCCCGAGCTCCGGAACGCGCCGGACGTTTCAGTGGACACTGCCGGGGACATCGCCGACTACCGCGAAGCCGAGGAAGCGCCGGTGGTTTCCATCTCCACCAAGGCCACGGAACAGCGCGACTGGTTCGACCTCGGCATCCAGATCTCGCTTGAGGGCCAGCCGGTGTCGTTCGCCGCAGTGTTCTCCGCGCTGGCCGCGGGCCAGACCAAGATGCTCCTGCCCAGCGGCGCCTACTTCTCCCTGGACCTCCCCGAACTGCACCAGCTCCGCGCCCTGATCGAGGAAGCCCGGTCGCTGCAGGACAACAAGGACGCCCCGCTGCAGATCAGCCGCTTCCAGGCCGGGCTCTGGGACGAGCTCGCGCAGCTTGGCATTGTGGATGAGCAGGCCGCCGCCTGGCGTGAGGCCGTGGGTGGGCTGCTCGAAGGCGGGATCAACGGGCTGCCGCTGCCTCCCACTCTTAACGCGGAGCTCCGGCCGTACCAGCTGGAAGGCTTCAACTGGCTCAGCTTCCTGTACCGGCACAGTTTAGGCGGGATCCTCGCGGACGACATGGGCCTTGGCAAGACCGTCCAGGCCCTCGCCCTGATGTGCGCCGCGAAGGAACAGGCTGCTTCTGTCCCTGAGGGTGCTGATTCTGTCTCTGGGGCTGCTGATTCTGTCGGGGCGCCAATTCCAGCGCCCGACGTTCCAGCGACCGACGGCGGGACTCCCTTTTTGGTGGTGGCCCCCACCAGCGTCGTGGGCAACTGGGCGGCGGAAGCCGCACGCTTCGCTCCCGGCCTCACGGTCCGGATCGTGAGCGAAACGTTCGCCAAGAACAGCCAGAACCCGGCCGTCGAACTCGCCGGCGCGGACATTGTGATCACGTCCTACGCCCTGTTCAGGATCGACTACGACTCCTACGCCTCCAAGACCTGGGCGGGGCTGGTGCTCGACGAAGCCCAATTCGTGAAGAACCACCAGTCCAAGGCCTACCAGTGCGCCCGGAAGCTGCCCGCCGCCTTCAAGCTGGCCATCACCGGCACCCCGCTGGAGAACAACCTCATGGAGTTCTGGGCTCTAACGTCCATCGTAGCGCCGGGCCTGTTCTCCAGCCCCAAGCGGTTCGCCGAGTATTACCAGAAGCCGGTGGAAAAGAACGGCGACAAGGGGCAGCTGGACAAGCTCCGCCGTCGGGTCCGTCCGCTGATGATGCGCCGCACCAAGGACCAGGTCATCCAGGACCTGCCGCCCAAGCAGGAGCAGATCCTGGAAGTGGTGCTGAACCCGCGCCACCAGAAGGTCTACCAGACGCACCTGCAGCGCGAACGGCAGAAGATCCTGGGCCTGATCGAGGATGTGAACAAGAACCGGTTCACCATCTTCCAGTCGCTGACCCTGCTGCGTCAGCTCAGCCTGGACGCGTCCCTGGTGGATCCGTCGCTGTCAGGTGTCCGTTCTTCGAAGCTGGACGTGCTGTTTGAGCAGCTTGAGGACTTGGTTGCCGAGGGCCACCGCGCCCTGATCTTCAGCCAGTTCACCGGCTTCCTGGGCAAGGTGCGCGAACGCCTTGTGGAGGAGAAGATCGAATTCTGCTATCTCGACGGCGGCACCCGGAACCGCACCGACGTCGTGAATGAATTCAAGAACGGCAGCGCGCCGGTTTTCCTGATTTCGCTGAAGGCCGGCGGCTTTGGCCTGAACCTGACTGAGGCCGACTACGTGTTCCTGCTGGATCCCTGGTGGAACCCGGCCTCGGAGGCGCAGGCCGTGGACCGGACGCACCGGATCGGGCAGGCGCGGAACGTGATGGTCTACCGGCTGGTGGCCAAGGACACGATCGAGGAAAAGGTCATGGCTCTGAAAGCCCGGAAGTCGCAGCTGTTCGCGGATGTGATGGAGGGTGACGCCCTATCCAGCGGTTCGATCACGGCCGAGGACCTCGCTGGCCTGTTCAAGGACTGAGCGGTCAAGCCTAACTGCAGGCTGTCAGGATACCGGCGATCGCATCATGCTCGGCTTGGGTGACCCACAGGCTGTAGTTGGCCTTCACGGCGGTCTGGCGGGCTACGTATTCGCACCGGAACGCCTTGTTTGGCGGGAGCCAGGTGGCCGCATCCTTGTCGCCCTTGGCGCTGTTGGCAGGCCCGTCCGCAGCCATCAGGTTCAGGGGATCGTTGGCCAGCTGCCTGCGCTGTTCGGCACTGAGCTGCTGGGCGCCCTTCTGCCAGGCGTCGCTGAGGGCGATGAGGTGGTCGATCTGGACGGCGGAGCTGGTGGTGTTGCCGCGGACGAAGTTGATGGTTGTGCCGGTGTACTTATCGGCCAGCGTACCGGTGGCAACGACGCAGTTTTGTGTACCGGGCTTGAACGTCTCACCTTCGAGGTCCCTGGCGAGGATGTCGTTTCTCGTGTCGCAGCCATTTCGGTCGACGTCGGCCCACGCGGGGCCGAATTCCTCGCGGCTGTAGCCGGTTTTGGGTGCGCGCCCCTTCACCGGGATGGTTTCCAGCTGGGCGAGAGCCGTTGCCACGTCGGCTGGGCTCACCGATGATTCGCCGGAGTCGCCCGACGGCGGCGCTTCCCTGACCGCTTCGGCCACCTTGTTTGCGGCCTGCGTCGCGGCCTGGGCTGCGGCGTCACAACCGGCCAGGGCACTGGCGAGAAACAGACTGGTCAACAGAGTCAGTGCTTTGGTGGCGGCGGAGCGGTTGATGGTTATGTCCTTCAGGAGTGCGGCGGAGATGAACACGCTACTGGCGCGGGACGTTCTCACCTGTCATGCCGGGGTGTGGAGTCTGTCACCCTTAAATGTCGTACCCCCTCGTCATGATGGAGGTATGGACAACACGGTAGGGGCAGAGATTCTGGAGACCATCGCGGCCTCTGCTTTGCAGCTGGCCGGGGTGCTTCGAGGGACGTCCGCGGATCCGGCCGCTGACCTGGCCGCGGGCTCGGCCGCCAGCCCGGCGGCAATTGGTCCGCCTGCAACTGATCCGGCCGATTCCCCTTCAGTGACTGGTCCATCCGCCAGGTGTGGGGACTTGGCTCGCCGGCAGGCTGAGCTTTGCCTGACCGTCCTGTCGGGGACCGTGGGGATGGAAGCCATGTTCGCAGCCGTGAAGGTCCATGCCGCCAGCGGTTACGACGAGGCCGCTCAAACCATCGCGGCCCCCATCACTTCCCCCCAGGAGCAGACCGCCCAGGACATGGGCATCGTGGCCGAGGTCGCCTGCGCCCTGACCGTCAGTGAACGCACGGGCAGCGCGCTGCTGGGCGAACCGCACCGCCTGACCACCGCCCTGCCGCTGACGCTGGCCGCCCTGGAAGCCGGGAACATTTCCTGGCAGCATGCCCGGATCGTTGTCGACGAAACGGTCAATCTGGATCCCACGGGTGCGGCGGCGTTGGAGGCGCACTTCCTGGACCCTGATGCACCCAACCCGGCGCGGAACCCGGCCGGAGAAATGGTGCCGTCCCGGTTCCGTCACAAGGCCCGGACCTGGCGCGAACGCCACCACCCGGACAGCATCGAAAAACGCCACACCCGCAGCGCGGCGGACCGGCGGCTGGAGTACTCCCCGGACCGGGACGGCATGGCTTGGCTCTCCGCCTACCTCCCTGCCGATCAGGCCTCCGGGATCTGGGACCGCGCCACCACCGCCGCCCGCGCCCTGCAGGGCCCCACCGAGTCCAGGACCCTCACCCAACTCCGCGCCGACAGCGTCGCAGCTTGGCTTCTGGGCGGGCAGGCCAATCTGATCCCGTCACCCAAGGCGCAAGTGCTGGTCACAGTGCCGGTCTTTGCGCTGATGGGCCTGACTGATGAACCCGCGATGCTCGATGGGTACGGCCCAATTCCGCCATCCATGGCCCGCCAGCTGATTGCCGACAGCGCCGATTCATTCCACCGCGTCCTGACCGACCCCCGCGACGGAGCACCGCTGGAAATCGGCCGTGACAGCTACCGGATACCCAAAGCGATGCGCCAATGGCTTAGATTGCGGGATGGGAAGTGCCCGTTCCCCGGCTGCAGCAACCAGTCCCTGGACAACGAAGCCGACCACCTCCTCGCCTGGCGCCAGGGCGGAAACACCGGGATCAGCAATCTCGGTCAGCCTTGCCCCAAGCACCACCGGCTCAAACACACCACGCCCTGGAAACCCAGCACGGCGAGTTCCACCGACCCGCCCGGCTGGATATCACCCACGGGCCGCCACTACGCCAGCGAACACCCCGACTGGGAACCACCCATCTGGCCAAACCAGGTAGTGAACCAACTCCCCCACAAGGAACCTGGCCCCGCCCTGCCCGAAAGCCATCTGCCGGCAGACCCAGAGCCGGGGTCAGAGCCGAAATGGCTGCGCCGCCTCCAAGAAGCAGAGCCGGCACCATTCCCATCCGTACCCGATTTCTTCTGGCTGACCCATCAGCCCGGGGCCGGTGCGGCACCTCCAGTCCCCTGCGCTAACACTGGCTAAGCCCTGCCACGCACTGGCTGAGCGAGCCCTGTCACGCAGCCGGGAAGCAGCTGGGAAGCAGCTGGGAAGCAGCTGCGGGAAAGCACTTTCCCGCATATGCTGTAAGGAATTCCGTCTTCGCATCCACCTGGAGATTCCCGTGCTCACCAAAGCCGCCGCTTCAGATTCAATCCGGGAACCTGCAGCGTCCAGCGTCGCGCCACTCAGCGCTGATGCCTTCAGGACTCCCTACCGGGATCCCATCTGGGAGGGCCCCACGAACCCCACACCTGGGGCCCGATCACTTGACCGGCGACTGGGTGCTCTTCTACACGCAGCGACGGGCTACGGAAACCGGGCTGACCGGCGTCGAGTGGGTCCATGGCACGGCCGTTGGAGTGGCCCGCTCATCCGACGGCGGGCTCCTGAGACGGCCGACGGCGGTCCAGTAGTAGGACGGCACGCGGACGTTGTGCCTATGGACGCAGCGGCGGACGGCAAGGAACGAGCCCTGATCATTTACTTCACACATCCGCATTGGAATGGCGAGGATATTGACTCCATGGCAGCAGACCCTAAGACCCACCTCAGTCACGTCCGGGCGGCCGTCCTGGAAGTTCACAACGGCAACCTCGTCTGCACAAACATCTGACGCCGAAGCATCCGAAAGCCAGGGCTTGAGAACAGGGTATCGAGGCCGGCACGACCAAAGGCCGAACTACGGAACTATAAGCCAGCGGCTGCTGGCACCGGTCCGATGTTCGGCCCAGAGCCGGACTCGCGCCGGGCGGCGCCAATGTGGGGGCCGCCCGGGAAGATCTATTTGAGTTCAGGCCTCACTGGATATCAGGCCCGCTGCGGCGAACCGAGCTCCACTGGGTCTTCATCAGTGAGGTAGGCAAGTTCCGAGTGGGCTGCGATGTCGATACCGCGCATTTCGTCCTCAGGCTTGATCCGCAGGCCGGTAAGGCGGTCGAGGATCTTGGCCAGGATCCACGTGATGCCGAACGAGTACGCCAGGACCGTGACTGTGGCCAGCGCCTGGACACCCAGCAATTCAACGCCGCCGCCATAGAACAGGCCGTTGACGGCGTTCGGAGCAGCATCGGTGGCAAACAGGCCGACCAACAGGGTGCCGATGATGCCGCCCACGAGGTGAACGCCAACGACGTCGAGCGAATCGTCGTAGCCCAGGCGGAACTTCAGTTCGATGGCGAGCGAGCAGACGGCACCGGCGATCGCGCCGATGGCCAGTGCACCCAGCGGGCTGACCGCGCCGCAAGCAGGCGTAATGGCAACCAGGGCCGAGATCAGGCCGGATGCCGCTCCCATGCTGGTGGCTGCGCCGTGGCGGAGTCGCTCAACCAGCGCCCAGGCGAGGAGCCCGGCAGAAGCTGCCACCGCGGTGTTCAGGAACACGACGGAAGCGGACTGCCCGGCCGAGAGTGCGGAGCCTGCGTTGAAGCCGAACCAGCCCACCCAGAGCAGTCCCGCACCAACGAGCACAAGCGGTCGGCTGTGCGGCTTGGTGTGCTCCATCTTGGGCCAGCCGGAGCTCTTGCCGAGCACGAGTGCCAGTGCAAGCGCCGCGGCGCCGGCGTTCATGTGCACGGCGGTTCCACCGGCGAAGTCGATTGCCTTGATGCCGCTGGCAATCCAGCCGCCCGTGACGCTGCCGTCAGCAGAGGAGAAAGCGAACACCCAGTGTGCAATGGGGAAGTAGACGATGGTTGCCCAGATTCCGGCAAACAGCATCCAGGCGCCGAACTTCATACGTCCGGCTGCCGCTCCCGCAACCAGGGCCGTGGTGACACAGGCGAAGAACAATTGGAAAGCGGCGAACAGGACCACCGGAATGGAGGCTGCCTCGTCTGCGGCGAGCAACTGTCCCATGCCCGGGAATTCAGTGATGTCCCCGATGAGTCCGAGGCCGCCCACGGAGTTTCCGAAGGCCATGGAATAGCCGAAGAGCGCCCAGAGTACCGCCACTAGGCTCGCGCCACCAAAGCACATCATCATCATCATGTTGAGAATGCGACGAGACCCCACCATGCCCCCGTAAAACAGGGCCAGGGCAGGGATCATCATACAGACCAGCGCTGAGCTGGCCAGAATCCAAGCGACATTTCCCGAATCCATGGGAAACCCCTTTCGTGGTGCGAAGAGAGAACGGAAATTGCCCTTAGAGCCGCTCCGGAGGACGGACGCGGAGTCAGTTCCACGTTCATTGGAGGGCAGCTATTGCCGTCTGGTTCCAACTGTATGGCTGCAGTTCCGCGATGGGTTTCTAGCTGGTTAAATCAACGTTTCACTCACGGGGCGAGTTTCACAGGTAACTCAAACGAACTTAGGATTCAGGGAGCCGGATATTGGAACAACGCAAGCGGCCACCGACCCTTGCTGGGTCGGTGGCCGCTATGAGCGTCAGTGTGGGGTGCTGGCTAGATAAGCCCCTGCGCGAGCATGGCGTCAGCCACCTTGACAAACCCGCCGATGTTGGCGCCCAGCACGTAGTTACCGGGATCGCCATACTCGTCCGCGGTTGATGCACAGCGGTGGTGGATGCCCACCATGATCTCGGTGAGCCGCTGCTCCGTGTGTTCGAAGGACCAGGAATCGCGGCTGGCGTTCTGCTGCATCTCAAGCGCCGATGTCGCCACGCCGCCTGCGTTCGCGGCCTTACCCGGCCCGAACAGCACACCGGAATCCTGGAACACCGAGACTGCGTCACGGGTGGAGGGCATGTTGGCGCCTTCGCCGACCGCGACCAGGCCGTTGCGGACCAACCGCGCGGCAGCATCGCCGTCGAGCTCGTTCTGCGTGGCGCACGGCAGCGCCACCGTGGCGTCGACATCCCACACCGATCCGGCTTCCACATAGGAAACGCCGGGACGGCGCACCGCGTAATCCTTGAGGCGTCCGCGTTCAACTTCCTTCACCTCACGAAGAAGCGCGACGTCGATGCCCGCCTCATCCACGATGTAGCCGGAGGAGTCGGAGCAAGCCACCACGCTGGCGCCGAGCGTCTGCGCTTTGGCAATGGCGTTGATGGCCACGTTGCCCGAACCTGACACCACCACGCGCTGCCCGTCGAAGGACGAGCCACGGGTTTTCAGCATCTCCTGGGTGAAGATGACAGTGCCATAGCCGGTGGCCTCCGGCCGCACCAGCGAACCGCCCCAGGACATGCCTTTGCCGGTGAGGACGCCGGATTCGTAGCGGTTGGTGATGCGCTTGTACTGCCCAAAGAGGTACCCGATTTCACGGCTGCCGACGCCGATATCACCGGCCGGCACATCGGTGTACTCGCCGATGTGCCGGTAGAGCTCGGTCATGAACGACTGGCAGAACCGCATCACTTCGGCATCGCTGCGGCCGCGCGGATCGAAATCCGAGCCGCCCTTGCCCCCGCCGATGGGCATGCCGGTGAGGGCGTTCTTGAAGATCTGCTCGAAGCCCAGGAACTTCACAATGCCCAGATAGACAGAGGGGTGGAACCGCAGGCCGCCCTTGTAGGGGCCGAGGGCGGAGTTGAATTCGACCCGGAAGCCGCGGTTGATCTGCACGCGCCCGGAGTCGTCGGTCCACGGAACACGGAAGATGATCTGGCGTTCGGGCTCGCAGAGCCGCTCCAGGATGGCGGCTTCAAGCAACTCGGGGTGCCGGTCGTGGACAGGGCCAAGGCTCTCAAAAACCTCGGTCACCGCCTGGTGGAATTCAGCTTCACCGGGGTTCCGCGCCAGTACCGTATTCCGGATGGCCTCAAGCCGAGCGTCCACGCCGTCTCCTCAAATTCATTGATTATTCAACACAGCATGCTAGCAACGATTGCCCTTACGGAACTTTCTGTCGCGGTCGCAATCGACTTCTACGCCCGAAAGGCGACATTGTCTCCGCCCGAATGGCGACAATACTGCCGGCGGGTTGGGCGGGTGGGCACCTGCCGTGAAACCATACGGACCATGGCCCAGAAGATTGCGTACCAGGGTGAGCCCGGCGCCAACTCCAATATCGCGTGCATGCAGATGTTCCCCCAGCTGGAAAGCGTTCCCTGCGCCAGCTTCGAGGACGCCTTCGAGCTGGTATCCAACGGCGAGGCGGAGCTGGCAATGATTCCGATTGAGAACTCGATCGCCGGCCGGGTGGCGGACATCCATATTCTGCTCCCCCAGTCGCACCTGCAGATCGTGGGCGAGTTCTTCCTGCCCATCCACTTTGACCTGCTGGGCATTCCGGGCAGCACCATCGAGGCCGCCACCGAGGTCCACAGCCACATCCACGCCCTGGGCCAATGCCGCCGCCTGATCCGTGAAGCCAGGCTGCGTCCGGTCATCGCCGGTGACACTGCCGGGTCCGCCCGGGAGGTCCGGGAGTGGAACGACCCCACCAAGCTGTCCCTCGCTCCCCCGCTCGCGGCCGAGATCTACGGCCTCGAAGTGCTGGCGTCACGGGTCGAGGATGACCCGTCCAACACCACCCGCTTTGTGGTCCTGGCGCGGGAGAAGGAACTGCCCACCCGGGAAGAACTGCCCGGACCGGCGGTGACCAGCTTTGTGTTCCGCGTCCGGAACGTCCCGTCGGCGCTGTTCAAGGCCCTGGGTGGGTTCGCTACCAACGGCGTGAACATGACGCGGCTGGAGAGCTACATGGTGGGCGACGAATTCGCCGCCACGATGTTCATGGTGGACGTCGAAGGCCACCCCGAGGACGTGCCGTTGCGCCTGGCCCTTGAGGAGCTGGACTTCTTCACCACCGAAGTCCGCATCCTGGGTGTCTATACCGCTGCCGGGTTCCGGACCGCGCAAACGGTCACTCCCTGATCCCGGGCCGCGTCACTCCCTGGCGCGGCCGTCCGCGCTGTCGCCGCCGCCCGCGGGCTCAACCTCCGCAGCGTCCACATCCGCAGGCTCAACCCGCTTGATGGAGCCCGTGGCCGGCGCTGCCGGAGGGGTGAGCACGGAAGCGTAGTCATGCTGGTTCGATTAGGTCAGGAAGCCCAGGTGGGCCTCATAACGGTCCAGGACGTCGTCGATCATTTGCTGGTGAGTTACGCCCATCAGGTCGTAGCCCTCGGAGCCAGTCTGGGCGAAGACTTCCACGCGATAGTAGACGTCGGTTTCACGGGACATGCGCCCGCCGAATATAGGCACCGGGGCTTCCACGGCCTGGACCTGATACAGGAAGTCGCGGTGGTCCGGGATGGTGACCAAAAGCGCGTAGCTGGAGATGCCGGGGTGTTCGTTCGCGACGATGTCCAAGGTGGCGTGGTGTCCCTGAGCAATGAATTCCCCAACCAGTTCCGCCAGGGCCGGTTGTGCGGTGCCTTCCATAAACAGAGCCACCTCTTTCTTCGACGGGTAGGACCGTATCCCTGCCAGCCGCTGGCGCCAGGTGCGGTCCCGCACGTGGCCTCCGTGCACCGCCATTGCCTGCCTGCGTAGCACCTGGCCCTCACGCTCTGCCCGCTCCATCCGCAGTGCCTTGGAGAAGGAAGCCATCACCAGCCAGGCGATGATCGTCACCGGCAGGGCGAAGATCAGCGTCGCGTACTCCATGGTGGTCACGCCGCCAGCCACCAGCATCGCGATGGTCAGCACCGCCGTGAGCGCTGCCCAGAAGATGCGCAGCCATTTGGCCCCATCCTGCGAAGGATCCGGGATGGTGGAGGAGAAATTGGACATCACCATGGCGCCGGAGTTGGCGCTGGTGAGATAGAACAGTACGCCGGACAACGTCCCCAACCCGATCAGGAAACCGGCGCCGGGGAACATACCCAACAGCGCATACCAGCCCTGTTCCGGGCTGTCGATGGCCAGCTGAGCGAACTCGGTATTCCCGCTGAGGACCTCGTGCATGGCGCTGTTGCCGAAGATGCTCACGATCAGGAAGTCACACAGCACCGGGGCGGTGATGGCTGCGATGACGAACTCCCGCAGCGTCCGCCCGCGTGAGATACGGGCCAGGAACAGGCCCACAAACGGCCCCCAGGCAAGCCAGAACGCCCAGAAGAACAACGTCCAGCCAGCCATCCACTCCGAGCCGCCCTCCTCGTACGCAAAGGTCTGCAGGGTGCGGTCGGGCAGGGTGAAGATAAACCGGCCGATGTTCTCCACCAACGAGTTGAGCAGGAAGGAGGTCTGGCCGGTCACCAGGATGTAAAGCAGCATGGCCGCGGAGCTCCAGATATTCAACTCGGAAATCCAGCGGATCCCTTTGTCAACCCCCGACGTGCACGCCGCGATCGTCAGGACGACGGCAACAATCACCAACGCGATCTGCAGGGCCAGGCCTTGCTCCAGGCCGAACAACAAGGCGAAACCGACATTCAGCAACACCACGCCGATCCCCATGGACGTGGCCACGCCGAAGACAGTGCCGACGAGGGTGACGATGTCGATCGCGTCGCCGATCCCGCCCCGGACCCGCTTGCCCAGCAACGGATACAGGGCCGCCCTGATGGACAGCGGCATGCCCCAGCGGTAAGCGAAGTACCCCATGGCCATACCGAGGAGCGCATACATGGCCCAGCCGGCCACGCCATAGTGGAACATGGTCCACACCACGGCGTCCTGGGCCGCCGCCGGCGTCTGTCCCTGGCCCGCAGGCGGGTTCATGTACTGGCTAATGGGCCCGGTCACCGAGAAGAAAAGCATGTCGATGCCCACTCCGGCCGCGAACAGCATGGCCACCCACGTGAAAAGCTTGTACTGCGGGCGGGAGTGGTCCGGACCGAGCCGGACCGAGCCTTCCTTGGACAGTGCCACCCACAGCACAAACCCGATCACCACTGTGACGGTGAGGACGTAAAACCAGCCGAGGCTCTCCGCGACCCAGGCCACCACCGTCTTCATGGTGCCGGCCGCACCCGTCGGCGTGAGCATCGCCCAGATAGAGAAGGCGATGATGATGGCTGAGGCGATGATGAAGACGCGCCAGTTGACCCTGGGCCCGCGGTCCTGAATGAGTTCGGCGGGCGCCTCGCTCAGTTCGTGGCTGGAGACGGGAGGGCGGTTTTGGAAGTCGGGGCCGTTGTGCCGCCGGTCCGTGCCGCCGAGTTGGGTGCGCGGGATCAGCTTCTTCGGTGACCCGTCCTGGGTGTGACGCGCGTCTCCTTGTTCGGCCATGAAATCCCATGCTAGTCTACGGTCCGAATCGAGTCAGCGAATCGGGATCGATGCCCCGCCGGTCATGCCTCCTGGGACGGCTCCCCGTTCTCACGGCGCGGGAGGAGCGGGGCGAAAAACGCGGCGAATTCCGCCGTCGCGCCCAACGGCAGGACGTTGGCCACGTACTGGTCAGGCCGCACCACCACAACCACGCCGCCGCGGTCCAGGCCGCGGAGCTCGAAGATGTCAGCTGCGGGATCGGTGGCGTAGACCTTCTCGTAGTCCGTCAGCTGGAACGGCCCGACTGACGGCTTGAACACCGCCGGGACAGCACCGATATCAAGGTTTGTGTGGTCCTGCTGGTAGATGACCTTCACGTCGAACCACGCGTCCCGGTCAGCGCCCGACGGCGTCGCGGCCAGCGGCGATTCGGGCGAGTTCGCGATCCACCCGGCAAAGTCGATGACGGATGACGTCGCCGCAGCGGGTGCTGCCGGGTCGGCGAAGACGTAGATGCGCCACCGGCCGTCCGCCGTGGCGTGGTGGCCGAGATGCATCGGGTTGCCGTCGCATACCCGCACCACTGGCGCGGACTTGAACCGTTTGCCGATGGGGAAGCCGGCGGCCAGGTGCTGGTGCACCGGTTCTGCGGTGACCATCGACGGCGTGTACTGGGTCATAAAGCCCGCGGGGAACTCGGCCGTGCTGACGTAGAAGTCCTCAAGCTCGGAGGGGTTCGCAAACTCCTCGGGCTTCTTCGCCATCATGGTGGACCACTCTTTGTCGAAGTCGATCAGGTTCTTGGCCACCACCTGGCGCTCCGCCGAGTAGGTGGCCAGCAGGCTTGCCGGGCTGCGGCCTTCGAGCACATGTCCGAGCTTCCAGCCGAGGTTGAAACCGTCCTGCAGGGAGACATTCATGCCCTGGCCGGCCTTGGCGCTGTGCGTGTGGCACGCATCGCCGGTGATGAACACGCGGGGTGTGCGCGTCCCGCGCTGGTCCGGCAGGACGTCGTCGAACCTGTCCGTGAGGCGGTGGGCGACCTCATACACGCTGTGCCAGGCGACGTTGCGGACGTCCAGGGTGTACGGGTGCAGGATGGTGTTCGCGTGGCCGATGATCTGCTCGATGGTGGTGCTGCGCACCGCCCCGTGGTCCTCCGGCACGACCTCGCCGAGGTCAACGTACATGCGGAAGAGGTGGCCGCCTTCGCGTGGGATCAGCAGGATGCTGCCGCCCGCACCGGACTGGATGGCGCATTTTGTGCGGATGTCGGGGAAGTCGGTGACGGCGAGGATGTCCATAACTCCCCACGCGTGATGGGCCTGGTCACCGGACATGGTGCAGCCGATCGATTCGCGCACCTTGCTGCGGGCGCCGTCCGCGCCTACGACGTACCTGGCGCGGACCACCCGCACCTGGCCCTCCTCAGGGCCTGAACTGTGGACGAGCCTCACCGTGACAGGGTAGTCGCCGTCGCCAATTTCGAGGCTGACGAATTCATAGCCGTAGTCGGGCGACATCCGCGCTGGCGCGTTGGCCATGTATTCGGCGAAGTAGTCCAGCACACGGGCCTGGTTGACGATCAGGTGCGGGAACTCGCTGATGCCCGTAGGGTCGTCCGGCGTGCGGGCCGCGCGGGCGATCCGGGAATGGTCGGCGGGGTCCGGTTTCCAGAACGCCATTTCGGTGATGCGGTACGCCTCGGCGATGATGCGCTCCGCGAAACCGAACGCCTGGAAGGTCTCGACGCTGCGGGCCTGGATTCCGTCCGCCTGGCCGATGACAAGCCGCCCGGGGCGGCGCTCCACGATGCGCGTGGTGACGCCGGGGAACCGGGAAAGCTGGGCCGCAGTGAGCATGCCTGCGGGGCCCGTGCCCACGATGAGCACGTCCACTTCGTCGGGAAGTTCGGCAGGCCGGTCCAGACCGACGCCGGATGCTGACTGGACCCGCGGGTCACCGGATACGTAACCGTGGTGGTGGAACTGCACGGGCTTTCCTCACTTCGTTGTGTGGCTGGCAGATCTCGAGTTCGATAATAGAACTCGATATTCTAAATATGAATACTGCCCTGAAGTGGAATTCTACGCGGCCGTGATCCAAGCCACAACCTGCCCCTGCGACCGCGAGCCGGGGACCTCCGGTGCCGCTAACACATCGCCGGCGCTGCCGACATTCCGGGGCTGAACTGGCGGCGGGCCCAGCGGGCGAGTTTCTTGCCCTTGCCCTTCCACCAGTTGTCCTCGTCCTTGTCGTGGTGCAGGCGGAAGATGATCGCCACCATCACGAACATCGACATGCCAACATCCATCCAGGACCAGGCCAGCGCGTCGATCAGCACGCTCATGCCGGCGGAGATGATGGACGGAACGGCCAGCGTCCGGAAGACCGTGCTGGCCACATAGCGCCGGTGCGACCTCGGCACGGACAGCGCCCGCACCATGTCAAAGCACACGCACACCACCACGACGGTCTGACCGATGGCAAGCAGTACCAGCCCAACACTGGACCCTGCGAACATAACGACTGAAGAACCAAACACGCGAAAACCCCCAGAGGCTCGAACCTGCGCTTGTGAGACCGAAGCTGAAGTTCCAGTCAAGCAAGTGGGGGTTGTCGGGTCACGAGTAGTGAGTACTCGCTTTTCGGGCATCAGGCGAGCGTTGTTGCTGCCTCAGATGAGCATCGCCTGCCGCACGTTGGCGGCCGATGCGGCGCCGCCGGCTCCTGCGGAGGAGACCCGTCCGGCCGACAGGACGTAGTAGCTGTCCGCAGCATGGAGGGCAAAACCGATGTGCTGCTCCACCAGGAGGATGCTCATGCCGTCGCGCTGGGACAGCTTGACGATGGTCGCTTCGATCTCGGCCACAATGTTTGGCTGGATACCTTCGGTGGGTTCGTCGAGTATCAGGAGGCGCGGGTCAGTGATCAACGCCCGGGCGATGGCCAATTGCTGCCGCTGGCCACCCGAGAGGAGCCCGGCCCGACGTGCCAGCAGCGGCCGGAGCGCGGGAAACATGTCGAGGGCCTCGGCCACGCGTTCAGCCCCGTTCCTGCGTCCGTCCGCGATGAGCTGCAGATTCTCCATAACGGACAGCTGCCCGAATGACTGCTGGCCCTGCGGTACATAGGCCATTCCACGCGCTACGCGCTGGTGTGGGCGGAGGCCCGAGATATCCTCCCCGTCCAGGGAGATTCGTCCTGCCATGGGTTTGAGGAGCCCGACGACGGCGCGGAGCAGTGTCGTTTTGCCGGCGCCGTTGTGCCCCAGGACGGAGACGACGGCTCCCTCCTGGACGCTGACGCTCACCCCGGACAGCACCTGGGTACGGCCGTAGCCGGTCTGCAGATTTTCGATTTCGAGCATCAGTGGCCTTCCGTTCCCGAGGTCCCCAGATAAACGTCCTGCACCTTTTTGTCTGCCTGCACCTGCGCTACGCTGCCCTCGCTGAGAACCTTGCCCGCAGCAAGGACAGAAACCGACGTGGCGAACTCCCGGACGAAGTCCATGTCGTGCTCAATCACCAGCGTGATCCGGTTGGCCGCGATGCGGCGCAGCAGTTCGCCGGTTTCCCCGCGCTCATCCTGGCTCATCCCGGCGATTGGCTCGTCCAGCAGGAGTACGTCTGAATTCTGAACCAGGAGCATACCGATCTCCAGCCACTGTTTTTGCCCGTGGGCGAGGATGCCCGCCATTTTGTCCGCCGCGCCCTGCAGGCCGATGATCTCCAACGCCTCCTCCACGGCCGGCTCCACGGATTTCCGCCGGCGCAGCATCTGGAGCGGGCTCCGGCCGGAGCCTGCGGCGATGTCGAGGTTCTGGAGCACGGAGAGGTTCTCAAACACGCTTGCGGTCTGGAAGGTGCGCCCCACACCCAGCCGGGCAATCTGGTGCACTTTGCGGCCGAGGACCTCCGTGCCGGTATGGTTCACGGACCCCGTAGCCGGCACCAGGCCTGTGATGGCATCGATTACCGTCGTTTTCCCGGCACCATTGGGGCCGATCAGGAACCGCAGGTCGCCCTGGATCACATCAAGGTTGACGTTGTCCACGGCGAGGAATCCATCAAAGGAAACCGAGAGATTACGGACTTCAAGGTATTTTGGCCGGCCGCGGCGCCATCCCCCGGCTTGTGGTTCCCCGTCAGGGAGCAGTGTGGGTGTTGTCATCTGCTGACCGCCTCAGGCTTGCTGGCTTTGACTTCGACGTTGGGGCCGGGCGCGTTGGTACTGGTCGCTGCAGGCGTTGAAGCTGCGGTCCATGGCGCTCCGGGCGTTGACGCTGCGGGCAGAGTTCTGCGCCATCTGCCCAGCAGTGACGGCAAAGAGGCAAGGCCGCCCGGCATAAACCCTATGACCAGGACAAACAGCAGTCCCTGGAAGTACACCCAGAACGACGGGAAAGTGGAGGACAGGCTGGACTGGGCGGCGGCGACGCTGACAGCGCCGAGGACGGGCCCCAAGAGGGTGGCGCGGCCGCCGATTGCGACGCCGATAAGGAAGGCGATGGACGGGATCACGCCCACGTCTGCAGGTGAGATGATCCCAACGAGCGGGACGAACAGCGCCCCTGCAACGCCCGCCAGGACGGCGGCAACCACGTAGATAACGGTTTTGACGGTCGCCGGATCGTAGCCCAGGAAACGGACGCGCTCCTCCTGGTCCCGAACCGCCACCAGCAGCTCGCCGAACCGGCTGTGCATCAGCTGCCGGGCAATGGCGACCGACACCAGCAGGACCACCGCAGCGATCATGTACAACATGAGCTTGTTGTTCGGGTCCTTCAGGTCAAAACCGAAGAAGGAGCGGAACCCGTTGAGTCCGTTGGACCCGCCGGTTGTTGCCTGCTGGCCAATCAGGAACACGGCGAAGGCGGCCGCCAGGGCCTGGCTGAGAATTGCGAAATAGGCACCTTTGACGCGCCGCTTGAAGATCGCCAAACCCAGGACGAGTGCCACCAGTCCGGGAACCAGGACCACGGCCAGGAGTGTCACCGCCGGGCTCCGGAACGGTTCCCACCAGCCGGGCACCTCGCCACTGCCGTACAGGGACATAAAGTCCGGCACCCCGGAGCCGCCGAAGAGCGACGCGTCGGCCAGTTTCATGTGCATGGCCATGATGTAGGCGCCAAGCCCGAAAAACACGCCCTGGCCCAGGGTGAGCATGCCGCCGCGACCCCAGGCAAGGCCGATGCCGACTGCCACGATCGCAAAGCAGAGGAACTTCCCCAACAGGCCCAGGTTGAACGCCGGAAGTACCGCGGGTGCAACGCCCAGGAGCAGGACTGCGCCAAGGGTGAATCCGGCCGCGGGTCCCAGCCGCCCGCGCAACAGTCTTTTCATGCCAGGCTCCTTGTTTTGAGGCTGAAGATGCCCTGCGGCCGAAGCTGGAGGAACACCACAATCACGATCAGGATCAGGACCTTGCCGATGCTGGCCGTCGTCGAGTATTCGAAGGCGGACTGCAGCACTCCCAAGGCAAAGGCCGCGATGACTGCCCCCTTGATCTGGCCGATGCCGCCGGCCACCACCACCAGGAAGGCATCCACTATGTAGTTGGTGCCGAGGTACGGGCTTGTTGAACCAATGAGGGTGACCGCGACGCCGGCGATGCCGGCCAGGCCCGAACCAATGAAGAAGGTCAGCTGGTCGCTGCGCCGGGTTGACACCCCGCTCGTTTCCGCGAGGTCCCGGTTCAGCACAACAGCCCGTATACGGCGCCCGAGCGGCGTGGCCTTCAGGAGGAGGACCAGCCCGGCGAGGCACAGCAGGGAGAGCCCCAGGATGAAGAGCCGGGTGAGCGGGATCGGAGCGCCGAGGAGCTCGATATTCCCCTGCAGCCACGCCGGCGTCCGGACATCGACGCTGGGTGCGCCGAAAATGTCGCGTGCGGCCTGCTGCAGGATGAGTGCCACTCCGAAAGTGACCAGGAGGGTGTCCAGAGGCCTGTGGTACATCCGGCGCAACAGCACCTCCTCGAGCACCAGCCCCAGGACACCTCCCACCAAAAAGCCCGCGGGAATGGACACCAACAGTGATACGCCGGCGTCGGAGATGGCCTGCTGGACCACAAAGGCCGTGTAGGCACCGGCCATCATGAACTCACCATGGGCCATGTTGATGACCCCCATCTGGCCGAAGGTCAACGACAGTCCCAGTGCCGCCAGAAGCAGCACGGAGCCGAGGCTGAGTCCGGCGAACATCTGCCCTATCAGGAGTTCCATTCCAGCAGGCCTTTCGTCGATGTTTGCGCGGCCGCTACTTGGCCAGGCCCGTGGCCCAGTCGTAGGTGGCCAGGTACGGATCCGGCTCAACGGCGGCGGGCGATGACCACACTGTCTCGATCAGGCCCGCTGAATTGATCTTGCCAATTCGGGGGGTCTTGGTGATGTGGTTGTTCTCCCCGTTGACCGTGACCAGGCCTTCGGGCGCTTCGAAGGTCACACCGTCCGCGGCGGCCTGCACCTTGTCCACGTCAAATGAAGCTGCCTTCTCCACCATGGCTTTCCACAGGAACAGCGACGTGTACGCAGCTTCCATGGGGTCGCTCGTGACCCGCTCCGCGCCGAACTTCGCCTTGAACGCTGCCACGAACTTCGTGTTGGCCGGCGTGTCCAGCGTTTGGTAGTAATCCCAGGCAGTCAGCTGGCCTTGGACGTTGTCCAGTCCGACGCCGGGGACTTCCTCCTCGGCGATGGAAACGGAGACCACAGGCATGCTGTCCGCCGTCAGGCCAACGCTCTTGTACTGACGGAAGAAGGCAACGTTGCTGTCGCCGTTGAGGGTATTGAAAACCGCATCGGCTTTGGAGTCCCGGACCTTGTTGACGATGGTGGAGAATTCCGTGGATCCCAACGGGGCGTACTCTTCCCCGAGGACTTCGATCCCCTTGGCTGCCGCGTAGGCCTGGATGATCTTGTTGGCTGTACGCGGGAAGACATAGTCACTGCCCACCAGGAAGAGGGACTTGGTTCCCTGCTCGGCCAGGTAGTCCAGGGCTGGAATGATCTGCTGGTTGGTGGTGGCCCCGGTGTAGAAGATGTTCTTGGACGATTCCAGGCCTTCGTACTGCACCGGGTAGAACAGCAGCGCGTCGTTGGCCTCAAACACGGGGAGCATCGCCTTGCGGCTTGATGATGTCCAGCCGCCGAACACCGCGGCGGTGCAGTCCTGCTGGATCAGTTTCCCGGCACGCTCCGCGAACTTGGTCGGTTCGCTGGCGCCGTCCTCACTGATGACCTCAAGCTTTTTGCCCAGAACACCGCCGGAACCATTGATTTCCTCGGCGGCCAGGGTCAGAGAGTCGAAGACGGTGCTCTCGCTGATTGCCATGGTGCCTGAGAGCGAGTTGATGAACCCCACTTTGACGCTGCTGCCCGAAGTGTCAACACAGGACGTGCCGCTGCTCGCGGCGGAGCCGGCGGACGCCGGATCGGCTATCTGGCTGCCGCAACCCGTTAGGACTGTGGCCATGGCGGCCGCCGCCAGAGGAAGGAAAGCGCGTTTGGTGATCAAAAACCTCATGTGTACCTGCTTCTCACTCCGCCGCTGCGCTGGGCAGCGGCTCGCCTCCGAGGTCCGTCAGAAGTGACCCCTTGCGATGAACGTAGAAGCGAATTGTTTCGGCGCCTGCTTGGTTGGTTTCGGAACCGTTTCGGGGCTCTCGCTATCCCGGCCTGAAGTTGAGGTGCACCACAATCGTGCGGGAAAAAACCGCGGGACGGCGGGCCTTGGGAGAATTAACCTGCGGGAAACCTGCCGCGGCGTAACTTTGGCCCGGCAGCCGGACACAATCCGGCCCGGACACGAATGACCGGCCCTGACCTGCGGCTATTCGCCGAGCGCTCTCGGCCGCCAGACCACCACGGCCTGGGATCGGGCGCGGGGGCGCTGGCCGCGGGCCAGGCTCACCACGTCGCCGGCGGCACCGGCCGCGAAGATCCGCGAATCAAGGGGATCCCGACGGCGGACCAGCTCCTCGGTCAGCTCGCCCACCCTGCGCTGCAGCGCGGCCACCTGGTTCTCGAGCTCAAGGATCCGTTTGATGCCTTCAAGGGAGACGCCTTCGTGGGACAGCCGCTGGACTTCACGCAGCATGTTGACGTCCCGCTGCGAGTAGCGGCGCGATTTCCCCGGCGCCCGGCTGGGCGAGACAATGCCCAGCCGGTCGTACTGCCGGAGCGTCTGCGGGTGCATATCCGCCAGTTCAGCCGCGACGGAGATCACGAAGATCGGCTGGTCAGCGCTGATGTCCACGGTCTGCTCCGTTGCTTAGAGCCGGGCCTTGGCGGCCAGGCCCTCACGGACATCGGCGTCGGCGGTGGCTTCGGCAAAGGCCTTCACGGCTGCTTCGGCTTCCTTGTTCAGGTTCTTCGGAACCGCGACGTCGATGGTCACCAGGAGATCGCCGGTTACCTTGGAGGTCTTCACGCCGTGGCCTTTGACCCGGAGCGTTCGCCCCGAGGGCGTGCCGGCCGGAACGCGGACCTTCACGGTCTCGCCGTCGATCGTGGGGACCTGGATGTCGGCGCCCAAAGCAGCTTCCGGGAAGGTGACCGGGACATGGATGCGGAGGTTGTCGCCGTCACGCGTGTAAAACTCGTGGGGCTTGACGGACACGGCCACCATCAGGTCGCCGTTGCCGGCAGGCCCTGGCTGGCCCTTGCCACGGACGCGCACCTTCTGGCCGTCCTTGATGCCGGCGGGAACGCGGACGTCAATGACGTCACCGCTGGGTTCGCGCAGGCCGATGGTGGTGCCGCGGATGGACCCGGAGAAGGAAATGCTGGTGGTCGCTGTGCGGTCGGCACCCTTCGAAGGCGGACGCTGGAAGCCGGGCTGGCCACCGAATCCACCGCCGCCAAACAGATCGGCGAACTCGGGCGGGATGCCGCCTGACCGGTTGAACCCGCTGGGCTGACGCCCTTGGCCGCCGGTGAACAACCCGCCAAACATGTCCTCGAAGCCGCCGTTGCCGCCGCCGGCCCCGCCGGGAGCGAACCTGGCGCCGCCGCCCATGGCCCGGATGGCGTCATACTGCTGGCGCTCATCCGGATCAGACAGCACCGAGTAGGCCTCGGAGATGTCCTTGAATTTCTTCTCCGACGCAACGTTCCCCGAGTTTGTATCCGGGTGGTGCTGGCGGGCAAGTTTCCGGTAGGCCTTCTTGATGTCGGCGTCGGAAGCGTCCTTGGCGATACCAAGGATCGCGTAAAAGTCCTTGTCAACCCAATCCTGGCTAGCCAATGGCGTTTCCTTTCAAAAGTACAAAAGCGTTAAGGCGAGATTACCGCCAGCGCGGAGGCCGGATATGGGGCGGCGGTGTGGAGGGCACCCGTGGGGGGCCCGCTGCCGCGAGGGTCCCGACGCGAGCTTGCGAGCGTTGGGAGCGGCAGGGGACGGGCACCGCCCCATATCCGGCGTAGCGCATCGGTGAGGATCAGGCCGGGACGGCCACAATCACCTGTGCTGCGCGGAGCACGCGGTCCCCTGACTTGTAGCCGGAGCGGAGCACCTGGCTGACGGTGTCAACCTCGATGTCTTCGCCAGGCTGCTGGATGAGGGCCTCGTGGATCGTGGGATCGAACTCCACTCCGGTCTCATCAATGCGGACCAGGCCGTACGTCTTCAGCGCGTTCTCCAATTTGGTGGCGATCGCGGCGAACGGGCCGTCGGACAGGTCACCGTGCTGGCGGGCGGCGTCGACGTCGTCAAGTACCGGAAGCAGGGAGTTCAGGACGCCGATGACGGCCATCTCCCCTGCCACGGCCCGGTCGCGCTCAACGCGCTTGCGGTAGTTGACGTATTCAGCCTGGAGCCGGAGAAGATCGTTCTTCATCTCGGCGGCTTCAGCCTGTCCTGCACCCTGTGCCACCGATTCCTCGGCCGGGACCTCGATGCCGTTGAGGATTTCCTCGGCCTGGGCGAGCGCATCGCCGTCGCTGTCCACAGGCTCGCCCACCGGGGACTCGCCTGCCGGCGCGTCAGCGGGCTGCCCGCCCTCCGGGTGCCGGGCCTGCCCGGTCACCGGATCAACCTTGCGGTTGTCCCGGATGACCGGCTCCTGGTGGCCGCTGCCCTGGTCTGGTGAAGAGTTGTGCTCTTCCTCGTTACCGTGGTGCGGCATGGCTACTTCTTCGCTTCGTCTTCGTCGATGATCTCGGCGTCGACGATATCCTCGTCAGCAGCCTTATCCCCACCGGCGGGAGCACCCTCGGCACCTGCGGCACCGGTGGCACCGTCCGGCGAACCGGCCTGGGCGTAGATGGCTTCGCCGAGCTTGGTCTGGGAAGCCTGGAGCTTCTCGAACGCGGTCTTCACGGCTGCGTCGTCGGTGCCTTCAAGGGCCTTCTTGAGTTCGTCGACGTCGGCTTGGACCTCGGTCTTGACTTCTTCAGGCAGCTTGTCGGTGTTGTCGGCGATCAACTTGTCCACGGAGTACGCGAGCTGCTCGGCGGTGTTGCGGGTGTCGGTCGCCTCGCGGCGGGCCTTGTCCTCGGCTGCGTGCTCCTCGGCGTCCTTGACCATGCGCTCAATGTCTTCCTTGGAGAGCGCGGTGCCGCCGGTGATGGTCATGGACTGTTCCTTGCCGGTGCCCTTGTCCTTCGCGGAGACGTGGACAATGCCGTTGGCATCGATGTCGAACGTGACCTCGACCTGCGGGACACCGCGCGGAGCCGGCGCGATGCCGGTCAGCTCGAACGTGCCCAGCGGCTTGTTGTCCCGGGTGAACTCGCGCTCGCCCTGGAAGACCTGGATGGCCACGGACGGCTGGTTGTCATCAGCCGTGGTGAAGGTCTCGGACCGCTTGGTGGGGATGGCGGTGTTGCGCTCGATCAGGTGCGTCATGACGCCGCCCTTGGTTTCGATGCCGAGGGACAGCGGGGTGACGTCGATCAGCAGGACGTCCTTGCGCTCGCCCTTCAGAACGCCGGCCTGGAGTGCTGCGCCAACGGCCACAACTTCATCCGGGTTTACGCCCTTGTTAGGCTCCTTGCCGCCGGCCAGTTCTTTGACCAGGTCGTACACAGCGGGCATACGGGTGGATCCGCCAACGAGGACGATGTGGTCGATCTCGGAAAGCTTGATGCCGGCTTCCTTGATGACGTCGTGGAACGGCTTCTTGGTGCGCTCCAGCAGGTCCTTGGTGAGCTCCTGGAACTTGGCGCGGGTCAGCTGCTCGTCGAGGTGCACCGGGCCGTCGGGGGTGACGGAGAGGTACTGAAGCGAGACGTTGGTGCTGCTGGAAGAAGAGAGTTCCTTCTTGGCCTGCTCAGCGGCTTCACGGAGGCGCTGCAGGGCGATCTTGTCCTTGGACAGGTCCATGCCCTTGACCTTGAGCTGGTTCAGCAGGTAATCCACAACGCGCTGGTCCCAGTCGTCGCCGCCGAGGCGGTTGTCGCCTGCGGTGGAGCGGACCTGGATGGTGGAGAAGTTGTCTTCATCCTTGCCCACTTCGAGCAGGGAGACGTCGAACGTGCCGCCGCCGAGGTCGAAGACCAGGATGAGCTCGTCTTCCTTGCCCTTGTCCAGGCCATAAGCCAGCGCAGCCGCGGTTGGCTCGTTGACAATGCGCAGGACGTTGAGGCCCGCGATTTCGCCGGCCTCCTTGGTGGCCTGGCGCTCGGCGTCGTTGAAGTAGGCCGGAACGGTGATCACTGCGTCGGTGACCTTCTCACCGAGGTAGGACTCGGCGTCGTTCTTAAGCTTCATGAGCACACGGGCGGAGATTTCCTGCGCGGTGTACTTCTTGTCATCGATGCCAACGGACCAGTCAGTGCCCATGTGGCGCTTGACGGAAGCGATGGTGCGATCAATGTTGTTGACGGCCTGGCGCTTGGCGATCTCGCCAACCAGGACTTCGCCGGACTTGGAGAATGCAACGACGGACGGCGTGGTGCGGCCACCCTCGGCGTTGGCAATTACGGTGGGCTCGCCACCTTCGAGAACGGAGACGACGGAGTTAGTGGTTCCGAGGTCGATACCTACTGCACGTGACATGTGTTGCTTCCTTCTTTTCCTTGGAAACTTGCTGGCGCTCGAGTGTTGAGCGTTCTGCACTCAACTTTACTCAGGGCGCAAGCGATGTCAATCCAAGGTTGAGCGGAGTCCGCTCAACCTTGGATTGTTAGGTCACGGCATCTTCGGGCTATCCCCGGATTTCCGGGGCATTTATGCCGAAATTCCGCTTCCCCGGCGGTAGTTCGCTGTGCGTGAACGGCACTACGGGTTCTTGTCCTCGTCCACTTCCACTTCGCGGGCGCTGTCAACGGAGCCGGCCTCGCCATAGTCACCTTCGGGGTAATCGCCTTCCTCGGGCTGGTTCTCCGCGCCGCCCACAACGCCGGCCTCGCCGTAGTCACCTTCCTCATACTGGCCGCCTTCACCCTCCAAACCGGGTTCGGTGCTGCCCTTGCGGCGGTCTTCTTCAGGTGCGGTGTTCTCACTCATGACGTGATCTCTCCTTTGAGTTTCCGCGTCCATCCGGGCGCAATTGGAGTCTACTCAGCCGGAGGCCTGCTAAACAGGGGGTGGCGCAGGCTTCGGGGCGCCCTCCGGGTTTCCGTCAGGCGCCGAGGCCGGCCATCCCCGCGAAGACGGCGAGGTGGTGCTCAAAGAGTTCATCACGGGCCCGGACGGCGGCCGGCGCCCTCCGTCTCGGATGGGCGGGCTTCGTCGTCGCGGAGCTCTGACGCGTCCAGCTCAGGCCTGCCCAGCTTGCCGGGCCACCAGATGCGCGGGCCGATGTCGTAAGCCAGCGCGGGGACCAGGAGCGAGCGCACCAGCACAGTGTCCAGCAGCACGCCGAACGCCACAATGAAGGCAAGCTGTACCAGGAACATGATGGGGATGACCCCCAGCGCGGCGAACGTGGCGGCGAGCACCACACCGGCAGAGGTGATCACGCCGCCGGTCACGCCAAGGCCGCGCAGGATGCCCGGCCGGGTCCCGTGCTTCAACGATTCCTCCCGCACCCGGCTCATCAGGAAGATGTTGTAGTCAACGCCCAGGGCCACCAGGAACACAAACCCGAACAACGGCACAGTGGCGTCAGCGCCGGGGAATCCCAGCAGGCTGTTGAAGACCACAGCCGAGACGCCCATGGCTGCCCCGTACGACAACACCACGGAGAGCACCAACAGCACCGGCGCCACCACGGAGCGAAGCAGCAGCATCAGGATGAACAGAATAACCACCAGCACGATGGGGATAATGATCACCAGGTCGCGCTGGGCGGTGATGTTGGTGTCCAGGGCCGTGGCGGTCACACCGCCAACCAAAGCGCCGGCGTCGACCGTTTTTACGTCTTGGCGCAGCGCCTTGACCGAGTCCTCCGCCTCAATGGAATCCGCGGCATAGTTGAGCGTGGCGTTGATCAGCACCTTGCCGTCGTGGACGTCGGGAGCGCTGGGACTGCTGGGCGCGCCGGGTGCTGCTGGTTCGGTGGAAATGATCGGCACCCCGCCTTCAGCCAGGAGGTAGGCGTCCCCCACGCCGTCGGCCGCTTTGACCTTTGCCAGCACTTCATCGGCTTTGCTTTCGTCCGCAATGACGACGGCGGGGCTGCCGCTGCCGGCGTCGAAATGCCGCGCCAGCGCGTCCTGGCCGTCCACCGCATTGGACGCGGTGAGGATGACGTCGGTCTGCGGCACGCCGTTGGCCTTCAGCTGCAGCACGCCGGCCGAAGCCACCAAAAGGAGGAGGACCGACGCCACCCAGACCGTGCGCGGGCGGCGGGAAACCAGCGACCCGGTGGCCCGCCAGATGCCCTTCTGCCCCTCCAGGCCGCTGACCAGTTCGGGCTCACGCTCGCCCGCCGGAACCAGCTTGGGGCGGAACGGCCAGAACGCGGCCCGGCCCAGGAGCGCCATCAGAGCGGGCAGTAGGGTCAGCGCGGCGAACAGCGAGCAGAGGATGCCGGCGGCCGCAACAGGGCCCAGCGCCTTGTTGGAATTCAGGTCCGAGAACAGCAGGCAGAGCAGGGCAATGATGACGGTGGCGCCGGATGCCAGGATCGGCTCGAACGACGCCTTCCACGCCGTTAGCACGGCTGCGGTCCGGTTGCGCGTGTGGGTCAGGGCCTCGCGGAACCTCGCCACGTACAGCAGCGCATAGTCCGTGGCCGCGCCGATCACCAGGATGGACAGGATGCCCTGGCTCTGGCCGCTCAACTGGATCCAGCCGAGCTTGGCCATGCCGAAAACGAGCAGAATGGCGGCGCACAACGCAAAGACCGAGGTGAGCAACACGGCGAGGGGCAGGAGAAGCGAGCGGTAGACGATGAGCAGGATCAGGAACACCGCACCGAGTGCCACCAGGAGCAGGATGCCGTCGATGCCGGCGAAGGCGCTGACCAGGTCTGCGGTCAGGCCCGCGGGGCCGGTGACGAAGGTCTGCATGCCTTCAGGAGCGGAATCCGCCAAAAAGTCCCGCAACTCCTGGACGGATTCCTTCAGCTCACCGGTGGACCCGATCGGAACGATGAACTGGACTGCTTTCCCGTCTTCCGAAGGGATGGGTCCGATCACAGCGCTGCCTGATTCGAGGCCCTCCAGTCCCGTTTTCAGGGATGCCAGTTCGCCAAGCTCCGCGGGGCTTATGGCGTCGCGGTTCTCGATGACGATAACGGCCGGCACTTCGTCTGAATCACGGAACTTCGCCTGCCAGTCCTGCGCGGCGGTGGCTTCGGCGCTGGCCGGCAGGAAGGAAGCCTGGTCATTGGAGGAGACCTCGTCGAGGCGCCCGAAGGTGGGTCCGCCCACCCCGGCGATGGCCAGCCACGTGAGCACCAACAAAACAGGAAGGAGCCAGCGCAGCCAGAACGGAACGCTCGCGCTGTGTTGGGGACTGGATTTCATGATTCCTACTTCACCTAGGGTGGCCGGGTAAGCTTGTGTCCATAATAGAGTATCTCTAAGATAGAGATAAATACCCGGGATTTTTTGTTCTACACCAATCAGCTGGCATCGCTGCAGTAATATCCGTCAGGGC
Organism: Pseudarthrobacter sp. NBSH8; assembly: GCF_014217545.1. Taxonomy (NCBI): domain Bacteria; kingdom Bacillati; phylum Actinomycetota; class Actinomycetes; order Micrococcales; family Micrococcaceae; genus Pseudarthrobacter; species Pseudarthrobacter sp. NBSH8. The sequence continues at coordinate 3,771,681 of NZ_CP043178.1, forward strand.
ACCAGGCAAGTTCACGGGCACCAGGCAAGCGAGTGGAGGAGGGCCGGATATGACGGACGAATCGTTCCAGCGCCCACCGAACTCCGCGCCCTTTGCCCTTGTCCGCCTGCTCCAGGACTTCACCCTGGAGGCCAACCGCTACGTGGACACCGCCGGCGGCCGCAACGACATGCACCGCACGGACCTCAATGCGCTGGCGGCGATCATGCGGCACACCGCCAAGGGCCTGGTGGTCACGCCGGGCATCCTGCGCAAAGAACTCAACCTCAGCTCCCCCGCCACCACCGCCCTCATCGACCGGCTGGACAGTTCGGGGCACGTGGTCAGAGAGCGTCTCGGCCCGGACCGGCGGCAGGTCCAGCTCCGCATGACACCGAAGGCGTTCCAGGACGGCAGTGCCATGTTCATGCCGCTGTCGCGCCACATGGGTACCGCCATGGCGGACTTCTCGCCCGCCGAACTGGAGCTCGTCACGCGATTCATGACCGCCATGGTGGAGGCCACCGTCGCGGCCCGTGAGGAGGCGGCCGGCGGCGGCCCCGCCGCCCCCGCCAAGTAGGAAGGTTCCGTCCGTTTTCCATTGGGGAGGGGTAGCGTTTCACTATGAGCGCGCAGCAGCCTGACGACGATGTGTACACGCACGGCCACCACGATTCTGTGGTCCGCGCCCACGCCTCCAGGACCGCGGAGAACTCCGCGGCCTTTGTCATTCCCCACCTCACGCCCGGGGTTTCAGTGCTCGACGTCGGCTGCGGCCCTGGGAGCATCACCTGCGATTTCGCGGGGCTGGTGTCGCCAGGAAAAGTCACCGGCCTGGACCGGTCACCGAACATCATCGCCCAGGCCACGGCACTGGCCGCCGAGCGCGGCGTGGCCAATGCGGAATTCTTGGCCGGCAACATCTATGACCTCGACTTCGAGGACGAAACGTTCGACGTCGTGCATGCCCACCAGGTGCTCCAGCACCTCACCGATCCTGTGGAGGCGTTGCGCGAGATGCGCCGGGTGGCGAAACCGGGCGGCATTGTGGCAGTGCGCGACGCCGACTTCCACGGCATGAGCTGGTACCCGGCCATCCCTGAGCTGGACGAATGGATGGACCTGTACCAGCGGATCGCCCGCCGCAACGGAGCCGAGCCTGACGCCGGCCGCCGGCTCGTATCCTGGGTCCAGTCCGCGGGCTTCGGCGACGTGGCGCCCACCAGCAGCAACTGGCTGTATGCCACCGGGCAACAGCGGAGATGGCAGGCCAGGGTCTGGGGTGAACGGGTGCTGCATTCGGCCTTCGCGGAGCAGGCCCTTGAATACGGCTTCGCCAATCCGGCGGACCTGGCCAGGATTTCCGCTGGCTGGCACCGTTGGGGCTCCACCGACGACGGCTGGTTCCTGATCCCGAACGGTGAGGTAATCGCCCGGGCATGATTTCCACATAGGCATAACAACGCCTATCCACCCCGCTCTGGCCGCAATAGCGTCGGCACATGAGCTATTGCGGAGAGAACGAATACTGGGCAGAGCCTTACACCGCCGAGGTTGACCAACTAGACTTGGTCAACATGGGACAATACAACGTCCAGGAGGCAAAAACGCGCCTCTCTGAGCTGTTAAATCTTGTTGAAAACGGCGAGGATGTGGTCATTGCCAAGGCAGGCCGCCCGGTGGCCCGGCTGGTGAAAATCGAGCGCCCGCTCAAACGCGAACTGGGCTTCCTGGCGCCCCTCCAGATCCCTGACGGGTTCTACGAGCCGTGGACCGACGAGGAAATGGGTGTAGTGACGGGTGGCGATCATTGATGCGCCTGCTCCTGGACACCCATGTTTTCCTGTGGGCCCTCGCCGAACCCAGGAAACTGTCCACCAAAGCCAGGAACGCCATCACTAAGCTAGAGAACTCGGTCTATGTCTCGCCCATGACCGCCTACGAACTGTCATACAAACACCATCAAGGCAAGCTGCCGTCGGGGGCGGCGATAGTGGCAAGCTTCGGACGGCAGGTGGCCCACCTGTACGCCTCAGAGCTGGCCATCTCCGCTCCGCATGCGTTGGCCGCCGGTCAGCTGGAATGGGAACACAAGGACCCCTTTGACCGGATCCTGGCTGCGCAAGCCATGGTGGAAGGACTGACGCTGGTGACGGCAGATCAGCATCTTCACGCCTTTGAGCCCGTGACCACACTGTGGTGAGGGCGGCACTCACTTGTGGTGAGGGTGCCATTCTTGCGGTGCTGACGGCACTAAACTTGGCAGGTGCAATTCTCCCTTTGGCTCGCCCTCGCGGGCGCCGGTCTCCTGATCAGTTTCACGCCGGGCGCCGGTGCCATCAACACCATGAGCAACTCGCTGACGTCCGGGTTCCGCCGCTCCATCTGGGGGATCCTTGGCCAGCAGGCAGCGCTGGTTGTCCACGTGGTGATCGTGGCGTTGGGCGTCGGCGTGCTGGTGGCCAGCTCCCCGGTGGCCTTCAACGTGATCCGCTACGCCGGCGCCGCTTACCTGGTGTACCTGGGTATCCGCCAGTTCCTGAGCAAACCGGAACTGGACCAGGAACAGGCCGACGCCCTCCGGAATGAGCCCGCCTGGTCAATGTTCCGGCGCGGCCTCTGGGTCAACCTGCTCAATCCGAAGGCCATCGTTTTCTTCCTCGCGTTTATGCCACAGTTCATCCGCCCGGAACAGCCCCTCCTGCCCCAGTATCTTGTGCTCACGGCCACCGTGGTGGTGATCGACATCCTGGTCATGTGGTTCTTCTTCGCTTTTGCCGCCAAATCCTTCCAGCGCTTCACGCACAACGCCCGCGGCCAGAAGATCCTCAGCCGGATCTTCGGGGTGCTCTTTGTGGGGGTGGGAATTCTCCTCGCCCTGATCCACTAGGCCTGGCCACTGGGGCTGATCACCCGGTAGCCCGGCCATCATGCCCGGCGCGGGCTGGCTGAGTGCCGTAGGGGCTCCAGCTTTCGCCGGAGCTTGCCCCGTAGGTCTGATCCTGGTGGGCTCTCCACCACCGGGCACAGCCTCGAACGTGATGGCGTTCCTGGCCAAGGGGGACGTGGCCCTGTCGGTAGCCGTCGCCTCGGTATCCACCCTGATCGCACCGGTGGTTACGCCGCTGCTGGTCCTGTTCCTGTTCCTGTTCCTGGCCGGATCATTCCTGGAAATCGACGCCGGGAGCATGGTTCTGGACATCGTCAAGACGGTGCTCCTGCCAGTCATTGCCGGGCTGCTGCCGCGGCGCCCGCTGCGGGACGACCAGCAAGGGCTGCTTGAGGCAGCTTCGATCACCGCGCACGTCCGCACCGTCCTCCGCCAGGCGGCGCCGCGACAGCGGCTGATGCAGCAGCAGCAGGTACGCTCTATTTCATGACCCCCGCACCTGTGATCATCGCCATTGACGGGCGATCCGGCGCAGGCAAAACCACTCTGGCCATCGAACTCGCTGCGCAGCTACGGAACCATCACAAAGTCGCGCTGTTCCACCTTGAGGACATCTACCCGGGCTGGAATGGCCTCACCGCGGGCATCGAGCGCTACATTTCCACCGTGCTCAGACCCTTGAGCCGCGCCGAGCCCGCCACCTGGACCAGCTGGGACTGGGACAGTCATTACGACGGCGACACCCGGGTCACGCTGCCCGCCGAGATCGTGATCATTGAGGGAGTGGGGGCGGCCGCCGCCGACGCCAGGCCCATGCTCAGCGCTGTCATCTGGGCCGACTCGCCGGACGACATCCGCCGGAAGCGGGCCCTGGACCGCGACGGCGGGACGTATGAGCCGTTTTGGGACCAATGGGCCGAACAGGAAAACGCGTGGCTCGCCGCCGACGACGTCCTCCGCCAAGCCGATATCCGCGTCCTCAACAATGCCGATGGTTCCGCCACCGCCGACGTCATGCAGGCCCTCGCGTACCTGCCCGCCCTCGGTCCGGCGCTTGTTCCCGAGCTTGCCTCCCGCCGCGGCCTCAGGCTGCGTGCAGAACGGCTGGACGCCAGGCCTGACGCCGCGGCCCTCTTCGAGAACCTTTACGGCGGCTCAGCGAACGCCGCCTGGCTGGACTCCTCCAATGCGGGCATCGCCAACACAGACATCTCCTACACAGGCTCCGCGAGCGCGTCCGCCGGGTCACCCCCCGAACAATCGCCAGCGCAGTCGCCGGCCACCGAACGCAACCGCTTCAGCATCCTCGCGGACGACGGCGGAACGTACGGTCAGGCGGTCACGCACAGGTCCGGCGAAAGCGTCATCACGGCAGGCTCCGCCACGGCGCGCGTGCCGGGACCGTTCTTCCGCTGGCTGGACACCGTCTGGGGACGCCGGGCGGTCCGCGCTCCGGAGGGCTACCCGGGCGACTTCACCCTGGGCTGGCTGGGCTGCCTGGGCTATGAGCTCAAGCGCGAAACCGGAGGGACGGACGTAGCGGCGCCGACTCCCGACGCGGCCCTGATCTTCGCGGGCCGCGCCGTCGTTCTGGACCACGTTGAAGGAACGGCCTGGCTCCTGGCGCTGGAAGCGCCCGACGCCGACAGTTGGCTGACCGCCGCCCGCGCCGCCGTCGCCGCCGGCTCCCCAAGCACCCCGGGCTCAGGCGCTCAAAGCACGCACGCCGGCGGCAGCAACGTCGTCGTGCGTCCCGTTGGGCCCGCATTCAGCAGCCGCGACACGGAGCGCTCCTACCTGGCCAAAATCGAGGCTGCCCAGCACCAAATCCATGAGGGCAACTCCTACGAGGTGTGCCTGACCACCACGCTCACGGCCCGGCTGCCCGCCGCCGCGGCGGCCCCCTGGCCCACGTACCTCGCGCTGCGGCGGAAGAACCCGGCGCCGTTCGCCAGCTACCTGCGGTTCGGCGGGCTGACGGTGGCCAGTACGTCGCCTGAGCGGTTCCTGAGGATAACGTCCGACGGCGGCATGCGCGCCGAACCGATCAAGGGCACCCGCCGCCGGGGTGCTGATCCGGAGCGTGACAGGCAACTGCGGGAGAACCTGGCGGCCTCGCTGAAGGACCGTGCGGAAAACATCATGATTGTGGACCTGCTGCGGAACGACCTTAGCCACTTCGCTGAGCCCGGATCGGTGACAGTCAGCAGGCTGTGCGAGATCGAAAGCTACGCCACCGTCCACCAGATGGTCAGCACCATCGATGCGCAGCTCCTGCCCGGAGCGCCGCGAGCCGAGGCGGTGGCCGCATGTTTCCCTGCCGGCTCCATGACCGGCGCTCCGAAAATCAGCACCATGGCAATCCTGGACCGGCTGGAGGAAGGCCCACGGGGCCTGTATTCCGGCGCGATCGGCTATTTTTCGCTCAACGGGGCCACGGACCTGGCGGTGGCGATCCGTACTTTGGTCACCACGGCGCAGCCCGGTGGTGACGGCGGCGAACAAGGGGCGACGGCGGATCTCACCCTCGGCATCGGCGGTGCCATCACTGCCGACTCGGTACCTGACGAGGAGTACGACGAAATCCGGGTGAAGGCGCACGGTGTGCTGTCCGCGCTGGGTGCGGACTTTCCCGGCGGCTAGGCAGGTCTGGTGACTGGCAGGCTTACTGGACGGTAGCCGTCAGCCGGGCCACGTTGTCGATGTACCGGGCCGCGAGGGGGCGCTGAAGCCAGTCCTCAAGCATGAGTTCGTTGGAAATGTCGCGGTACGTGTCTTCGACCGCGCGCATATTGTTCACGATCTCCGCGCCGAGCAGCATCACCGAGACCTCCATGTTCAGCGAGAAGGAGCGCATGTCCATGTTGCTGGAGCCCAGGACCGCCACTTCGTCGTCGATGGTGAAGTGCTTGGCGTGGAGCACGAAGGGCGCTTTGTAGAGGTAGATCCGGACGCCTGCCTCCAACAGCGCCTCGTAATAGGAGCGCTGGGCGTGGTGGACCAGGAACTGATCGCCCTTCTCGGAGACGAACAACTCCACGTCCACGCCCCGCTGGGCCGCTGTGGTGATGGCGTAGAGCAGGGAATCGTCGGGCACAAAATACGGGCTGCAGATGGAGATCCGGTGCTGCGCAGAGTAGATCAGGGTGTTGAAGAGGCGCAGGTTGTTTTCGGTGATGAACCCGGGGCCGCTGGGCACCACCTGGGCCGTGACGTTGCCCGGTTCGGGGTTGGCCGGGAGCTGCAGCTGATGTTCCAGCGACTCGTCGGTTTCGCTCAGCCAGTCCGTGGCGAAAACAACGTTGAGTGTGGTGACGATCGGTCCGCGCAGGCAGGCCATCAGCTCCACCCATTCGCGGCCGGCCTTGCGGTGTTTGGGGTTGTTGTAGGAAGGCTCGATCAGATTCTGCGACCCTGTGAAGGCGAGTTCGCCGTCGATCACCATGATCTTCCGGTGGTTGCGGAGGTCCGGGCGCCGCCACTGGCCGTGGGTGGGCAGCAGCGGGAGCATCCGCTTCCACTGGATCTTCCCGGCCCTCAGCCGCTTAAGGAAGTTGCGGTAACCCTTGACCCGGAGCGTGCCGATGTGGTCGAACAGCACCCTGACTTCCACGCCGCGCTCGGCAGCCTCCTCGAGGGCGGTCAGCAGGTCATCGGTGACGTGGTCCGTACTCATGATGTAGAACTCGGCGTTAACGAAGTACTTGGCCTTGCGCACAGCCTCGGTCATGGCCAGGATCGAGTCCGGGTAGCCGGGGATGAGGTCCACGGTGTTGCCATCCACCATGGGGAGGGAGCCGAGCCGCCGGTTCAATTCACCGGCGGACTTCACCCATTCGGGCCCAGGGTATTCACTGACGACGTCGGCGAGAGCCGAGATGCCGGACCGCACGCGGGTGTTGATGATCTCCTGCTGCTGGCGGCGGCGGCTGGAGAGCCTGAAGTTTCCGAAGAGAAGGAAAAGGATCAGGCCCAGGAACGGCACAAAAAAGATGCCCAGCAGCCAGGCCATGGCCGTTGTGGGGCGCCTGTTGCCGGGAATGATGCCGACGGCGACGACCCGGATCACCAGGTCTGCAATGCTGAGCACCACCACCACCCACGTCGGTGCGGTACCGGCAAGCGAAATTGGCCACAGCACTGGAATACCCCCGGTTTGCGCGCACCCGCGGACCGGTTCCGGCGGGGCAATGACCACATCTTAGCCGCGGCGGGCCCTACTAAGCTGGAGCCATGACATCTCCTGCGCCCGTGGTGCTCGTTTTCCTTGACCCCGCGTTCCCGGACGGCCGGCTGGCCGACGCTTCACAGCCCCAGCTGATGGCCACGGACCAGGGCGCCACCCGCGGCGATGGCGTGTTCGAATCCATGCTCGCGGTGGGCGGCGCAGTCCGGAAGCAGCAGGCGCATCTGGACCGGCTGGCGGGGTCGGCCCAGGCCCTTGACCTGCTGATTCCGGCGCAGGACGTGTGGCGGGCAGCCATCTCCGCGGGCGTCGCGGAGCACCGTAACCAGCACCCTGCTCCCTCGCCAGCGGAGGACGAGGTGGTGGTGAAACTTGTGGTCACCCGTGGCCCGGAAGGCGCGGAGTCTCCTACGTGCTGGGTCCAGGTCTCCCCGGTGGGCGCCCTCGGCCGCCGGCAGCGCGAAACCGGGATCGACGTCATCCTCCTGGACCGCGGCTACGACAGCGACGTGGCTGAGCGTGCCCCGTGGCTGCTGCTCGGCGCCAAGACCCTGTCCTATGCCACGAACATGGCCGCCCTGCGGTACGCCCACAAACAGGGCGCCGACGACGTCATCTTCACGTCCTCGGACGGCAGGGTCCTGGAAGGCCCCACGTCCACTGTGCTGCTGGCACATCTGGAAACGTCCGACGACGGCGCCGGCGCCACCCGCACGGTGCGCCGGCTCATCACTCCGCAGCTGGACAGCGGGATCCTCCCCGGGACCTCCCAGGGTGCCCTTTTCGCGGCGGCCAAGGCGGCCGGGTGGGAGCTCGGGTATGGTCCGCTGGAACCACAGGACCTGCTGGATGCCGACGCCGTATGGCTGATTTCCAGCATCAGGCTGCTCGCGCCGGTGAACCACATTGACGGCAAGGAAGTGGGAACCCCTGCCCTGCAGAAGCAGCTGACGGCCGAACTCAACGCATTGTTTGCCGGGGTTCAGTAGTTCGTTGGGATTCAACAGTTTTCCGGGATCCAGCAGTTTTCCGACGTTCAGCAGGGAGGCCTGAGGCCATGGCGGTTCGCAGTGCGGGGATCCTGCTGTACCGGCGGGGAGCAGACGGGCCGGAAGTATGGATAGCGCACATGGGCGGACCGTTCTGGGCTCGCAAACAGACGCAGTCGTGGTCCGTTCCCAAGGGCGAATACCTTCCCGATGAGGAACCCCTGCTGGCCGCCCTTCGGGAATTCGCCGAAGAGATCGGCACGCCGCCGCCGGCCGTTGACTATTTTGAGGTGGGGGCTTTCCGGCAACCGTCGGGAAAGGTCATTACGGTGTTTGCGGCAGAGTCTGACTTCCAGCCGGATGGGATTGTGAGCAACACCTTTCCGCTGGAGTGGCCCAGAGGATCCGGCATCATCCAGGACTTTCCCGAGGTGGACGACGCCCGGTGGGTGACGGAGACCGATGCCCGCGGCAAGCTGGTCAAGGGCCAGCTGCCGATCCTGGACGCAGTGCTGCACCGTCTTGAACGGCACTGAATTGAACCGCCCTGTTGGTCCGTCGCGCGGGTCCGTATGGTTTGGTGCATGAACTCTCACACGGAGCCGACCAACACATTGACGTTCGACGAATGCTGGGAGTTGCTGGCCGATGACATACTGGGGCGCCTGGCCCTGGTAGTGGACGGCCATCCGGAGATCTTTCCGGTCAACTACGTGCTGGACCGCAGGAGCATCGTCTTCCGCAGCGCCGGTGGCTCCAAACTCTGGGGCGCGCAGGCGGACCGTGCCGCGGCGCTGGAGATCGACGGATACGATCCCCGCACGGAGATCGCCTGGAGCGTGGTGGTGCGCGGAGACACCGCAGTGATCGAGGCCCAGGCCGACAAGGACGCCGTTGACGCCCTGCATCTGGAGCCCTGGCAGCCCGGGCCCAAGGACTACTACATCCGGCTGACCCCCTTTGCACTGACCGGCCGTCGTTTCCGGGTCACCAAACCGGACGTCTGGAACACCCGGTTGGCGGACCGCCGTCGTGCTTCCTTCGAGTAGCGCGGGTGACCTTATGGACGGCGAAGCAGCCGCTCCGCTTGTCCCTGGGGTCCGGATCCGGCTGCTCCGGCGTAACGATGCCGCCGGCCTGAGCGAGGCCTACCGCCGGAACCGCCAGCACCTCGCGCATTGGGAACCGGAGCGGGACGAAGCCTTCTTCACTCCCCGGCATCAACTGGACATCATCCGGGCCAAGCTCGTCCAGCATTCAACGGGCCAGGAAGTTCCGTGGGTGCTGGTGGGCCACGATGATCCCGCTTACATCCTCGGCGCCGTCACCCTCACCGGCATCGCCCGTGGGCCGTTCCTCAACGCCAACCTCGGGTACTGGGTTGATTCCAGCCTCAACCGGCGGGGCATCGGATCTGCGGCTGTCCGCTTTGCCACGGACCATGCCCGGACGGAGCTGGGCCTCCACCGCATCCAGGCGGCAACGCTGCTCCACAATGAGCCCTCACGCAAAATCCTCGGGCGCGCCGGCTTTCGGGAAATCGGCGTAGCGCCGCAATACCTGAAAATTGCCGGCCGCTGGCAGGACCACCTGCTCCACCAACTGCTGCTCCACAATGAGCCCACCGCGAAAGGCACCCCATGAGTAACGACTCTCCTATCCCCGTCATCCTGGGCGGCGCACGCACTCCCTTCGGCAAGTTCCGCGGCGCCCTCTCCGGGCTCACCTCCAGCGAACTGGGCGCCCACGCCATCCGGAACGCACTGGAACGGTCCGGGGTGGCGCCGGAACAGGTCCAGGCCGTCATCGTGGGCCAGGTCATCCAGGCGGGCGCGGGCCAGGGACCCGCCAGGCAGGCCAGCCTTGCCGCCGGCATCGGCTGGGACGTGCCCACCGTGACCATCAACAAACTGTGCCTGTCCGGGCTGACCGCCGTGATCGATGCCGCCCGGATGATCCGCGCCGGCGAGGCTGATTTCATTGTGGCGGCGGGCCAGGAATCCATGACCAACGCCCCGCACCTGCTGCCCCGGCTTCGCGGCGGCGTTGCGATCGGCGATGCGCCGTTGCTGGATTCCCTGAACTTTGACGGCCTGCAGGACCCTGTCTCCGGCGAACTGATGGGATCCGCCACCGACGCCGGGAACACCCGCCTGGGCATCAGCCGCGAGGACCAGGACGCCGTCGCCGCCCTCTCCCACCAGCGGGCGGAGGCCGCCCGGGCCGCAGGCATCCTGGCCGAAGAGATCGCCCCGGTGGAGGTCCCGCAGCGCCGGGGACCCGCCGTCGTGATTGATGCCGACGAAGGCATCCGCGCCGGCACCACCATCGAGACGCTGGCGGCACTGAAACCCGCCTTCTCCAAGGATCCGGCGGCCACCATCACCGCCGGTTCGGCCTCCCCACTGTCCGACGGCGCGGCCGCCGTTGTGGTGGCCAGCAAGTCAGCAGCGGAAGCGGCCGGCCTTAGCTGGATCGCGGAGATCGGTAGCCACGGCCAGACCGCCGGACCGGACGGGTCCCTGCATTCCCAGCCGTCCCGCGCCATTGAACAGGCCCTGAAACTTGAAGGGCTGAGCATTGACAACGTGGACCTGATTGAGATCAACGAAGCCTTCGCGTCGGTGGTACTGCAGTCAGCCAAGGACCTGGGGATCGACGCGGACAGGATCAACGCCGACGGCGGCGCCATCGCCTTGGGCCACCCGGTGGGCGCATCGGGGGCCCGCCTGGTCCTGCATCAGGCACTGGCGCTGAACCGGCGCGGCGGCGGGACGGGCGTGGTTGCCTTGTGCGGCGGCGGTGGCCAGGGCGACGCCCTGATCCTCAAAGCCCGACCCACACCCCTCCTCCAAAGCAACGCGGGGTCACTTAACGCCCATGCGGAGGCTTTGGACGGGCGCTAAGTGACCCCGCGTTGCTGTCAACCACTCCACTAGCGGGACAGGACACCATGAACACTTCACCTACCGCCGAAGAGGGTTTCGGGACCATCTCCGTTGCCGCAATCCTGGCTGAATCAGCCGCCCGCTTTCCGGACTCCGAGGCCCTTGTGGTGGGCGAGGAGCGGGTGACCTACAGCGAACTCTGGGAACAGACGCGCGCATATGCCGGTGCGTTGCGGGACCGTGGCGTGGGGCACGCCAGCCGCGTGGCCCTGCTGATGCCCAATGTTGCTGATTTCGCCCGGGTCTACTACGCGGTCCTCGCGCTGGGCGGCGTGGTGGTGCCGTTGCATGCGCTGCTGAAGGGCAGGGAGATCGAGTACATGCTGCGCGACAGCGGCGCGCAGCTGCTCGTCTGCGCCGGACCGCTCCTTGAGGAAGGTGCCAAAGGCGCCGCGGCCGCGGGCATCGACGCCGTCACCGTCCTGGTGCCGGAGGGGCCCGAAGGTGCCGCCCGGCTGGAGACCGAAGCGGCAGGCGCCGAGCCCATCAGCACCTGGCTGCCGCTGCGGCCCTTCGAGACGGCCACGATTCTGTACACATCCGGGACCACCGGCCAGCCCAAGGGCGCCTTGGGCAGCCACTTCGCCATTGTGGAACAGACCAATACGCTGCTGACCAGCACGTTTGACCTCCGCCGCGGTGACGTCATCTTCGGAGGACTGCCGATGTTCCACACCTTCGGCCAGACGTGCGTACTCAACACCGGGCTGCGGGCGGGGGCCACCATCGTGATGCTGCCCAAGTTCAGCGGGGATGCAGCCCTGGATGCCCTCGCCCGGCACAACATCAACGTCTTCTTCGGCGTGCCCACCATGTACATCGCCATGCTCGAAGCCGCCCGCACCAACACCGGCCGGTCCAACGCCCTGCGCTACTGCATCTCCGGCGGCGCGTCCCTGCCTGTGGCGGTGATGGACAGGTTCAAGACGGAATTCGGCTCGGACATTTACGAAGGCTACGGCCTGACCGAGACGTCCCCGGTTGCCACCTTCAACCATGTAGGCAAAGCGCCGCGGCCCGGAACGGTAGGCCAGGCCATTTGGGGAGTCCAGGTGGAGATCGCCCGCGCGGACGTCCAGGATGCCATCGAGCTGCAGCCCACGGGCGAGTTAGGCGAGCTGGTGGTCCGGGGGCACAACCTCTTCACGGGCTACCTCAACCGGCCCGAAGCCACCGCAGAGGCTGTGGTGGACGGTTGGTTCCGGACCGGCGACCTGGGCACCAAGGACGGGGACGGCTACCTCCGGATCCTGGACCGGAAGAAGGAGATGATCATCCGGAACGGCTTTAACGTCTACCCGCGCGAGGTAGAGGAAGTCCTCAGCCGGCACGATGCAGTCCTGAGCGTTGCCGTCTATGGCGTCCCCGACGAAACCCACGGGCAGGAGGTGGCGGCCGCCGTCGTCCTCAATCCGGGCAGCAGCGCCACCGTTGATGAGTTGCGGGACTTCGCCGCCGCGGAATTGGCGGCCTATAAGTATCCGCGGATCATTACCCTAGTCACCGAATTCCCCACCGGCCCCAGCGGCAAGGTCCTCAAGCGCGAACTCACCGCCCGGTACAGCGCCGCCGATACTCCAACAGGGTGATCAGGCGGGAATGATGCGGAACAGGAAACGCGTCCGGACCATGACCCACAGGAGCCCCAGGATCACGGCGTAGGCAGCCGTGTTGAGGAGAATGGCGCCCTGCTGCAGCGCCGGGATGGTTCGCTGACCGGACCCGTCATGAGGCCGGACGCGTCCAGCCGGGCACTTGCCGCTGCGGCCACGTCGGCTGCGGGGCTGTAGCAGACTTCAGTCTGCAGGAGGAACGGCTTGTCCCGTTGCGCCACGTAGGTGGCGTAGAAGTCCTCGTTTGCCTGCTCCGGTCAGCATCCCGGCCAGTTCCCCGGGGGCAGCCACGGTGTTGACGGCTGCCGTTCCGGCGGTGTCGTCATGGTAGGCCGACAGCCCTAACCATTCCACGGCGTCTTCCCCGGGAGAGTACGGCGCGTAAGCGGCATCGGTGCCGTCCCAGATGCCGTCGCCGTTGGTGTCCGACAGGGCAAAGCGGTAGTCCCGCCCCAGCCCCGGAAGCCCGCCGAAATCCTGGTGATCTCGGCGGCAAATGACTGGGCGGCGTCGTCGTCGATCTGCTGCAGCGGAACCGTGGGTTTGACGGTGAGCATGGCATGGGAGCCCAGGGCTGCAGCCTGGTCCAGGAACTGCCGGATAGCGATGGTTTCCGAGGACCGGAAGGGGATGGAAATGTCATGGCCCAGCAGAGCCGGCGTCGCTCCGGGACTGTGTTGGCGGCGCGGGCGGCGGCCGGCGCCTTTGCAAACTCTGTCTGCCTCACCTTTGGGTCCGGTTCAGCCATGCTTGGCCTCAGGTCCCAGGTCCCAGGTCCCAGGACCACCAGCGGCATCAGACGCTGCGCACGGGCGACCCCGACGAGGGTCTGCGGTCCCGCCCCCACTCGGTTGTCCCGTCAGCGCCGGGGTTACGGAAACACGCGTTGGTTACGGAACATGACGACGGCGGCGGTGCGGCGGGGCGGGGCGAGTGTTACGTTTTTGGGGAGTAATGAGAACCGGCGCCAAGCCCTGACTGGCCGGTCGGCAACCCTCCCTTTCGCGGCGGGGTGCCTCAGGTGAATACTCGGCATATCGACCCATTCGAGCTGCAAGCGTGAAAGAAGGAGTTCCGTCGTGTCTGACGCCCCCGCCCCTGAAAAGAAACTGTCGTACCGGCTTGTCACCGGGCCGGACGACAGGTCTTTCTGTGAACGGATTTCCACTGCCCTGGCCGAAGGGTATGTCCTGCACGGCAGCCCGGCCGCGACGTCCAACGGAGGTGTTGTGATCGTTGCGCAGGCACTCATCCTCCCGTCGGCCATCGCCACCGCCGATGCCGCCGTCGCCTCTGCCGTGGAAGACCTCGATTTCGACGGCGAGGGCCACGCGTGAGCTACGCCGGAGACCTCACCCCGCAGGAAGCCTGGGCCAAGCTGGAGCAGGGCGCCATCCTGGTGGACGTCCGGACCGAAGGCGAATGGGCCCACATCGGCATCCCCGACACCAAGGCCACGGACAACGATCCCCTGTTCATCCCGTGGACCTTCCCCGGCGGCATCCCCAACTCGGATTTCATCACCGACCTGACACAGCAGGCACCGGAGGACGACGGCGCCGAACTGGTGTTCCTCTGCCGCTCGGGCCAGCGCTCCATCGCCGCCGCCATCGCCGCGACGCAGGCCGGCTTCACCTCCTACAACGTCCTGGAGGGTTTCGAAGGCGAGCCGGACCGCTACGGCGAGCGCACCGTCAACGGCTGGAAAAACCGCGGCCTCCCCACCAACCTGGGAATAACGAAGTGACCTTCAACGAAGACGCCGCCGGCTGGAGCGCCGAAACGCAGGCCGTCCGCGGCGGGCTGAACCGCACCAACTTCCAGGAGACCACCGAGCCGGTCTTCCTGAACTCCGGCTTCGTCTACGAGTCCGCTGCCGCCGCCGAGCGCGCCTTCACCGGCGAGGACGAACGCTTCGTCTACTCCCGGTACGGCAACCCGTCCGTGGCCACCTTCCAGGAACGCCTTCGCCTGCTCGAAGGCACCGAAGCGTGCTTTGCGACGGCATCTGGCATGTCAGCGGTCTTCACCGCCCTGGGCGCCCTGCTGGCGGCCGGCGACCGGGTGGTTGCCGCGCGTTCACTGTTCGGCTCCTGTTTTGTGATCCTGAACGAGATCCTGCCGCGCTGGGGCGTGGAAACCGTGTTCGTTGACGGCCCGGACCTCGAACAGTGGGCTGCTGCACTGTCGGAACCCACCACCGCAGTGTTCTTCGAATCGCCATCCAACCCGATGCAGGAAATCGTGGACATCGCCGCGGTCAGCGAACTGGCGCACGCCGCCGGGGCCACCGTCGTCGTCGACAACGTCTTCGCCACTCCCCTGCTGCAGCGCTGCGGCCAGCTGGGCGCGGACGTGATTGTGTACTCCGGCACCAAGCACATCGACGGCCAGGGACGCGTCCTGGGCGGTGCCATCCTGGGCACCAAGGAGTTCATCGACGGCCCGGTCAAGCAGCTCATGCGGCACACCGGCCCGGCCCTCTCCGCGTTCAACGCCTGGGTGCTGACCAAAGGCCTGGAGACCATGGCGCTGCGCGTGAACCACTCGTCCGCGTCCGCTCTGCGGCTGGCGGAATGGCTCGAAAAGCAGCCGGCCGTCAGCTGGGTCAAGTACCCGCTGCTCAAGTCCCACCCGCAGTACGAACTTGCCGCCAAGCAGATGAAGGCCGGCGGCACCGTCCTCACGCTGGAACTTGCGACGACGGATGGCCGCTCGGGCAAAGAAGCCGCGTTTGGGCTGCTGGACGCCTTGCGGATCATCGACATCTCCAACAACCTGGGCGATTCCAAGTCCCTCATCACCCATCCGGCCACCACCACGCACCGCGCCATGGGCCCCGAAGGCCGCGCCGCCATCGGGCTCAGCGACGGTGTGGTGCGGCTGTCCGTAGGCCTGGAGGACGTGGACGACCTCATCGGCGACCTGGAGCAGGCCCTGAAGCAGATCTGACCGGAGGCGGCGGCCGGTTCAGGCGCCTGGCTGGCGGAGCTGCCGGGACGCCGTCTCCCGGACCGCGTCGGTCAGCTGGTTGAGCACCGGCGAGTCGATTTTCCACCGCTGCCAGTACAACGACACGTCCACGGGCTCGGCCCGTGCCAGCTCCACGAGGCCGCCGTTCCGGATGTCGGACAGGCACTGCTGCTCCGGCAGAAGTCCCCACCCCAGTCCCAGCCGGATGGCCTGCGCGAACTCGGCCGACGACGGCACATAGTGCCGCGGCGCGGTCAGTTCCGCGCCGGTCAGCCTGCGGAAAAACCCGTCCTGAAGGTCATCCTTGCGGTCAAAGTCCACCACCGGGGCCTGGCTCCCTGCAGCAAGTTCCGCCCCGTCGGGCAACCAGCGCAGGAGGTACCCGGGGCTTGCCACCGCACGGTACCGCAGGGAACCCAGCGGTACCATACTGCAGCCCGGGACCGCTTCCGGCGTTGCGGTTACCGCGGCCATCACCGATCCGGTCCGGAGGAGCTGGGTGGAATGCTGCTCGTCTTCCCTGCGGAGTTCGAAGCACGCGCCGAGGTCCGGCGGAAGACTTGCCAGCGCAGGCATGAACCAGGTGGAGAGTGAGTCCGCGTTCACCACCAAGGGAATGGGCGCCGTCGGCAGGTCCTGGCTCGCCCCGAGCTCCTGCTGGGCGTCCCATTCGAGCTGCCGGACCTGCCTGGCGAACCGCAAAACGGCTTCCCCGGCTGTTGTGGGCCGGACGGGGTTGGTGCGCTGCAACAGGATCTGGCCGGCCGCGTCCTCCATCGCCTTGAGCCGTTGGGAAATGGCCGACGGCGTGACGTACAGGCTCCGCGCCGCCGCCTCAAGCGTCCCCTCGTCCACGACCGCCGCGAACGTCCGGAGCTGCTCAAAGTGGAACATCTTCATTAGCTTTCCTTAATAGAGCTAAGAATATTTAGCTGGAGTAATCCTACGTCCGGCCCGTACGTTGGAGGATATGGATCTGACTGCATTTCTAGGCCCCACCGCACTGGGCTTCAGCACGGGCCTCGCCCTGATCGTGGCCATCGGCAGCCAGAACGCCTTTGTGCTCCGGCAGGGCATCCGCGGCGAGCATGTGGCCGCCGTCGTCCTGGTCTGCGGCGTCTCCGATGCGCTGCTCATCGCTGCGGGCATCGCCGGAGTGGGGGCGCTGCTCCAGTCGAGCCCCGTGATCGTGGACGTGGTCCGGTTAGCCGGAGCCGCCTTCCTGGTGGGCTACGGGGTCATGGCCGCGCGCCGGGCACTTCGTCCGGGGGCGTTGTCGGCATCGGGGCGCCAGCCCGCCGTCGGCCTCGGCGCCGCCCTCAGCACGGTGCTGGCCCTGACCTGGCTCAACCCGCACGTCTACCTGGACACCGTGCTGCTGCTCGGATCGGTGGCCAACCAGCAGGCGCACGATTTGCGATGGTGGTTCGGGGCCGGGGCCATCGCCGCCAGCGTCGCCTGGTTCAGCGCGCTGGCTTTCGGGGCCAGGGTCCTGCGGCCCTTCTTCGCGCGGCCCTCATCGTGGCGCATCCTGGACGGGCTCGTCGCCGTGGTCATGCTCACGCTGGGGATACGCCTGGCGATCGGCGCGTGACGTCGATGTCCTTTAGCGCGAACGGACACAGCCGTTGACCTCGGAGACGGTGCGGCGTAACTTCATGGTCACCACCGCGATGTCGCTGGGCCAACGCATCCGCCGGACCGAAAGCCAGCCATGAATGGAAACCAGCCAGTGCAGGGCAACAAGCCATTTCAAAAGGCCGGAGCCGTCATCGTCGCGGCGGGCACGTGCTGGGGACTGGGAATTTCGTTCGTGGGGAACGTGCATGCCACCCGTGACCCGGCCACCAGGCTGGCCATGCTGGAGCGCCACCGAGGCCTCTGGATAACCGGACAATTCCTGGCAGCCGCCGGGACCATGGCCGTTCCCGTTGGATTCGTCCGGTTCGCCCAATCCGTCCGGCCGGGCCCCGCCAACGGCCTCGCCAAGACCCTGGCTGCCGCCGCGGCCGCCGCCCTGCTCGCCGGCGCGCCCTTGTTTGTGGTGGCCCTTGCGAACCGCGCCTCGGACCTGGAGAGGTTCGCCTATCGGCGGGGCGCAAACTGGCCGTTCCTGACATACTCAGGGCTGCATATCGGCGGGCTCGCGGCCCTGGGGACGGGGCTCCTGCTCTTGCCGCTGAAACCCTGGACCGGCATCACGGCGGCCGCCAGCGCACCGGTCTTCGCTGCCATCCTGGCCGGCACCAAGGACATTCCGCCGTTCGCCTTCTACCTGGTGGAAACCGCCGTGGGTGTCCAGCTGATGCGCTACGAGGAACCCCCGGCTCCCGCCGAGGACAACACGGACACACTCCCCCGGCGTTGATGCTGAGGCCGGCGCGAAATGCGTCAGGGGGAACGCTCAGAAAATCTCAGGACTGGCGCACCCGCAGCAGCTCCGGGGCCTCGTCCACCGCCAGCAACCCGGAGGTTCCCCGCATCGTTACATCCACGGCGTGGGCAACCACGGCCCCCAGCCCGCCGTCGTCGGGTCCTGTTTTTTCCGTCACTGCGTCCCACACCCTGCGCTGTTCGGTTGAGCCGGTGCCGCGGGCAATGATGTCCTCAACGCCCTGCCGGGCCAAGGCCAGTTCGTCCTGCTCGGCGAGGACCGGCGCCAGATAATCCACCAAAGACCGCACGACGTCGACGGCGGGCGCCGGCCGGAAGGTCCCGAAATCCAGCAGCTCGCCGCTCATGCCGCTGCTGCTCGCCTGCCACGCCGCCATCCGCAGCAGCACCGTGGGCACCGGCGCAGGATCCACGCCGGCACGCCAATCGCGGCTCGCCGATTCGACCAGGGCCCGGACCAACACCGCAATCAGGGCAGCATCCTCGGCACGGAGGCAGACATCGGCCACCCGGACCTCTACGGTGGGGTGGTTCCGGGACAGGCGCGCGTCGAAGTAGATCATGCCTTCGTCCAACAGCACGCCGCTGTCCAGCAGGCGCGTTACCACCCGCCGATATGCGGAATATGTCGTGAAAATTCCCGAGGGGCCGGACGTGGGCCAGCGGTTCCAGGCCTGGGTGCGGTAACTCTCGAATCCCGTGCGCACCCCGTTCCAGAACGGCGAGTTGGCGCTCAGGGCTGTGAGGACCGCAAGCTTGTCCCGGATCCTGTCCAGCACCGCCACGCCCTCGTCCTTGGACTCAATGAAAGTGTGAACGTGGAAACCGCAGGTCAGCTGCTCCTGCGCAGTCAGGCCGAAGCGTTCCAGCATCCGGGCATAGCGGGGGTCCGGGGTGGTGTGGCTGGCGAGGCCAAACGGAGAGGTGGCCAGCGCGGCCACCCTTGCCCCGTTTTTGGCCGCCGCCTTGTCCGCCAGCAACCGGCCAGCCCGGATCTGCGGCAGCAGTTCTGCGTACTCGAGGCAAGGCCGGGTCTGGGTCTCGATCTGCTCAAGCTTCAGCTCCGCAGTCAAGCCCATTCCGTCGTCGTGCGCGGTTTTGTCCGTATCTGCCATCACATAGTGGCGTTCCGGGGCGTCGTCGGCAGCCATCCGGCGGCCGGACAGCATCGCATCTGCCAGGGCAAGCGGCTCCCCCGTGTCCGGATCAACAATCAGGAGCTCTTCCTCGACGCCGAATGTACGCATGCCTATATTGTGCGGCAACGGGCAAGGCCGCGGCAGTCCTGGAGCCGGCGGATTCTGCCGAGCGTTAGTCCTGGAAGTACTCCACCTTGGCACCGATGGTGTTGAGCCGTTCCGCCAAATCCTCGTAGCCGCGCTCGATCACGTAGATGTTCCGCAGCTCCGACACTCCCCGCGCCGCAAGCATGGCCAGCAGCAGGCAGGCGGCGGGGCGGAGTGCCGGCGGGCAGCCCACCTCGGCGGCCCGCCACTTCGTGGGGCCATTGACGTAGATCCGGTGCGGGTCCAGCAGCTGCACCTGGGCGCCGAGCCGGTTGAGTTCGGTGAGGTAGATGGCCCGGTTCTCGTAGACCCAGTCATGGATCATGGTCTGGCCATGGGCGTTGGCGGCAATGACCGCGAAGAACGGCAAGTTGTCGATGTTCAGGCCGGGGAACGGCATGGGGTGGATCTTGTCCTCCGGAGCCCGCAACTCGGACGGTTTCGTAGTCACATCCACCAGCCGGGTGCGGCCGTTGCGCGCCACGTACTCGCCGGAAATCTCCAGCTGCTGGCCCATCTGCTCCAGCGTGGCCAGCTCGATCTCCATGAACTCGATGGGGACGCGGCGGACGGTCACCTCTGAGTTGGTGACGATGCCGGCGGTGATGAGGCTCATGGCCTCAATGGGGTCCTCGGACGGGAAATATTCAATGTCGAGGTCGATGAGCGGCTGACCGGTGATCTTCAGGGTTGTAGTGCCCACGCCGTCGATCGTCACGCCCAGCATCTCGAGGTAGAAGCAGAGGTCCTGAACCATGTAGTTGGGGCTGGCGTTACGGATGATGGTGGTGCCGCGGCGGTGCGCCGCTGCCATGATCGCGTTCTCGGTGACGGTGTCCCCGCGTTCCGTCAGCACAAAGGAGCGGTCGTGAGCGTCCGGCGGCGGAGCCTGCACGGCATAGAAACCGGCGGTGGCCTCCACTGACAGCCCGAACTGGCGCAAGGCCTGCATGTGCGGCTCAACCGTCCGCGTGCCCAGATCGCACCCGCCGGCATACGGCAGGCGGTACTCTGCGGATTCGTCCAGGAGCGGGCCCAGGAGCATGATCACGCTGCGTGTGCGCCGCGCGGCGTCCACATCCATGGCGTCAAGGTCCAGGACGGCGGGGCGGCGGAGCTGGAGGTCTGTGTCGTTGAGCCACGTGCATTCGACGCCGATGCTGGTGAGGACCTCGACGATCCGGTTGACCTCTTCGATCCGGGCGAGGCGGCGCAGGACGGTGGTGCCGCGGTTGATCAGGCTGGCGCACAGCAGCGCCACACCGGCGTTTTTGCTGCTGTTGACATCCACGGCCCCGGACAGCGTGCGGCCGCCTTCAATCCGCAGGTGCGTCATCTGTGGTTTGCCCACTTTGACGATGCTGCGGTCCAGAATCGCTTCGAGCCGCTGGATCATCTTCAGGCTCAGGTTCTGCTTGCCCTGCTCCATCCGGGCGACGGCGCTTTGGCTGGTTCCCAGCGCGCCGGCGAGCTGGCCCTGGGTCCAGCCCTTCTCGGTCCTGGCGTCCCTGAGTGTGGCGGCGATGTGCTCGGCGGTTTCCTGAATCATAGGAAAAAAATATCACAAGTGAGTTATTTTATGGGATATGAAATCGGAGTGGCCACTGAACTCCCAGCAAATACCCGACTCATGAGATAGCCGCTCCTTGATGGTTGTCCTTGACCCCGCCACTCGCTCGGCGGGAGACTGAAACATCGGGTCCACCCGATAAGCGGAAGAATGCGATGCAGGAGGCCTGCCATGTATGGGAATGCGGCTACAGCATCCCGTGTTTTAGCGTGTGCCATCTTATGCCTGCTCTTGGCCCTTTGCGGGATTATCGTGGCGCCGGCGTCCGTGGCCGCCCCTTCACCCGGCGAGGGCGCCGAGCAAGCACTGGGTAACGATGTCTCGTGGCCTCAGTGCAACAAGGCGCTTCCCGCCGCTCCAGCTTTCGGGATCGTTGGCGTCAACAATGGCCTGGCCAGCACCACTAACCCCTGCCTCGCCGAACTGCTCCGCTGGGCCGAAGCCATCACGGTGAACCCGACCGATCAGCCGTCCGTGGCCCTTTACGTCAACACCGCCAACCCGGGTCACGCTGGCTCCTGGTGGCCCACCAGTAACAACTACCCCGCAGCCCACGCTGTGTCCAACCCCTACGGCACCTGCAAGGACAAGGACGTTGGCACGGCGTGCGCATACATGTACGGCTACGCCAAGGCGTACGACGACGCCAACATCCGCGGCATCAGCAGCCCCTCGGACTACCTGTGGTGGCTCGATGTTGAAACCGGCAACAGCTGGTCCCTCGACAAGAATGCCAACCGTGCCGTTCTGGAAGGTATGACCGACCTTTTTCACAGCATCGGCGCCGACGTCGGCATCTACTCCTCGGCCTATCAATGGGGACAGATCGTGGGCACCGTCAGCCGCTCCAGCAACCTTTATGCCCTGCCCACCTGGCTGGCAGGCGCCCTCAATGCCTTCGGAGCCACGGCCAACTGCTCGAATGCGCCGTTGAACCCCGGTGGCACAGTCACCCTGACCCAGTTCGTCTCCAGGGGCTTCGACTACAACCACTCGTGCATTTAGCAAGCACTGCGCGCCGTAGCCAGAATCCGGAAGCATGGCCCGCCCTTACTAGCGCCAGACGAAGTTCCAGGTCCCCATTACAGCCGCGGCAACCACAGCGGCCGCCGCGATCAGCAGGCCGCCCGCCAGCACCCAGGCGTCCAACGTCGAATAGGTGGACTCCCGGGCCCACGTCCGCTGCCCGGTGCCAAAACCGCGCGCTTCCATGGTGATGGCCAGGCGGGACGCGCGGCGGATGGCCTGGACCAGGAGCCCAAAGCTCTGCCCGAGGGTGGCCCGCAGCCGTTGCAGCGGGGTGCCCTGCGAGCCCACCCCGCGGGCCCGCCGCGCCATGCCGATGGTCTGCCATTCCTCGGCCATAAGTCCCACCAGGCGCATCGCGGCCAGCGTGCCGAGGACAAACCGGTGCGGCAACCGGGCTCTCTGCGCCAGCGCATCCGCGAGGTCAGTGGGGTCTGTGCACGTCATAAGGAGGATCGCCGGCAGTGCTATCGCGAGGCCGCGCAGCATAAAGCCGATTCCCAGCTGCAGGGAACCTTCGCTGATGGACCAGATTCCGACGTCGAGCAGTACGGCGCCGCTATCGGCCGCGACGATCGCCGTGCTCCAGCCGCCCAGGGCGGACGCGATGATGAGCGGCCAACCGCGCTGCCACAACAGGCGCAGGGTGAGGCCGGCCAGCGGGAAGAGCGCCAGCTCGGCAACGAGCGCGGTGGTGGCGGACACCCAGTCGATGGAGAGCGCCAGCACCAGCGTGATGAGGAAAACGACGCCGAACTTGGCCAACGGGTTGGCGCGCGTCAGCAGCGCCTGGTTGCCGCGGAGAGTCAGTGCGTCCCTCATGCCGCACCCGCTTCCTGGCGGGCGCCGCCGCGTGAGGCCGGGCCAAGCCGCAGTTCGGCCCCGCCCAGGACGGCGCTGAATTCCTGGTCGTGGGTCACGGAAACCACGGAGGTTCCGGCGTCGAGCAGTTCTGAGAGGAACGATGCGAGTTCGGCCCAGGTGTTGGCGTCCTGGCCGAAGGTCGGCTCGTCCAGCACCAGCACTCGCGGGTGGGCCGCCAGGACCGTGGCCACCGACAGGCGCCGCTTTTCGCCGCCGGACAACGTGTACGGATTGGCGTCCACCAGGTGCGTCAGGCGCAGCCGTTCCAGCAGCTCTTCAACCCGCTCTTCGCCATGGCCCAGATGCCGCGGGCCGAACATCAGTTCGTCCAGCACCCGGCCGGTAACGAACTGGTGCTCGGGCTCCTGGAACACGGTTCCGATGCGGGAAATCAGCTGGTTGGCTTTCCATTTGAAGGGATCGATCCCGGCCCCCTCGGAAAGCTCGACGGCGGCGGACACCTTCCCCGCCACTGGTGCCAAAAGCCCGGCGAGCGTTAGCGCAAACGTTGACTTGCCGGCGCCGTTGGGACCCGTGACGGTGAGTGCGTGGCCGGAACGGACCTGGGCGGTGATGCCCAGCTGCACCGGCACGGGCGGGATGGTCCGGAAGCCGCGGCGCCGCGGACGCTCGCGGGAGACGGCCAGGTCCTCAGCGGCCAGCAGCAGGTCACCGGAGCCTGTGGACGCGCGGCGGCGGGTTGCCGGAATATACCCCGGCACCCACACGCCCGCGCCGATCAGCATTTCCCGCGCCTCGTCGAGTACCTGGTCCGGCGGCCCGTCCAGCAAGACGGCGGACGTACCGGCCAAACTTCCTGCGGAGCCCGCAGCGGAGCCCGGCTGGAGCACCACAATCCGGTCCACCAGGTCCTTCCAGACGGACACGCGGTGTTCCACCACAACGAGTGTGGCGCCGGTTTTGTCCAGGCAGCGGCCCACTGCGTCCCGGACTTCCAGCACGCCGGCGGGATCCAGGTTCGCGGTGGGCTCGTCCAGCAGGATCAGCCCGGGCCGCATCGCGAGGATCCCGGCCAGCGCCAGTCGCTGCTTCTGTCCGCCGGACAGGGCCGACGTCGGGTGGTCCAGCGGGAGCCCGGCGGCACCTGGCCCGCCGTTGGCGTCCACACCTGTGCCATTGGCGTTCAAACCAGCTCCGCCGCCCCCGGCACTTCGCAGCCCGACGTCGTCGAGCGCTTCATGGACGCGCCGCCAGATCTCGTCCCGCGGAACGGCGAGGTTCTCGGCGCCGAAGGCGACGTCGTCGCCCAGGCGCGACAGAACCACCTGCGTTTCCGGGTCCTGCTGCATCAGCCCCGAGCGGCCGCGCTGCCCGCGGGGAACCACCCCGTCGATCAGCAGCGAACCGGTTTCGTCGGCGTCGTCTCCTTCATCCCCCAGCACCCCTGCGAGCGCGTGCAGCAGCGTTGACTTGCCGGCGCCCGACGGGCCCAGCAGCAGCACCCGCTCGCCGGGAGCGATGTCGAGGTCGAGCCCGTGGACGGCGGGGGCGGAACGGCCGGCATGCCGCCAGCCCCAGCCACGGGCGGACACCGCGGCGGGGCGCACTCCGGAAGCGCCGGCGTCGGAAGCGGTCATCAGTTGAAGACGGGCTCCGAAGCTGCCTTCCGGGACGCGAACGAGCTCAGCACGCCGGTCCTGGCCAGGCCGCGGGTGGCGATCCAGGACAGCGCGCCCGCAATCACCGCGCCGGAGATGGTGCAGAAAACGATGTACGCAAGCTTGTCGCCGGGCTCGTACGCGATGTTCCAGCCCCACGGCAGGAACGAGTCGTTGAGGCCGCAGAACAGGCCCGCCCCGGCACCGGCCAGGAGAGCGGCGATGAGGTTGTACTTCTGGTGCAGGAAGGACTTGAACCGGAAGTTGCCGTACACCAGCAGGAAGAACACCAGTTCGGCGCCTAGGCCCTGGAGGAGTCCGGAGATCAGCACCGTGGCGCCGTACTGCGAGCCCATGATGAGTTCGCCGGTGGCGGCCACAGCTTCGCAGAAGAGCGCCGCGCCGGGTTTGCGGATGATGAGCATGCCCAGCACTGCCGGGATCATCCAGCCGCCGGCGATCAGGCCGGTCAGCGGGGGGTAAACGGCATTCATTGGTGCGGAAACGATGCCGGCGCCCTGGGACCAGGCCCAGAAGATCACGCCACCGGTGATGGCGATGAGCGCCGCCACCACGATGTCCACAACACGCCAGGTATTGCCGGTCTTTTTGATTGCTGCAGTTGTCATTCGGTCCTCCTGAGGATCAGGAGGGGAAAGTGCCCCGGCGTGCGGCGCTGCCGCCGTTTCCGGACACTTCGAGAACTCGACTCCCTTGCGCCGGTACTAACCGGATCAGGTTCGAGGGTCTGCGGCTGTCCGCACTCTCAGCGCCTGCCTGCGGTTCCCTGGCAATGCCAGTGATGTCCGACGGCGGCGCTCCCCTGTCGTAATAAATCTGCCCTGATGGGCGTACTCCAGTTTACACCGCGGGCGGGGTAGATTGTGGGCCATGACTGCCAACAACCCGACTGTGACTGCGTTCAATCCCGATGCGACGGTGCCCCAGCCGGTGGGGCTGCTGGAGGCCCTGATCGCCCGCATCGAGGGCGAGATCAGCGAGCTGCAGTTTCCCCATTTCACCAGGGATGATTCCCTCAATCTGGGGCTGCTGCTGGTGGAGCTCGGCAAATCGCGCCGGCTGCCTATCGCGATCGACATCACGAAGGGTGACCAGGTCCTTTTCCATGTTGCCCTGGACGGCGCCACCCCCGACAACGAGCACTGGATCCGGGCGAAGCAGCGCACCGCCGCCAGGTATGAGATCCCGTCGTTGCTGGTGGGCCTCCGCGGCAGGCTGCACGGCGGCCGGATCGAGGACCACGGCTGGTACGACGAAACCGTCTACGCGGCCCACGGCGGCTGCTTCCCGGTCTACGTCGCCGGCGTGGGCGCCGTAGCCACGGTGACGGTCTCGGGCCTGCCCCAGCAGCAGGACCACGATCTCGTGGTGGAAGCCCTGCGGGAGATTCTGGAGTCCATGCAGCCGGGTTAGGCTAAAGACAGTCCCGGATCCGCTCACAAGGAGTTCAACGAATGAACCTGTTCATCAAGCTGCTCGGCACCGCAATCAGCCTCGGCGCCGGATTCGTCGGCACCAAGATGGTCAATACCGTGTGGGAAAAGTCCACCGGCCGGAAGGCTCCCACCGGCAAGGATGAAGACACCCCCACGAGCCTCCGCTCGGCGCTGACGTTCGCGCTTATTTCGGCCTCGGTCAGCACCATCATTCAGGTGCTGGCCAACCGCGGCACACAGCGGGCCATTACCCGCTTCGCCAAGTCCCAGGACATCGTCTAAGCGCACCACCAACACATGAGTTTTTGTCCAGATAAAGGCCTCCAAACGGCCCTGACGCCGTGTTATCTGGACAAAAACTCACGCGCGGGGCGGGACGTTAGCATCGGCGAGTGAGGCTCAGTCCCGCCGCCCGCCGTCGTACGCTTCATCCCGGGACGAGTCATCCCGGGACGATTGTGCCGCCTTCTGAACCACGGCGTCGAGTTCATCGGAGCTGAGCAGCTCGCGGTGCAGGTGTTTGGTGCGGTACCCGGCGCGGCCCACCATGTGGGCGGAAACCGGCACGGTCAGCAGCTGGAAAATCCAGGCCACGAGCAGCGCGGGCCACACCCACCAGGTGCGCATCTGCAGGCCGATGGCCGCAAGGAGCAGGAACAGCCCCAGCACCTGGGGCTTGGTGGCCGCGTGCATGCGGCTGAGCAGGTCCGGAAAACGGAGCAGTCCGACGGCGGCGGCGAGGGACATGAGGGCACCCACCACCAGGAACACCGCCGACACGGTATCGATGACGTTATCAACCACGCTGGCCTCAGGATTCATTGGCTTGCTCCCGCCGGTCGGCCACAAAGCGCGCAACCGTCACTGCCCCGATGAAGCCGACAATGGACAGCGCCACCAGCAGCATCAGGTTGTTCAGGTGCCGGTTAACGGCCATATCGATGCATAGGGCCGCGCCGAGGATCGCGAGCAGGACGTCGGAGGCCAGCACCCTGTCCAGCAGCGACGGGCCGCGGGAGATCCTAATGATGGCTCCCGCCGCTGCCAGCGAAAGAATGACTGCCGTAACAGCCAGAACGGTCTGCATCATGATGCGGCCTCCTGCCGGATTGCTTCGAGTTCTTCGCGGGAGCCCATGATCCTGATCAGGCCGGCCTCGATCGAGCGGACTTCCCTGCGCAGGTTCTCTACCTCTTCCGGGCTGCTGACGTTGAGCCCGTGGAGGTACAAGGTGGACGTTGACCGGTCCACTTCCACCACCAAGGAGCCTGGGATCAGCGAGATCACGTGCCCGGTGGCGGTGACCATGAGGTCCTGGTGGCTCCGCAACGGCACTGCGACGACGGAGCTGATGACCCGCGGGCCGCGGACAGCCGCCAGGTACATAACCTCAACGCTCGCTGCCGCCACCCTGCCCAGGAAACGCAGGGCAAATGGCACGGCGTGAAGAATGTTGAAGCGGCCGCTGACTTCTACCGGCGGCAGGTAGAACATCCGGGCCACGAGCACGGCCAGCAACGCGCCGAACAGCAGGTTGCCGGGGCTGAAGTCCTGCCACAGGGCGCCCCAGACGATCACCAGCCATACCAGCAGGGGCAGTTCCTGGCGCAGAGAAATCCGCCGGCGGCTCATTTGCCTCCTCCGTCTTTCAGTGCCACCGAGGGAACCTGCGTGTCCTCGCCCAGAACGGCCTGGATGTAGGCGGATCTGTCCAGCATCTCGTGGGCGGCCTGGTCCGAGACTGTGAACAGCGGGCCGGCGAAGACCGTCAGTGACACTCCCAGAGCCACCAGGCCCAGCGTTGAACCCACCATGGTCCGGGGCAGCAGCGTGACGTTCTTGCGGCCGGCCCGGCTGCCGGTGTCCGAATCCTCGGGCGCAGCCAGCAAGACGGGGTCCGGGTGCTCGGCGTCCGAGGGCTTGCGCCAGAACGCGCGGTTCCAGACCCGTGCGACTGCCAGCAGGGTCAGGAGGCTGGTGACCACGCCGCCGATCACCAGGGCGTAGGCCAGCGGGGTGCCCAGTTCGATGCCCGCCTGGATGAGCCCCACCTTCCCCAGGAACCCGGAGAACGGCGGGATCCCGGCCAGGTTCATGGCGGGTATAAAGAACAGCAGGGCCAGCATGGGTGACAGCTTGGCCAGGCCTGCCAACCTGTCCACGGAGGAGCTGCCGCCACGGCGTTCGATCAGGCCCGCGACCAGGAAAAGGCTGGTCTGAATGGTGATGTGGTGGGCCACGTAGAACACGGCGGCGCCCAGCCCGGCCACCGAGGACATAGCCAGCCCAAACACCATGTAGCCGATGTGGCTCACCAGGGTGAAGGACAACAGACGTTTGATGTCGCTCTGCGCCAAGGCGCCAAGGATTCCCACCACCATGGTCAGCAGCGCCGCCACCATCAGCGGAGTGTTCAGGCTGTCCCCCGGGAAGAGCAGTGTCTCCGTGCGCACCATCGCGTAGACCCCGACTTTGGTCAGCAGGCCGGCGAATACCGCGGTGACCGGCGCGGGCGCCGTGGGGTAGGAGTCAGGCAGCCAGAAGGAGAGCGGGAACACGGCCGCCTTGATGCCGAAGGCCACCAGGAGCATCACGTGCAGCAGGGTCCGGGTTCCCCCGTCCAGGTCCGCCAGCTTGATGGCGAGGTCGGCCATGTTCACGGTTCCGGTGGCGCCGTAGACCATGGCGATGGAGATCAGGAACAGCACCGAGGACACCACGGAGACCACCACGTAAGTGACACCGGCGCGGATGCGCGGGCCGGTTCCGCCCAACGTCATCAGCACATAGCTTGCCGTCAGCAGGATCTCGAAACCGACGTACAGGTTGAACAGGTCGCCGGACAGGAACGCGTTGGAGACCCCGGCCACCAGGATCAGGTAGGTGGGGTGGAAGATCGACACCGGCGCGTCGTGGTCGCCGTCGGCCATGCCCTGCCCGGTGGCATAGACCAGCACGGCGAGGCTGATAGCCGACGACACCACGAGCATGAGGGACGAGAACTGGTCCACCACCATCGTGATGCCCCACGGCGGCAGCCAGCCACCGATGTTCACGGCGGCGGTTCCGCCGTCCCACACGGAGCCCAACAGCAGGCACTCCAGCAGGAGCGTCAGGGACAGCACCCCGATGCTCACCGCGCGCTGGGCGCGGGAGTGCCGGATCAGGAGGAAGGCCAGGGCAGCACCGAGGATGGGAAGAACGACGGCGAGCGGGGCAAAGCTTGCGATGTTCACTTCACACCTCCTTCGGGACCAGGGGTTACGTTCTGCGAGCCGGGTTGCTCTTCAGCGGCGGCATCCGCGGCAGGAAGCTCCTTGGCCCCGACCGTGACGGAACCGCTGGACGCTTCCGGGCCGTCCGCCGTCCGGGGGTGGTCTGAGACGGCGCCCCCGTCGCCGCCCAGCATGGTCAGGGGAAACTCGGACGTTTCGGCTGGGACGGGGGCATCATCCTCGGCATCGAAGCGGGGCGTCTCGGCGACGCGGAGGTCCTCGACGTCGTCCTGGATCTCATCCTGGCGGGCCAGGACCCAAGTGCGGTAAATGATGCCGAGCATAAAGGCCGTCACTGCGAAGGAGATCACGATCGACGTGAGAATCAGTGCCTGCGGAAGGGGGTCCGAGTACTCGTGGGCGGCGGTGTCCTTGTTGTACAGCGGCGCCAGTCCGGCATAGCCGCCGGTGGCCAGGATCAGCAGGTTGGTGGCGTTGGCCAGCAGCATCAGTCCCAGCAGCACCCGGGTGAGGCTGCGTTCCAGGATCAGGTAGATGCCGCACGCATACAGGGCACCCATGACGGTCAGCAGGGTCAGGTTGACGCTCATGCTTGGTCCGTCGCGGCGGTTCCGGCGGGGACGCCCACGGGCTCCTGCACCGGGGCAGCGGCAGGGTCGTGGTCGGTTGGCAGGTCTTCGGCAGGAGCAGTCCGCTGCTCTTCGAAGTGTTCGTCGATCTCGGAGCCCAAGCTGCGCAGAACGTCCAGCACCAGGCCGATCACCACGATATACACGCCGATGTCGAAGATGGTGGACGTGACGAACTTGATGTCCCCGAACACCGGAAGCCAGAGTTCAATGATGGCGGTCTGAAATACCTGGCCGCCCAGCAGCAGCGGCACCACACCGGAGGCGGCCGCCGTAGCGAGCCCGATCCCCAGCAGCGTCCCGGCGCCGACGGGGGTGGCCTCGCGCAGTTCGAACCGGCCACCGGCCAGGTACCGGATGGCCAAGGCAAGTCCGGCAGTCAAGCCGCCGGCGAATCCGCCGCCGGGCAGGCTGTGGCCGGCCAGAAGGAGGTAGAGCGAGAAGATGATCAGGGAGTGGAAGGTCAGCCGCGTGACCACTTCAAAGATAATGGAGCGCCGCTCCGGTGCCAGGGTGCGTCCCGCCACGATCCAGGCGTCCCGGGCGGAGGCTGCGAATTTGCGGCTGATGGCCAGAGCTGCTGCGTCCCGCGACCCGGGAACCACCGCAACCTGGCGGCCAACGCTGCCCTCGGCAATGGTGTCAGGGACCCTGCTCCGGTCTCCACGGTCGCGGACGAAGATAAGGCTGGCCACACCTGTGGCGGCCAGGGCCAGGACGGATATTTCACCGAAGGTGTCCCACGCGCGGATGTCCACCAGCGTCACGTTGACGATGTTCAGACCGCCGCCGCCTTCATAGGCGAGGCGGGGGAATTCCAAGGACACCGGGGCGGCCACCCGGGCGCCCATGGCGTGGATGGCGGCGAAGACCATGGTGATTCCGAAAGCCACCCCAATGATCACACGGACCACCCGGTACTTGCCGCCGGTGCGGTCGCGGAGTTCGGCGGGCAGGCTGCGCATGGCCAGAACGAAGGCCACCAGGATGATGGTTTCCACAAGGACCTGCGTCAGGGCCAGATCCGGTGCGCCCTGGAGCGCGAACATCAGGGCGATCCCGTACCCGGACACTGCCACCATCAGCACAGCGAGGAACCGTTTGTTGGCCTTAACCGCGGCCAACGCGCCGATCACAATCCCCGCGCCGACCACCGGCTGCAGCGGCGAGTAGGGGTCGATGAAATAAAGGTTCGCAGGGAGCGGCTTGCCCGCCAGCAGCATGGCCGTCAGCGGCAGGACGAATGCCACCGTGAGGATAACGGCGAGGTAGAAGTACAGGGAACCACGCTGCGTGCGGCCCGTGATCCAGACGGCGGTGTCATCCAGGGCACCGATGGTGAGCTGGTAGATGCGGTCGCCGTCGATCCAGCTGGGCACGCGGGACTGCGCGCGGGCCACCAGGGTTCGTCCGAAGTACATCGCCTGGCCCAGCGCGAACGTTAGGGCGGTCAGTCCCAGGGATGCTGTGAAACCGTGCCACAGCGCAAGGTGGCCTGCCTGCTCGGCCGGGGTGCCGGCGTCGGACGCGGTGGAGGCGAACAGCGCCGCGTAGGGCTGGACCCAGGCGTCCACCGGCGCCGGCCAGAGGCCATAGACGATGCTCAGGAGGCTGAGGAGCGCCGGGGCCGCCAGGAAGGAAGGCTTGACCGGCTTGAACGTGGTCAGCTCAATACCCGGTTTCACCGCGAACGCTCCCCACATGAAGCGGGCACTGTAGGCGAACGTGAGAATGGACCCAATGACGATGCCCACGAGGACCACCATGCTCCAGGCCTCGCCGTCGGATGCGTGGTGGACAAAGGCTTCCAGGACTGATTCCTTGGCCACGAACCCTGCGAGCAGAGGGACACCGGCCATCGAGGCGGCACCGATGCCGGCCACAATTCCGAGCGCCCGCGACGACCGGAATACGCCGGACAGCTGGCGGACATCGCGGGTCCCCGCCTGCTGGTCGATGATGCCTACCACCAGGAAGAGGGTGGCCTTGAAAAGTCCGTGGGCGAGGAGCATCGCGAGCCCTGCGAGAGCTGCATCCGGCGTGCCCAGGCCCGCCACCATCGTCAGGAACCCCAGCTGGCTGACGGTGCCGTAGGCCAGGATGAGTTTGATGTCGGTCTGCCGTAGAGCCCGGTAGCCGCCTACCAGCATGGTGGCCAGGCCGAGCCCCAGCACGATGATCTGCCAGTACGTGGCGTCGGAAAACCCCGGGGCGAGCCGCGCCACCAGGTAGATCCCGGCCTTTACCATCGCCGCGGCGTGGAGGTATGCGCTCACCGGGGTGGGAGCCGCCATGGCTCCGGGAAGCCAGAAGTGGAAGGGAACCAGGGCGGACTTACTGATGGCGCCCGTCAGGATAAGTACGACGGCGGCAGCAACGGTTGCGCCCGAAGGTCCGCTCACCAGGGTGGGTGCCTGCGCCAGAATCGCCGAAATCCGGTAGGTGCCGGCGCTGTGCCCCAGCATGATCAGCCCCACCAGCATGGCCAGCCCGCCCGCGGTGGTGACCATCAGGGCCTGCAGCGCCGAACGCCGGGCCGCCAGCCTGGTGCGGGCGAAGCCGATCAGCAGGTAGGACAGGATGGTGGTGAGTTCCCAGAATATGAACATCAGGAGAAGATCGTCGGCTATCACCAGGCCGAACATCACTCCGGCGAAGGCGAGGAACTGGGCGGCGAATCCACCCAGATCCCGGTCTTCGGGGCTGAAATACCGGGCGCAATAGACGAGCACCAAGGCGCCGACGCCCAGGATCAGGAGCGACATCACCCAGGCAAGGGGATCGAGCCGGAAGGCGAGTTCAAGGTCCAGCCCGGGAATCCACGGGAAGACCTCTGAGACCGCGCCGGCGTCCGAGTACACGCCCGCGTGCTGGAACAGCAGCCAGGCAAAGGATGCAGCGGGCACAGCCGCCAGCGCGTAGAAAGCGTTCCGGCCCCAGACCCTGAAGAGAAACGGCGCCACGGCGGCCACCGCAAAGTGCACGGCAAGAACTGTGATCACTGGTATCTCCGCAATGTCAGGGATTCGATTGTCAAAAAGTCAGGGCAGGCGGTTCATGTGTCAGGTTCGGTGGCCACAGTTTATCAAGGCAGCCCTGACGCTTTTCCCCGGACAAGACCACGCCTCCCCGGAATTTCCCCGGTGCCCGGCGTATCACCACCGCCCTGTTCGCCACGGGCGGATACGATTCAGGCTATGAACACCGCCAGCGCTCCTGAGGCCATACAGCCGTCATCGGAACTCGCGTCCGGAACCCAGTCCACCAGCAAGGGCCGGGTGCTCGCCTGGGCCGCCTGGGACTGGGGTTCGGCGGCCTTCAACGCGGTCATGACCACCTTCGTCTTCACCGTCTACCTCACCTCCAACGCCTTCGGTGGCGAAGACCAGGCTTCTGCCGTTCTTGGCAGTGCACTGGCCATTGCGGGGATCGCCATCGCGCTGCTCGCTCCGGTGACCGGGCAGCGCTCGGACAACGGAGGCCGCCGGAAGCTGTGGCTTGGGGTCAACACGGCCGCCGTGGCCATCCTGACGGGCCTGTGCTTCTTTGTGTTCCCTCGGCCGGAGTTCCTGCTGCTGGGCGTTTCTCTCATCGCGCTGGGGAATGTGTTTTTTGAGTTCGCCGGCGTCAACTACAACGCCATGTTGGCCCAGATCTCCACGCCGAAAAACATCGGCAAGGTCAGCGGATTCGGCTGGGGCATGGGCTACCTGGGCGGCATTGTGGCATTGCTGATTGTGCTGCAGCTCTTTGTGCAGCCAAGCTTCGACTGGTTCGGCGCCTCCACCGAGGACAGCCTGAACATCCGGCTGGTAGCTGTGTTCTCCGCCCTGTGGTTCTTCATCTTCGCCCTGCCGGTGCTGTTCGCTGTCCCTGAACTCCCGCGGCCGGAGCGGGCCCAACCCCTGAATTTCGTGGCCTCCTACGGCCTGCTGATCCGCCGGATCAAGGCAATCTATGCCACCAGCCCGCACACCATCTATTTCCTCCTGGCCAGCGCCGTCTTCCGCGACGGCCTCGCGGCCGTGTTCACGTTCGGCGGCATCATCGCGGCCGGCACGTTCGGCTTCGAATTATCCGAAGTCATCTTCTTCGCCATCTTCGGGAACGTGGTGGCGGCCGTGGGGGCGGTCATCGGCGGGTTCCTGGACGACAGGGTGGGGCCCAAGGCCGTCATTGTGGGTTCCCTCGTGGGGCTGCTGATCGCCGGGACCATGATCCTGGTCCTCGGCAACGGGGACTACATTTTCTTTGGCACGGCGTGGGCAGGCAGCACTACGTTCTGGGTCTTCGGACTGTTCCTGTGCCTGTTTGTGGGGCCCGCCCAGTCCTCGTCGCGGGCTTACCTGGCCCGGCTGGCACCCCACGGTGAGTCCGGCGAACTGTTCGGCCTCTACGCCACCACCGGCCGCGCCGTCAGCTTCCTGGCTCCGGCGCTGTTCACCCTGTGCATCGTGCTGGCCACTCCGCTGGTGGCGCCCGGCGAGGCCCAGCGCTGGGGCATACTCGGCATCATGGTGGTGCTGCTCGCCGGCCTGCTGGTTCTGCTCCCGGTGAAGTCGCCGGCCAAGACCGCCATCGCCGTCGTTCCCGTCTCCTAGCACCAACGGATACTTAGGCCCCGCTCCCTGGACGCCCGCGCCGCCCTGCGCGCACCCACCCGAAATCCGTTTGTGGAGACTAGGCTGGGTTGTATGAACGTGGACGAGACTGACCTCCCCGGCCTGGGCCGTCGGAAGGACTTCATGACGGCTTCCGGCCGCCGCATCGGCGTCGTGGAGCTGCGGGAGGGCATGATGGAACTCATCGTTTCCACCTGGGACGATCCTGACACCTGCCAGGCGTCAATCCCCCTGACCGGTGATGAGGCCGCTGCCCTGGGCAACCTCCTGGGCGGGCAGCACCTGGCCATGAAACTGAGTGAGGAGCACAAGGAGATTCCGGGCATCGTGACCCGGCAGTTCTCCATCGCTCCGGAATCCCCGTTCCAGAACCAGCCCATGGGGAAGGCCTGCATCCGCACCCGTTGCGGCGTCTCGATCGTGGCGATCATGCGTGAAGGCGAGGTGCTCCCGTCACCGGGTCCCGACGTCGTCCTTCACTCCGGTGACCTCCTGGTCGCAGTGGGAACGCAAGAAGGCCTCGATTCGGCGGCCGACATCCTGCGCAACGGCTGAGCGCCATGGACCCGCTGGCCCTGACCCTCATTGAACTGGGGGCCGTTGTGTTCTGCCTTGGCCTCCTGGCCAGGCTGGCCGGACGGATCGGAATGTCACCCATCCCGCTTTACCTCGTTGGCGGACTCGCCTTCGGCGCAGGCGGCGTGGTCAAGCTCGAAGGCATGCAAGAATTCGCACATCTCTCCGGCGAAATCGGCGTGATCCTGCTGCTGCTTATGCTCGGTTTGGAATATACGGCTGCCGAGCTTTTCACCGGTCTGCGCAAGTCTTGGCAGGCCGGTGTTCTTGACCTGGTGCTGAATTTCGTTCCCGGTGCGGCACTGGCGCTGCTGCTTGGCTGGGGCCTGGTAGGCGCAATGGTCATGGGCGGTGTCACGTATATATCGTCCTCCGGGATCGCGGCAAAGGTCATCACGGACCTTGGCCGGATCGGTAACCGCGAGACTCCCGTGGTGCTGTCCATCCTGGTGTTCGAGGACCTGGCCATGGCCGTGTACCTGCCCATCCTCACTGCAACCCTCTCCGGCGTGGGCTTCCTGGGCGGTCTCACCACAGTGGGGATCTCCCTGGCAGTGGTCACCGTGGTGTTGATGGTGGCGCTCCGCCACGGCCACCGGGTGTCCCAGGCCGTGCACAGCGAAAATTCCGAGGTTTTCCTGCTCAATCTCCTCGGCGCTGCACTGCTGGTGGCTGGCGTCGCGTCCGCCCTGCAGGTTTCAGCGGCAGTGGGCGCGTTTATGCTGGGCATCGCCATCTCGGGGGCTACCGCCCACAGCGCCACCCGGATCCTGGAACCGCTGCGGGACCTCTTTGCAGCCATCTTCTTTGTGGCCTTCGGGCTCAACACAGACCCGGCCACCATCCCGCCGGTGTTCGGCTGGGCCCTGCTCCTGGCGGTCATCACGGCCATTACCAAGATGCTCACAGGGATCTGGGCCGCCAAGCGGGCCGGCATTGCCCGTCCGGGGCGCTTCCGTGCCGGCGCCGCACTGATTGCCCGCGGCGAGTTCTCCATCGTGATCGCCGGACTGGCCGTGGCGTCAGGCGTGGTCCCGGACGACCTCGCCGCCCTGGCAACCGCCTACGTGCTGATCATGGCCATCCTCGGGCCGCTGGCAGCGCGCTATGTGGAGCCGGCACTGAAGGCCTTCGGCGGGCCGGTTCGGTTGGCCGCAAAGGCATAGGCCACGGGCCTAATCACGCACCCCGGGGGATCTCACCCCTCACCAACCTCTCGCTGACGCGGCTCAGACCTCGGTGCGGTGGAAGTTCAGGTGGCTGCGGCTGGCTGTTGGCCCGCGCTGGCCCTGGTAGCGGTTGCCGTATTCGCCCGAACCGTAAGGAAACTCAGCAGCCGAGGTCAGCCGGAAGAAGCACAGCTGGCCGATCTTCATACCAGGCCAGAGCTTGATGGGCAGCGTGGCCATGTTGGAGAGCTCCAACGTGACGTGGCCGGAAAACCCCGGATCAATGAACCCCGCCGTGGAGTG
The DNA here is from genome assembly GCF_014217545.1 of Pseudarthrobacter sp. NBSH8. NCBI lineage: Bacteria > Bacillati > Actinomycetota > Actinomycetes > Micrococcales > Micrococcaceae > Pseudarthrobacter > Pseudarthrobacter sp. NBSH8. The sequence goes on from NZ_CP043178.1 coordinate 3,808,010, forward strand.
CGTCAGCAGGCCCAGGCGGCCCAGGGAGGACTTGCCTTCCAACCGCGCAGCAATATCGTCCGGCAACGTGACGGTCTCGTACGTGGAGCCCAGCACGAACTCACCGGGGTGCAGGATGAACGGCTCTCCGCTCTCCACTTCCACCAGCCGGGTCAGCTCGGGCTGCTCTTCCGCTGGGTCGATATGCGCGTACTTGTGGTTGTCGAAGAGTCGGAAAAACCGGTCGATCCGGACGTCCACGGACGACGGCTGGACCATCTCGGGATCGTACGGTTCGAGGACGATCCGTTGGGAGTTTAGTTCGGCACGAATGTCGCGGTCAGAGATCAGCACCGTCCCAAATTACTATGCGTTGTCCACAGCGCACACTTTTTCGTTGTTGCTGTCGCCTTCTGGGGCTAATGTTGCCTCAGAATGACACCGCCGGATGGTCTCCCCGGTTGGTACAGCTGAACTGATCTGGGGTTGGTTTTGAATAAATTTGCGGCGCCCGCCGTTGTGGCGATGCTATGTGCGCTCGCGCTGGTGTCCCCGGCGGCCGGCATGTATTCCGGCCCAACGGTGGATGGGCCGTCAGTCCAGGTGGGTGCCCTGGGGCCGCGCACGGTCACGTTGGGCCCGGCGGGAACAGCGGACGACGACGGCGGTGCAGCGGACGCGGGTACCGGACTGGGGTCCCTGCTCGCCCCAGCCGTGGAACCGGTGATCACCCCGGCCTCGCCCGCTGGAGAAGGCACGTCAGGGACCGCAGCAGCGCCTCCGGCGGCGACGGTGGCTGCCCCCGTGACCACCGGATCCGAACCAGTCGCGCCCGAGCCGCCCTCACTCCCACCCCTCTGGGCCCCCGAAGCTGAACTGGCGCACAACAAAACCGCGGCTCCCGCCCCGCCAGCCGGCGCACCGGAATCCCTCACTACCGGATCCCTTGGCACCGAGGCCTTGGTGCCGGACAGCAACACGGCCGCCATCCTCACGGTTTTCAACGAAATCAACAAGTACCGGGTGGCCAATAGCCTGGCCCCGGTCAAGTACCACCCCACGGTTGCCGGCCTGGCGCAGGAGTGGTCCAACAGCATCGCCTCCCGCGAAGTCATTGAACACCGCGCCAGCTTCTGGACCGATCCCCGGGCCCTGAACCCGACCAGCGCTGGTGAGGTCATCGCAATTCGCACGGACCGCAACGCGGCAATGCTGGTGGAGTGGTGGAAAACCTCGCCCGGCCACAACGCGATGCTGCTCGATCCGCGGTTCAACGTCATGGGCGCCGGGATCTCCTACACGAACAGCCAGTACACAATCTGGGGCGTGGTGAACTTCTTCGGTTACACCACCCTGCCCGCCGGCACCGTCACCTCCCCCGGGGGCAGTTCCGCCGGCGGGGGCGCGTTCCCCGCCCCGGCGCCCACCGTGTGCGATCCCGCCGTCAAACACATGCCGCCCACCCTGGATCTGACCAGCGCGGCGATCAACAGTGCAGCTGATCTGGTGACCATCAACGCCTCAGGCCAGCTCATCAACCGCCCCTCCACAGGGAACAGGACCTTTGGTGCTGCCAAGGTCATCGGCTCCGGATTTGGTACGGCCAAGGAGGTGCTCACCACAGACTGGGACCGTGACGGCGCCTATGACCTCCTGACCCAGTGGAACGACGGCCGGCTGACGCTCCACCGGGGTATCGCCACCGGAGGGTTCCAACCCTCGTTCACACTGGGCTCGGGCGGCTGGGAAACCATGACGCTGGCCGTGGGCGGCTGGTGTGCCAACAACCGGCTTCCCCAGCTGGTCGCCCTGGACGCCGGCGGCACCCTGTTCCTCTACCCGAACGTGGGCGTGGCCGACATGTCCACGCGCACCCAGATGGCCACCGGCGTATCGGCCAGGAAGCTCGCCATGGTGGATTATGACGCCGACGGCTTCCAGGATCTCCTGGCCATAAAGCCAGACGGCGGTGTGCTGCTTTACCGCGGAGCAGGCACTCCGGCGCCACGCGTCGAAGCCCGCCTTACCGTCACCACCGACTGGGCCGATGTCACCGGAATCCGTCCGCTGCGTGACGTGACCGCCCTGAACTCCACGGGGGTGGCGCTGCGCCGGGCCAATGACGTGGTGCAGTACTGGAACCTGAGCACCGGAACCCTGGCGTCGCCGTCGAACATCACCGGAAGCTGGGCGGGCCAGCGGCTGGCGCAGTAGCCCTCAGGCCGCCGACCGCAATTCCAGGACATCCTTGAGCCGCGCGAGCTGGGACACTTCGGCCTTGATGGTGCGCTGGATGCCGGTGTTCATCAGGCCCAGGAGGCCCCTGGGCTGGTATTCGAGGGCGAATCTGACCCTTGTGCCGGCCGGTTCGGTGCTGAGGTAGTAGCCGCCGGAGTGCTGCGACGGTCCGGAGATCACCCGGAACTCGATCTCGGCGCCCGGCCTGGCCTGCGTTATTTCGAAGTCGGCGGAGATGGTCCGGCCTGACCGGCCCGTGGTGGTCTGCCGGTAGACGGCGCCCTTGGTTCCGGCGGCACCGGTCACCAGGCTGATGCTGCGGATGCCCCCCCGCCATTGCGGAAGGTTCATGCCGTCCACCAGGAACGTGTACACACTCATTGCGTCGCACCGGATAAGTACCTCGTGCTCTGCAAATGCCATGGGAGTCCTTAGTTAGCGGCGGTCAGTGGTAGCCCGCCCCACCCCCATGACACCGCAGCTAACGGGTTCAGAGTAGCCACTTGGCCCGCCCCGGACCTAGCCACCGGCGGCGCCGTTATTGAAGAGTTACTGGATGACGCGGCGGGTAGCGGCTATCCCGGCGGACACGCACGCGGTGCGTGGCCCCGGTGCGGACGCTGGATCGCATCTGCGCTAAGCTAAGTTCTGCCCCGCTCAAAACGGGGCGATGCGGCTGTAGCTCAATGGTAGAGCGCTAGCTTCCCAAGCTTGATACGCGGGTCCGATTCCCGTCAGCCGCTCCAAAATCTTCGAATCATGGTGTCCGCCGCGCGGCAGCGATTCCTAGCTGCTCCGGGCCTTCCTGATGGCCCGTTCCACGGCCTTCTTCAGCGTCGCCAGCCTGGCCGCCTCCTGTTTCCGGCAGGTGCCCTCCTTGACCCCGGAAAACATGCGCCCGATTCCCTTGGGAACGTACTGCGCAGTCACGGTCAGCCGGGTGCTGTCCGCCACGGGATACACCACGCACGAACAGGTGATGGTTTCCGTGCGGGTTTCGTGTGTTTCGGTCCAGGAACGGTCCGCCACCAGGTGCTCGACATGGAGCACCACGCCCTCCTGGCCGGGAACTGCCGAGCGGGCCTGGACATCCACGCAGAACGCGTAGACCTCCGGGCGGCCACAGGGGACAAGGACCGTACTCTCAATCGTGATGGTTCCCATGATTCTGTTCCCGTACTTCCGCAGGCCTGCCCGGCACAGTGCCCAGAGCGCCATTTTCACACCGGGAACCCGCGGGCACAATGGTCGGCGCGCCGGCGGGTCGGTTTCAACTTTGTACGCGCATCCTTCGGTGGCCGTTAGGCCCTGCCGTGTATCGTCAGAAGTCAGGAACCTCTTCGGTTCCGCTACAGGAGCAATCATGGCTGACAAGTCCCCGCGTCAAGCAGCATCCAAAAAAGCCGGCAAGTCCATCAAGGAAAAGCGCGCCGACAAGCGGGCCGCCGGAGCCCCGGCCACCTCCCTGGACGTCACGTCCAAGGCCGCAAAAAAGAAGTGAGTGGCAAACAGAGCCACCTGACCCTGGGCGTCCTGGCCTCCACCCGGAAACAGGACGAACGCCGCCTCCCCATCCACCCCCTGCATTTCGAGCGGATCGCGCCGGAACTGCGCCAGCGCATCATCCTGGAGCAGGGCTACGGCGAGCGCTTCGGCGTCTCGGATGACCACCTCGGAACCCTGGTGGGCAAAATGGCCACCAAGGAAGCGCTACTGGCGGAGGCCGACGTCGTCCTCCTACCGAAGCCGCAGCCGGAGTGCCTCGCGGAACTGCGGGACGGCCAGGTCCTCTGGGGCTGGCCGCACTGTGTCCAGGACCGTGCCATCACGCAGCTGGCCATCGACAAGAAGCTCACGCTGATTGCCTTCGAAGCGATGAACCACTGGGCGAGCGACGGCGGTTTTGGGCTTCACGTGTTCCACAAGAACAACGAGCTGGCAGGGTACTGCTCCGTACTTCATGCGCTCTCGCTCACCGGATCCACCGGCGACTACGGCCGCCGGCTCAGTGCCGTGGTGATTGGTTTCGGCGCTACCGCCCGCGGCGCCGTAACCGCGCTGAACGCGCACGGCATCCACGATGTCCAGGTGCTCACCAACCGGGGAGTAGCCGCCGTCGGCGCCCCGATCCACTCGGTCAACATCGTCCAGTTTGATCATGACGACAAGGCGCCCTTCCTGAGCCAGGTCATCACTGAGCGGGGCCGGGTTCCGCTGGCGCCGTTCCTGGCTGAAAGCGACATCGTGGTCAACTGCACGCTGCAGGACCCGAACAATCCGCTGACGTATTTGCGGGCTGAGGACCTCGCGGCGTTCAGCCCGGGCAGCCTGGTGGTCGATGTGTCATGCGATGAGGGAATGGGCTTCAGCTGGGCGCGCTCCACCACGTTCGCCGAACCGATGTTTACCATCGGCGACCACATCAACTATTACGCAGTGGACCACAGCCCGTCCTACCTCTGGAATTCCTCCAGCTGGGAGATCAGCCAGGCCCTGCTGCCGTTCCTTGAGACGGTCATCGGCGGCCCGGAGGCGTGGGACGGAAACGAAACCATTTCCCGCTCCATCGAGATCCGCGAGGGTGTGGTCCTCAACAAGGACGTGCTGGAATTCCAGCGGCGCGAGGCCGAGTACCCGCACCTCCCGGCCTAGCCGGCACCCCTCGGGCCGCGGCGCGTACGCCGCGGCCCTTTTAGGCGGACCCTCTAGTCCGGGCCTTCTGCGCCGGGCTGTTTACGCATGCTTTTTACGCGGCTGCCTCACGGCTGATGATCCGCAGCGGGTGGCGCCGGTCCTTAAGGTCCACCCTGAGTGACAGCGCGCCCTTTCGTGCCAGGACGACGCCGACAGTCACCGCGGCGAGCGCCGGCACCCCGCCGGAGACCAAGAGTGCCACGTGCGGGTCCACGTGCTCGGCGATCCAGCCGAGCATGGGCCCGCCGATGGCCTGGCCGCCGATCAGCACCATGATGTACAGGCTCATGACCCGGCCCCGGATGCCCATGTTGGAGCTGATCTGGACCAGCTGGTTGGAACTGGTCAGGAACATCAGGCACCAGAATCCGGACAGGACCATCACCACGCTGAACCACACCATGGACGGCGCCAGTGCGGCCAGGCACAGCATCAGACCGTACATTCCGGCGCAGAATACCACCGACCGGAGCCGCAGCTGGCGGCGCCGGGTGGAGGCGACAGCACCGGCCAACGCTCCGAGTGCCACCAGGGCGTTCAGCAGGCCATAGCCACCGGCACCGACGTCGTACACGTGGTCCGCGAAGGCGGCGAGCAGGACGGGCAAGCTCATGGCGAAGACGGAGATGAAGCCGGCCATCAGCCACGGCCAGTAGATGGTGGGTTTGCTGAGCGCGTACTGCAGCCCCTCACGCAGCATGCCCTTTCTCTTGGGGGCGGGAGCGCTGAGGAACAGCTGCTCCTTGCGCAGGAGCATCAGCATGGTCGCCGTGGAGCAGCACGCCAGCGCATTCGCGGCGAAGGCCCAGCCGGCGCCAACGGCGGTGAGCAGCAGTCCTGCCAGCGCCGGGCCGATCAGTCCGCCCAGCTGGAACGTGGTGGAGTTGACGCTGATGGCGTTCCGGAGGTACCTGGGACCTACCAGCTCGTTGACGAACACCTGGCGCGCGGGCTGATCCAGTACCGTGACCAGGCCCAGCAGCAGCGCGATGACATAGACGTGCCACACTTCGATGGCGCCCGTCAGGGCAAGCACCGCGAGTGCCGCAGCTAGGACCGCGGCGAGGCTCTGGCAAAGGATGAGGATCCTGCGCTTGGCGAACCGGTCCGCCATCATGCCGCCCCACGGCCCCAGAAGCAGCGACGGCATGAACTGCAGAGCCACCGTGATGCCCACGGCGGTGACGGAACCGGACAGTTCCAGCACCAGCCAGTCCTGGGCGATCCGCTGCATCCAGAGGGCGGTGACCGCGACAAAGTGCCCAATCGCGAAGATGCGGAAATTGGGGACTCGCAGGGAGATAAACGTGTGCCGCCAGGGAAGGTGTTCACTGACCAAGGCGATGGGTTGGGTCCGGGTGGAAGCGGCGGAGGCGGAGTCGATGACGGGCTGGCTGACGGTTGCCGACGTTGGCGGTGGGGGTGCCACAGGGATGTCCTCAGGGAAGCGGGCGGACTGGGATGCTTCCCACGCTAGGCTGATCCCACGTGATTATGTAGTCTTATCGCGTCTATAACTACCATTACAAAACGTAATATCTCCCGCTCTGACGTGGGTGAACAGCCGGCCAGGCAGCCAAGGAGTCCATCGTGTTCGAACCCGCCCAGCTCCGCTCCTTCCTTGCTGTGGCCGAGACGCTCAGTTTCACCAAGGCAGCGGAACGCCTGGGCCTGGCACAGCCCACCGTCAGCCAGCACGTCCGCAAGCTGGAGACGGCCGCGAAGCGCATCCTCGTCAGCAGGGATACGCGCGATGTCCGGCTCACGGACAACGGGGACGCGATGGCCGGCTTCGCCCGCACCATCCTTGCCGCCCACGATGCCGCTACGCGGTACTTTTCCGGCTCGGCCATGCGGGGTCGGCTGCGTTTCGGCACGGCCGACGACCTGGCCATCACCGGCCTCCCCCGGATCCTTCGTGAGTTCCGGCAGGTCTATCCACAGATCAACCTGGAGCTCACCGTTGGCCAGAGCGACCAGCTGTACAAGAAACTCAACGCGGGCCAGCTGGACCTGGTGTTTGTGAAGTGGGTGGCCGGCGTCAAGGACGGCACGGTGGTCCAGCACGACACCTTTTCCTGGGTGGGACTGGAGCAGACGTCCCTGGAGCCCGGGGATCCCGTACCGCTGATCGCCTACCCCTCCCCCAGCCTTAGCCGGAAACTGGCCATCGATGCGCTGGAATCAATCGGCCGGACCTGGCGGATCACGTGCACCACCCGGCAGATCAGCGGCGTCCTGGCGGCACTCCGGGCAGGCATCGGCGTTGCCGTGATGCCGACGTCGCTGGTTCCCGAAGACCTGAAAATCATCACCCGCCGGTTCGACCTGCCGCCGGTGGGCGACGTCGACTTCACCCTCATCCGCAACCCGCTGGCCAACGCCGAGGTGATCGATGCGCTGACTCAGGCCATCGTCGGACGGACGCTCAAAAAGTCGGTCTGACCAAATTTGCCGCAGGGTTCAGGGCTGTTAACGAACCATTGAAGTAAAAGCCCGCCTCCTCTATGCTGGATTATCCATGGGTCAAGCAGTGGCAAATTTAACACTACGAGTGCGCCCTGCAGCCCATGATGCGGCCGTACTCGGGATAGGCAGCCAATGACGACAGCCGAGAATACCCATTTACACACTGTGTATACCCAGCGACATAGCACTGCACGGCCGCTGGTCACCCATCATTCCAGCCACAACACCGGCATTTCGCGGGCCGCCGAGTACATCGGCAAGCCCACATGCGACAAGTGCGGCACTGATGAGTTCATTTACCTCGAGTCCTACATTCCGCCGGTGTACCGGCGTGACGGGGCGGTCAGGACACTGGGCGAAGTCGCCTACACCTGCACCCGTTGCGAAAATTTCTCCGCCCATAATGTTCCTGCATCGTGGACTCCCCCAGGCTGGTATCTGGGCTAATCACCAACGGTCTCCAGGCTCGCCCCGGCGCAGCCCCTGATCACTACCCAACTATTCAATAGCGAAGGCCCGGCAACCGCCTGATGGCGGCCACCGGGCCTTTTCGTGTCTTCGGCCGCCCTGAGTCCGGCCTAGACCAGCCCTAGATCAGTGACGCCGAGAGGTGGTTCGGGGTGCCGAACCGGTGGGCCGTAATGCTGATGGCCTGCTCGTGCAGGAACGGCAACAGCTCCACCCGCCCGGCCTCCGTGACCGCGTGGGCGTAGATCGCCAGGTCCGGACGCCCGTCCGTGGCCTCGGCGAGGGCTTTGGCGTCCCCGCCGATCAGGCGGATCCGCGCCCCGGCCAGTTTGCCCGCCGCGGCGAGGCGGGCCGCCGAAGCCAGCCAACCGGCGTCGGACTCCACCGTGACGTTGATGTCCAGCCCGGTAAGCACGGCGCGCAGCTGGGCGGGAAGGTCGACGGCGGTGGAGACGGTGAGTGCCGAACCGGCCAGGACGCCGGCCGCCACGGTCCGCGCCAGGTGGGCCAGTGGGGCACCTTCGGAGAGCCGCACGGTGACCGGCAGCGCACGGTAGCGGAAGATGTTCCGCTCCGCACTCAGTCCGGAAACGTCCTGGGCGTTGCCGAACTCCTCGTCCCAGGCCAGGGCATCAGACTCCAGGGAGCGCTGGAGCGACTCGCGCTCCGCCGGATCCAGGGCCTCCGCGGCGGCATTCAGGATGCGGCCGACGCCCGCATTGGTGACACTTGCCGCGGCTGCGGCTTCCGCACTAACCCAGTAGCCGAGGCCGGTCAGATAGTTGGGTCCGCCTGCCTTGGTCCCGGCCCCGACGGCGGATTTCTTCCAGCCGCCGAACGGCTGGCGCTGCACGATGGCGCCGGTGATGCCGCGGTTCACATAGAGGTTTCCGGCCTGGATGGAGTCCAGCCAGGTGCCGAGCTCGTCCGGGTCCAGGGCATGCAGGCCGGCGGTGAGGCCGTACTCGACCTGGTTCTGGATCTCGATGGCCTCCTCCAGCGTGTCAGCGGTCATGACGCCCAGGACCGGTCCGAAGAATTCAGTGAGGTGGACGTAGGATCCGCGGCGCACGCCGTAGCGCACGCCCGGGCTCCAGAGACGGCCCGTATCGTCCAGCTTGCGCGGTTCCACAGCCCAGGTTTCGCCCTCGCCCAGGGTGGTGAGGGCGTTGAGCAGCTTGCCGTTTGCGGGCTCGATGATGGGGCCCATCTGGCTGGTGGGGTCCTGCGGGTAGCCCACCTTCAGCGAGGTGACGGCATCAACCAGCTGGTTGTGGAATCGCTTCGATTTAGCAACAGTGCCCACCAGGATCACCAGGGAGGCGGCGGAGCACTTCTGGCCGGCGTGGCCGAACGCGGAATACGCCACGTCCTTCGCGGCCAGGTCCAGGTCCGCACTCGGCGTGACGATGATGGCGTTCTTGCCGCTCGTCTCGGCCAGCAGCGGAAGGTCCTTGCGGAAGGAGCGGAACAGCTCTGCCGTCTCGTAGCCGCCGGTGAGGATCACGCGGTCCACTGCGGGGTGCGAGATCAGCTGCTGACCGAGCTCACGCTCGCCGAGCTGGACCATGGTCAGCACGTCGCGCGGGATGCCGGCTTCCCACAGTGCTTCGATCATCACGGCGCCGCTGCGGCGGGCCTGCTTGGCGGGTTTGATCACGACGGCGGAGCCGGCGGCGAGTGCCGCGAGGGTGGACCCTGCCGGGATGGCGACCGGGAAGTTCCACGGCGGGGTCACCACGGTGAGCTCGGCCGGGACGAACGTGGCGCCGTCGACCTTTTCCAGCTTCCGGGCGGACTCGGCGTAGTAGTGGGCAAAGTCCACGGCTTCGCTGACCTCGGGATCGCCCTGGTCGAGGGTTTTGCCGGTTTCGCTGGCCATGACCTCCAGGAGGTCGGCGCGGCGGGCTTCGAGGACGTCGCCGGCGCGGTGCAGGATCTCGGCGCGCTCGTCGCCGGTCAGGGCACCCCAGGCCTTGCCCTTCTCGACGGCGGTGGCGATGACGGCGTTCAGGGTCGCCTCGTCGTTGATCGTGGCGGCCTCGACGGCGGCGTTGCCCAGCGCGGAGCCTGCCACTCGGCCCAGGATGGCACGGCCCCAGTCGCGGTTGGCGGGCAGCGACGGATCGGTGTCCGCGGTGTTCTCGAACGAGTCGTGCGGCATCGGCGCGGCCGGGAGGGCGCGGTTCTGCCGGCGGTTCGGGCCCGGGACCTCGCCGTCGAGCGTGGCGAGGGAGGCGAGGAAGCGCTGCTTCTCACGCTCGAAAAGGGATTCGTTCTCGCTGAGTTCGAACACCGCGGACATGAAGTTGTCCTGGCTGGCGCCCTCTTCGAGGCGGCGGATCAGGTAGGCGATGGCGACGTCGAACTCGGCGGGGTGCACCACGGGGGTGTAGAGCAGGAGCGATCCGACGTCCTTCTTGACGGCTTCAGCCTGACCCTGCGCCATGCCCAGCAGCATCTCGAATTCGATGCCGGATTCCACGCCGCGCTGCTTGGCGAGCAGCCAGGCGAATGCGATGTCGAAGAGGTTGTGGCCGGCCACGCCGATCCGGACGTTGTTGATCCGGTCCGGGTGCAGCGAGTAGTTGATGACGCGCTTGTAGTTGGTGTCCGAATCCTGCTTGGTGTGCCAGGTGGCCAGCGGCCAGTCGTGCAGCGAGGCTTCGACGTGTTCCATGGGCAGGTTGGCGCCCTTGACCACGCGGACCTTGATGGCGGCACCGCCGTTGGCGCGGCGCTCGGTGGCCCAGTCCTGGAGGCGGATCATGGCGGCGAGGGCGTCCGGGAGGTAGGCCTGCAGCACAATTCCGGCCTCGAGGTTCTTGAACTCGGGCTTGTCCAGGATCCTGGTGAAGACCGCGATGGTCATGTCCAGGTCCTTGTATTCCTCCATGTCCAGGTTGATGAACTTGGCGTTCTTCCCGGCGCCGGCGAAGGACGCGGCCTTGGTGAACAGCGGCGTGAGCTTCTCGACGACGTGCTCCACGGCCTCGTCGAATGCCCAGGCGGAGTGCGGGGCCACGGTGGAGGAAACCTTGATGGAGACGTAGTCCACGTCCGGGCGGGCCAGGAGCGTGTGGGTTCCCGCGAGCCGCCGGGACGCCTCGTGTTCGCCCAGGACGGCCTCGCCGAGGAGGTTCACGTTGAGCTTGATGCCGTCCTTGCGGATCTTGGCGATGGCCGGGCCCAGCTTGGCGTCGGTGGCGTCAACGATCAGGTGGCCCACCATTTCGCGGAGCACACGGCGGGCGATCGGGATGACAACCTGCGGCAGGACCGGGGCCATGGTGCCGCCGAGGCGGACGGCACTACGCATGTACCAGGGCAGGAACGCCGGGACCTTGGGCGCCAGTGCGGCGAGGTTGCGGGCAGCCACATGGAGGTCTTCCGGGCGGACCACGCCGTCCACGAAGCCCACGGTGAAGTCCAGTCCGTTCGGATCCTTCAGCACACCGGCGAGCTGTTCAGCGGAGGCATCCACGGGGACCTTGGCGGCTTCCGTCAACCAGCGGCGCACCAGCCCGATTGCTTCCCCGGCCAAGGCCTGGGCTTCGGGCACGTGGGACGTGGCTGCAACGGCCGGTTCGGTGGCCGTATTCCCGGTGAAAGCGCCGGGCTCCGTTGAAATGTTGATCATATCTAACACTCGTTCTTTCCGTTGGTGAGGTCGTTCTTTCCACCAGTATGATCTTCCGGTCACGTAAGATAAAGCGACGTTTTCTGAGCAATACAGGTTAGAAAAATCAATGCTTTTAATGGCCGTCCGAACGGTCAGGAAATAGCCACATTTTGGGCAACCCTCTCGCGCTTAACGCGGGTTTTCGGGCAACCCTCTCTCACTTCCTGAAAAACGGACGAACCCTCCCCCACAGGACGTGAGAGAGGGTTCGTCGTTCGCGCCCCGAAAGTGAGAGAGCGTCAGGGTTGGGCTGGGAGGCCGGGGGTCAGCCGAGGGGCCGGTGCATTTCCACGGCTTCCTCGTGCCGGGGACTGTCAGGGTTCATCAGCGAGTGCTTACGGCCGTAGCCGAAGTAGATGACCAGGCCAATGACGAGCCAGACGCTGAAACGCAGCCACGTCTCCCAGTGCAGCTGAAACATCAGGAATCCGGACGCCAGGACGCCGAAGGCCGGAACAAGCGGCATCAGGGGCAGCCGGAAGGTGCGTGGTGCGTCAGGCTTCTTGTAGCGGAACACGATCACCGAGAAGCAGACGACGACGAACGCGGCCAGGATGCCGATGTTGGTCAGGTCGGCGACTGCCTTGATCGGGAACACGCCGGCCAGCAGGGCGGAAGCGATGCCGGCAATCCAGGTGACGCGCTGGGGAGTGCCGTGGCGGTCCGTCTTGGCGAACCAGCCAGGGAGCAAACCGTCGCGGCTCATCGAGAACCAGACACGGGTGACGCCGAGCAGGAAGGTGAGCATCACCGTCAGGATGGACAACACGGCAAAGACCGAGATGATCGTGGCGATGACCGGCAGTCCCACCCCGTTGAACGCGGAGGCGAAACCGGCTTTGGGGTCGATGTCCTGGTAGTTCTGCATGCCGGTGAGTACCAGGGTGGCGGCGACGTACAGGAGCATCGCGATGATGAGGGACATGATGATGGCCTTCGGCATGTGCTTCTTGCCGTCGGTCGCCTCTTCCGCGGCGGTACTCATGGCGTCGTAACCGAAGACGGCGAAGAACACCGTGGCCGCGCCCGCTACAACCGGGCCGAAGCCGCTGGGCATAAACGGGTTGTAGTTGCCCGTATCGATGTAAAAGATGCCGAGACCGATGATGAACAGGATCAGGACTACCTTGATTCCGACGGCCACGAGTTCGAAGCGGCCGAACGTCTTTGTGCCTCGGGACAGGATCCAGGTCACGAGCAGGCAAACCGCGATCGCCGGGATGTTGACGATACCGCCAGTTCCCTCGTCCGGAGTCGCGGTCATCCAGGCGGGCATATGGATGCCAATGCCGGTCAGAAACGCGTCGAAGTAGCCGGATATGCCGATGGCCACTACTGCCACAATCGCGATGTACTCGAGCAGCAGATCCCAGCCAATGAACCAACCAATGATCTCGCCGAGCGCCACGTAGCCGTACGTGTAGGCCGAGCCCGCCCGAGGGATCATGCCGGCGAATTCCGCGTAGGACAGCGCGGCCGCCGCGCTGGCGAGGCCGGCGATCAGGAAGGAAAACAGCACCGCCGGGCCGACGCCGGGGTTGTCTCCGCTACCGGCAGCCACCAGCCCGGCCAGGGAGAAAATACCGACGCCGATGATCCCGCCGACGCCGATGGCCGTCAGTTGCCAGAGCCCGAGGCTCTTGAACAATCCGCTGTGTTTGTTCTCTTCTTCGATGTCGTCAATGGGCTTGCGCCTCATGATCGACTGGGTCAAATCTTTAGGGCTCATCAAGGACTCCTGCGTGGGGTGCGGCCCCATCGCGGCGCCCCGGAAGAGGCTGTGACAGGGGTGACTCAGGTACACCAGTATGCAAGCGCAATTGCGTTAGATAAAGTGACTACTTCTAACCAATATCCATTAGATTCATCAAGGAATATTGCCATGCTCGATGTCCGTCGCCTGCGGCTTCTCCGCGAACTGAAGATCCGGGGCACCCTGGCGGAGGTGGCGGAGGCACTGCAGTACAGCCCGTCGTCGGTCTCCCAGCAGCTGGCCCTGCTGGAAAAGGAAGTGGGCGTGGAGCTGCTCCGGAAAACGGGGCGCCGCGTGCAGCTGACGCCCCAGGCCGAAGTCCTGGTGGCCCACACCGGCCAGCTGCTCGAAACCCTGGAGCAGGCGGAAGCGGACCTGGCGGCGTCGCTGACCACTGTCACGGGAACGGTCCGGATTGCGGTGTTCCAGTCCGCGGCCCTGGCGTTGATGCCGGACACGCTCACGCGGATGACGGCGGAATACCCGGAGGTCCGGATCGAAATGATCCAGCGCGAACCGGAAACGGCGCTGCACGAGACGTGGGCGCGCGATTTTGACCTGGTCATCGCCGAACAGTATCCGGGCCATGCCGCCCCGCGGTACCCGGAACTGGACCGCATCAAGTTGACCACTGACGCGATCCGACTGGCCGTTCCGCCGGCGGATTCCAGCCGGCCGCCCATAACGTCGCTGGAAGACACTGCCGCACTGCCATGGGTTATGGAGCCCCGCGGTGCAGCCTCCCGGCACTGGGCGGAGCAGGCCTGCCGGAGTACGGGATTCGAGCCCGACGTGCGCTTCGAGACAGCGGACCTGCAGGCGCAAATCCGGCTGATTGAGTCCGGAAATGCCGTGGGGCTGATGCCGGACCTCGTCTGGACGGGGCGGGGCACCACCGCCCGGCTGCTGGATCTGCCGGGGCATCCGCGCCGGACCGTGTTCACGTCGGTGCGACGCGCCAGCGCGCAGCGGCCCGCCATCCTCGCCGCCCGCGAGACGCTGGCAGCCACTGCCATCTCAGTAGCAAGGACGGACGACGGCGGCGCGTCCGGGTAGGTGCCGGATCGCCCGGTCACGTTCCGGGCGGGTGCTCGGGCAGCCTCCGGGGCCATGTTCAGTACGTCACAGCGCGATCCGGGAGCCGGCGTTAGACTGGGCGGGTTATGAATCGCACAATGTTCAAGTCCAAAATTCACCGGGCCACCGTCACACACGCCGACCTGCACTACGTAGGATCGGTCACCGTTGACCTGGACCTGCTGGATGCTGCCGATATCCTTCCCGGTGAGCTCGTGGCCATCGTTGATGTGACCAACGGTGCGCGCCTGGAGACCTATACCATCGCCGGCGAGCGCGGCTCCGGTGTCATTGGCATCAACGGCCCGGCCGCGCACCTGGTGCATGAAAATGACGTAGTCATCCTCATCACCTACGCGGCCATGACCACCGAGGAAGCCCGGGCCTATGAGCCCCGCGTGGTCCACGTGGACCAGGACAACAGGATCATCCAGCTTGGCAATGACCCCGCCGAGGGCCTCACGCCGGGCCTGATGCGCCCGCCGTTCGCCCTTAACAACGCCGCCCTGTAGCCGGAGCGTGAGTCCGGGCAGGCACCGCCGCCGTCGCCTCGGAGGCTTTTTTTGGTAGGGGTGCTGCAGGGCTTCTTTGTTGTCTGGTCCATCATCATGGTGGGCTGGTTCGTGGGCCGCCAACGGATCCTTGGCGACAACGCCCGCCAGGTCCTCAGTGGCCTGACATTCTTCGTGGCCAGCCCCGCCCTGCTCTTCGAGACCCTCAGCAAAGCGCAGCTGGGGGAAGTCTTCGCGGAACCGCTGCTGGTCACTGCAGTGTCCGCCGTCTGCACCGCCCTTATCTTCTTCAGCATTGTGAAGTTCGTCCTGAAGCGTGCGTTGCCGGAGGCCGTGATGTCCTCGATGGCCGCTTCCCTGGCCAACTCCGCGAACCTTGGTATCCCCATCGCCGTATACGTCCTGGGCGACGCCAGTTATGTGGCGCCGCTGCTGATCTTCCAGCTGGCCTTTCTCACGCCGGTTTTCCTGATGATCCTGGACGCCAGCACCAGCTCGCACCGCACCACGCCCTGGGGATTCATCCTGATGATCCTGCGGAACCCGATGATTGTTGGCTCCGGCCTGGGCCTGCTTGTGGCAGGGACAGGCTGGGACGTTCCGCCGCTGGTCCTTGAGCCCATCCACCTCATTGGCGGGGCGGCCATTCCGGCCATGCTGATTGCCTTCGGCATGAGCCTGAGCGGCAGCCGGCCTCTGCAGGCGGCCGCCGGCAGGCGCGTGGACACGCTTCTGGCCAGCGCCTTCAAACTTGTGGTCCACCCGGCCATTGCCTATGTTTTTGCCCGCTTCGCCTTGGGTGTCGAAGGCCAGGCGTTGTTCGCGGCCGTGGTGGTTGCTTCCCTCCCCACGGCGCAAAATGTCTTTGTGGCGGCCAGCCGCTATCAGACCGGCACCACCGTGGCCAAGGACACCGTCCTGATCACCACGGTGGTGGCGGTACCCGCCATGACCGGCGTCGCCCTCCTGCTTAACTGACGTCAGACTTGAGGAGCCCTGTGGAAACAATCCTGGACACTGTTGTGATCGGCGGCGGAGCAATGGGCTCTGCGGCTGCCTGGGCGTTGGCCCGCCGTGGCCGGCAGGTCACGCTGCTGGAACAGTTCGGCCCCGGCCACCACAACGGGGCATCGCACGGCAGCACCCGCAACCTGAATCCGGGATACCACCGGCCGGAGTTCGTGGCCATGCTGGTCGAGGGGCTGGCGCTATGGGAGGAACTCGAGCAGGACAGCGGCGAACTGCTGCTCACGCGCACGGGGATCGTCAACCATGGCCCTGATCCGCGGCTCGCGCTGGTGCAAGCAGCGCTCACCGAGGCAGGCCTCCGGGCGGAGTCCCTAAGGCCGGAGGAGGCCGCCGAGCGGTGGCGCGGCATCCGCTTCGACCAGCCGGTCCTTTTCATGCCCGACGGCGGCCAGCTGAACCCCGAGGCCGCACTCCCCGTCTTCCAGCGACTCGCCGCAGCCCGCGGCGCAGAGATCCGGCACCACACCAAGGTGGTGGAGCTGAAAATCATGGACGACGGCGTCCGGCTCACTTTGGCGGACCAAAGCCCTGTCGCCTCGGGACGGACCGAGGTGGTCACCGCCGCGCAGGCCGTGGTGACAGCCGGCGGCTGGACGGAGAAGCTGCTGTCCGGCGCGGCCGGAAGCGGAAAACTCAGAATTCCCCGGCTCACGGTCACCCAGGAGCAGCCGGCACACTTCCGCGTCGCCGATCAAGGAGCTTTGTGGCCCGGCTTCAACCACACTCCGGGACCCGGACCTGCCTACAAGGGCTGGTATTCACCCGTCTATGGGATGCACACTCCGGGCGAAGGAATCAAGGCCGGCTGGCACGGCGTCGGTCCCGTGGTGGATCCGGACCGGCGGTCCTTCCTCCCCGAAACAGTCCAGCTCGCGGCCCTGCAGGATTATGCCCGGACCTGGCTGCCAGGTGTGGACGCCGAGTCATTCGAGGCCATCAGCTGCACGTACACCACCACTCCGGATGAGGACTTCATCCTCGACCGGATCGGTCCGGTGGTCATCGGCGCCGGCTTCTCCGGGCACGGCTTCAAGTTCACTCCCGTGGTGGGCCGGATCCTCGCGGACCTGGCCACGGGGACCCGGGACGTCCCGCAGATCTTCTCGGCGGCCCGCTGATGGGGCCTGGGCTTGAAAGCCCCGTTCGACAGAACCCAGAGGCCGCCACCAACCAGCTCAGTGGCCAGCAGCCACAACACGGCGATATACCGATTGATGGCCTAGCGTCACTTATGGACCTGCCCTACGGCCTCTTGACCTCCGGCTTGTGCCTGTCCAGGATCCGGGCGCAGCGGATGAACCCCAGGTGCGAGTAGGCCTGCGGGTGGTTCCCCAGGTGCGTCTCCGTGCTGGGATCGTATTCCTCGGGCAGCAGGCCGGTGGGGCCGAAGAGGTTCACCAGCTGGTCGAACAGGTCCCAGGCCTCCTCGATCCTGCCCACCGCAACGTAGGCCTCAATCAGCCAGGTGGTGCAGATGTGGAAGCCGCCCTCCAAACCCGGCAGGCCGTCGTCGTACCTGTACCGGAACACGGTGGGGCCCACCCGCAGTTCCCGTTCCACGGCGGTGACCGTGTCCAGGAACCGCTGGTCCGTGACATCCAGCAGGCCGGAAAGCCCGATGTGCAGGACGGCTGCGTCCAGGTCGGGGCTGTCGTAGGCCACTGTAAAGGACGCGGCCGAGTCATCCCAGCCTTCGCGCAGGACTTCTTCGCGGATGGTCCGGGCCAGGGGTTCCCACGACGGGTCCGGCACCCTGCCGTGCCGGGCGGCGGTCCGGAGTGCGCGGTCCAGCGTCACCCAGCACATCACCTTGGTGTAGACGTGGTGCCGCGGCGGGCGCCGGGCTTCCCAGATGCCGTGGTCCGGCTCGTGCCACCGGGCCAGGACGGCCGCCGCCATCTGCACCAGCAGGTCCCAGTGGTCATCCTCGAGGACACCATTCCGTGAGCTGACGCTGTCGATCAGCTCAGCCACCGGACCGAAGACATCCAGCTGGACCTGGTGGTCCGCGGCGTTGCCGATCCGGACCGGCCGGGATCCCGCATACCCGGGCAGGCTGTCGATGACAGCCTCCGTGGACAGGGGCGCCCCCGTCACCGAGTACAGCGGATGCAACCATTCCGGGCCCGGTGCGTGCTCAAGGATCCGGCCCAGCCAGCTGAGGAACCCGGCCGCCTCCGCCGTGGATCCCAGGTCCACCAGCGCGTTGACGGTCATGGACCCGTCCCGCAGCCAGCAGTAGCGGTAATCCCAGTTCCGGGTGCCGCCGATTCCTTCGGGCAGGGACGTGGTGGGCGCGGCCAGCACGGCACCCGTGGGCTCGTGCACAAGGGCGCGGAGAACCAGGGCTGAGCGGCGGACCAGTGATGGCTTCACCGAGGGCAGCTCCAGTTCCTGCACCCAGCGGCGGGAGTGGAGCGCCACCCCGGCCCGCCGGTCGGTCTCCCCGCCGGGGTGCACCTGCGCGGGTTCGGTGTCGCCGCAGCGCAGGTTGAGGACCACCGGGCCATCCTGGAGGTTGACCGAAGCGGTGGCCGTGGCGTGGAGGCCGTCAGAGGTGATGGTGAAGCTGACTCCCGGGGCAAAAAGGAAGATTGGATCGGAGGTTCCCACCACATGGAGTTCATCGCCGCGGGCTTCCATGCTGAACGGCGCGTTGGCGTAGTCCGGCCGGGGTGCGAAGACAATCCTGGCGCCGCCGGTGCCGGAGAGCACCCGGACCAGGCTGGTGATCCCTTCCGGTGCCGGCTCCAGGTAGTCCGTGACTGTCACGTCCGCCCAGCGCGTCTCCACGATCATGGTGCTGTCCACGTAGCGCTGGCCCAGAACCTGTGAGGCTTTGACGGGCTCAACGGAGAAGTGCCCGGCGGCGTCACCGCCCAGGATGTGGGCGAACAGCGATCCTGAATCCGGGAGGGGGTGGCTCATCCAGCAGACCTTGGCATCCGGAGTGACCAAGGCGGTGGAGGATCCGTTGCCGATCATCGTGTGGCGTTCCAGCCCAACTGCGTCCTCGCCGAAAAGCCAGGCCCGCCGCAGCTCGAACAGGAGGGCCAACACGCGGGCGAAGGATTCCGGGTCCCGCAGCCGGTGGGAAGCGCGGGTTTCCCCCGGGCCTACGCGCAACCCCAGGTCCGGGCCGCGGAGCGTGGCCATGGCCAGTTCGTCGCTGTAGGCGTCCCCGGCGTACAGCGCAGCACTCGCGCCCAGCCGGGACCGGAGATTTTCCAGGGCGTCCGCCTTGGCCGGTTCCACTACGGAGAGGTCCAGGACCGAACCGTCCACGATGAAGAACAGCCCATGTGCCTTGGCGATCTCCCGCGCCGTTTCCGTCACCACCTGCACCACCGCCGGTGAGGCTGGCCGGGTGTGCACGGACACGGCCACCGGCTTCCGCTCGATCCAGATGCCCTCATGGAAACCCACGGCCTCAGACAGTACTGTGCTGACCTGGTGGAGCGTGGCTTCGGTGGCGAGGTCCTGGACGTGGGCGAAGGCCATGTCCGACTCCGCGCCGTGCGATCCGATGAGATGCACCTCCGCGGGCAGCCGGGACACTGCGGCGAGGTCACGCAGCGAGCGCCCTGAGACGACCGCGGCATGGGTGTTGGGCAGGGCGGCCAGGGCTCGGAGCGCAATCGCAGCGCTCCCCAGAGGCAGGGTCTCCGTGGAGATTCCCTCCGCATCGCACAAGGTTCCGCCGTAGTTGCAAGCCACCAGCAGCCCGGGGACGCGGGCCAGGACCTTCAATTCGGCCAGGAGGGTTGGCGTGAAGCCTTCGTCCGCCAGGTCCGACTGGATGAACGTCCGCAGCAGGCCAAGCGGCAGCGATCTGGTCAGCAGGGCGGAATCCGCCACGCTCTGATTCAACGGCGTAGCCATGCGTGCACTCCTAAAGCAGAGCCTGGCCCGGGAAGGCCGAAGGGGGCAGTTTAATTGTCCGCCTGGACGATTTCCTCCGAAAGTCCCCCTTATTGCGGCTGTGTAAAAGTCCGACGACGGCGCCCACGCTCCGCCCCTGGCCCCGCGTCGCGTCGCGTCGTGTCGTGTCGTGTCACGTTGGGCAGGCTTTAACGCCCGACGACGGCGCCCCACCGCGCAAATCCGCGGCAGGGCGTCGTCGTGCTTTCCAAAAGGCTGCCGCGCGTGACACCGGGGTCAGACCCGGTCCAGTTTGGCCACACCGATTTTGGAGTCCGCCATCCCGTAGAACACAAACAGCTGGTCGCCGATTTTCTCGATGGCGGTGGGGAACACCACGTTCGGCACGATCCCGGAAATCTCGTCCTCGGTTTCGGGCGCCAACAAGGGCTTGTCGCTGCGGGCGATGACCTGGGACGGATCATCCGCGGACAGGATCATGGCCGCCGCGGTGTAGTTGACGTTCTGCTGCTGCTCGAAGGCAGACGCGGCCATCTTGCCGGCCACACCGTGGTGGATCAGGAGCCAGCCTTCGTCCACGCGGATGGGGGGCGGGCCGCCGCCGATCTTCAGTTCCTCAAAGGGGAACTCGCTGAGGGCCACCAGACGGTGCTTGCCCAGGTGCACCAGGTTGCGCAGGTCCCGCTCCACGTCGGCCACGGCCACGTAGGAGATCCAGATGCCGGGACGGTTGTCCGTCACGCCGGCGGGCAGGTGCTCGCCTTCGCCGGGACGGATCCAGCCGAGGTCCCACATGGGGCGGTGCAGGATGGCGTAGGAGGGCACGCCGTCGGGGTCGTTCACCGGCTCCGGGAAGAACACCGCGTCCTTGTTGGGAAAGAGGTTCAGGTCCATGGAGAGATCGGCCTGGTACTCGAAGAAGCAGGGGCCCAGGCGTTCCCAGTTCCGGAGGTCCTCGGAGTGCGCGAAGGCGAGGCGGGGCCCCAGCGGGCCGTACGCCACGTAGGTCATGAGGTGCTTGCCGAGGGCGGGCACCCAGGTGGTGCGCGGATCCTCGGTGCCGGCGTTGTTCATGCCGCGTTCCCAGCCTTCGTCCGGGGCCAGGACCACACCCTCGCGTTCCACGCCGGTGGGCACGCCGTCATCGTTGATGACCACCTTGGCGAGGCCCACGCGGGACACGTTGCCGGTGGCCACAAGCCGCGGCAGCAGGTACAGCTCGCCGTCCGGGCCGCGGCCGCTGGCGGGGTTGAGAACGCCCTCGGCCTCGAAGTCGTTGCCGGGCTCGGGGGTCATGACGACGCCGGCGCGGGTGAGGGTGAAGGGGACAGTGGGCAGTACAGAAGTGTGGGGGGAAGTCATTGATTAGCCCTTTACGCTGGAACCGATATTGGTGGAAATGAACTGGCGCTGGAAGAAAATGAACAGCGCGACGGCGGGGGCCGCCAGGACGCAGGCACCGGCAAGGATGGCACCGAACGGGTTGCCGGCCTGGCCGGCGATGTTGGAGATGAAGTTGGCCAGTGACACGGCCAACGGCTGCAGGGACTGCTCCTTCGTGACCAGGAACGGCCAGAGGAACTCGTTCCACGGGCCGATGAAGGTCAGCAGCACGGCGGTGACTATGGCTGGCCGCACCAGCGGAATGGCGATCTGCCACAGGATCCGCAGCTCCGAGGCGCCGTCGATCCGGGCCGCCTCAAACAGGGTTGAGGGCAACTGGAGGAAGTACTGGCGGAACACAAACACCGCCGTGGAGTTGATGGCGAACGGCAGGATCATGCCCAGGTAGCTGTCCGCAAGGCCGTAATCGCGCACGATCATGACGTACAGCGGGATGAGCAGCAGCTGGAAGGGGATCATCTGGACCAGCAGCATCATGCCGAACACCACGCCGCGGCCGCGAAACTTCATCTGCGCCAGGGCATAGCCCACCAGCAGCCCGAAAATCACCGTAAAGAGGATGACACCGCCGGTGAAGATGCCGGAGTTGAGCAGCCCGCGGAACAGGTTGATGGACTCGTTGATCTGCACATAGTTCGCGCCGGTGATGTTGGCCGGATTGGGAAACGCGCCGAAAATCGAGGTGTCCGGGGAGGCCTGCAGCGACCCGATGAGCATGTAATAGAACGGGAAGAGGAAAACGAAGGCGCCCCCGCCCAGCAGGAAGAAGCTGCCCACGCCCAGGTTGCGGCGCTTTTCGACGCCCGAGTCGGAACGAAGCACAGGTTCCGCCTGCTCGGGGAGCCTGCTGGCGTCGTCGTCGTTCTTGGCGTTTTGTGCGTTGGTGACGGACATGTCAGTCCTCCTTCCCGCCGACGAGGCGTTTCTGGATCAGGGCGATCAGCAGGACGCCGATCACCAGCACCACGCCCAGCGCGGCCGCGACGTCGGGGTTTCCCTGCAGGATGCCCCGTTGGTACATGATGAACACGGGGGAGGCCGAGGCCCCGTCCGGGCCGCCGCCGCCGGTCAGCAGGTACGGCTCGGTGAAGAGGTTCGCGCCGGTGATGGTGGCCAGCAGCGTGACCAGGACGCTGGCGGGCCGGACGCCGGGCACTGTGATGTTCCAGAACTGGACCCACTTGTTGCCGCCGTCCACAGCCGCTGATTCGTACAGCTCATCGGGGATGTTCTGTAGCGCCGCGAGGTACAGCAGGATGAAGAATCCCAGCTGTTTCCACGTCACGTAGAGCGCCACGGTGGGCATGGCCAGCCACGAATTCACCAGCCAGGAGGGGGACGGCGCCAGGGGCCCGAGCAGCGTGTTGATCAGCCCGTTTCCCTGGAACAGGAACAGCCAGACACCCACGACGGCGACGCTCGCCGTCACGTAGGGAACGTAGTAGCTGAGGCGGAAGAACGTCTTCAGCCGGGTCACACGGTTCAGGGCGTTAGCCAGCAACAGGGACAGGCCCACCGTCAACGGGACGTTAATGATCAGGAAGACGCCGATGTTCAGGAACGAGCGCTGGACGGCGGGGTCGGAGAGGACGGTGATGTAGTTATCGAACCCTACAAACGGCCGGTCCACCGTGACCCGTGGTGCCGTGAAGAAGAAATCGTGGAAGGAAATGTAGACGGCGTAGCCGAGGGGAAACGCCAGGACAGCCAGGATGTAGATGACATAGGGGGCGCTGAACAGCAGCCCCAGCGGCTGGGGACCCAGGAAGTTCTTACGCCTCCTGGGCACCAGCCGCCGGTCCGCCGTCCCGCCAACCGGTTTCCCCGTGACGGGGTTCCCACTGGAAGAGCGGAGTGACATTGGGGGTCAACGCTACTTCTGGGCTACCAGTTGGTTGATCTTGTCCGCTGCGTCCTTGAACGCGGTGTCGATGCTTTCGTTCCCGAAAATCACGGCCTTGGCGTAGGCGGTGCGGAAAGTCTGCCAGACTTCAACGGAGTTCGAGACGTTGGGGACCTCCACCGTCCGCGCAGCCTGTTCGGCGAACTGGGTGTACGCCGGGTTCTTGGCGAAGTAGTCCGCGTAGGCCGTGGGAAGGTCCTTGCGCATCGGCATCTGGCCGGTATCGGTCAGCAGCTTGCCGTCCTGCTCCTTGCTGGTAGCGAATTTCAGGACCTCCCAAGCGGTGCCCTGGTTCCCGCAGGCGGAGTAGATGGCCACGTTCTTGGCGTCGGAAAAGGTTGAGGTATCAGCCTTGGCCGTGGCCGCCGGGACCGGAACTGCACCCCAGTTCACTTTGTCCTTGTAGGCCGCGATGGCCCAGGGCCCGGCCATCGACATGGCGGCCTTGCCTTCGGCGAAGGAGTCACCCTGGTAGACCTCCTTGGAGGCGAGGTTCTCCTTGTAGAGGGTCTCGAACATGGCGGCTACCTGCTTGCCCTGCTCGCTGTCGAACGTTGCCTTGCCGTCCTTCACCAGCGGGGTGCCGTCGGAGTTGGCGGCGTAGAAGGAGTAGAAGTCGAACCAGGCCTGGAAGAAGTCACTGGCCGGTGATGGCCAGATGGCATTTGTGGCAGCACCGGAGGACACCAGGGTGCGGGCGGTGTCCAGCAGTTCCTGGTGGGATCCCAGCTTCGGGTTCTCGGGATCCAGCCCTGCCTTGGCAAACATGTCCTTGTTGTAGAAGAGGACTACGGGATTGGACTTCCAGGGCAGCTGGTACAACTTGCCGTCCGCGGACTTGTACTGGTCGGCCAGGTCCCCGGTACGGTCCTTGATGTACTGGAGCCCGTCCGGGAATTCATCCAGTGCCACCAAACCGCCCTGCTTCTGGAACTGGGGAACTGCCACCGGCGCGGTGTTGAAGACCAGGCAAGGCGCGTTGCCGGCCGTGATGGCGGCGCCGATGACTTCCTCGGAACTCTTGCCGGCAGGTATCTCCTGCGCATCGATCTTTTCCTCCGGGTGCGCGGCGTTCCAGGATTCCACCATGGCTTTGCCCCACTTAACCTCGAACTCGTTGTTGGAGTACCAGATCTTGATGGGGCCCTTGGCGGACGTGGCCGAGCCGCCACCGGGCTCTCCGCCGCCACCGCCGCAGGCTGCCAGGCCGGCGCCCATCACGGTGAGGGCGGCCAGTGACATTACGCGCGTGGCTTTTGTAAAGCGCTTCATTGCGACTCCTTGGTACTGGTCCCGGTGGGGATCTGCTACTGGTCGGTGTGCTTTTATGCTTGCGTCGGGGATTGCTGGGGGGCCGGCTTGGTGGTTGCGGATGGGGCGGGGCCGGTGGAGGCGCGGACCAGCAGGGAAGGTGCCTGCAGGTCCGTATCCTGGCCGGAGTGCGTGCCGTTGAGCTGGTCCAGGAGGGCCTGCGCGGCAACTCTGCCCCAGCGCATAGGGTCAGTGGCGATAGTGGTGAGGGGCGGGTTGAGGTACTGCGTGAACTCGGCGTTGTCGTAACCGGTGATGGACAGATCTCCCGGAACGCTCAGGCCCTGGGACTGGGCGAACGACTGGCCGGACGTCGCCATGAGGTCGTTCGCATAGACAATCGCGGTGGGGCGGTCCGGCCGGCGGAGCAGTTCCGCGGTGGCGGCCACTCCCCCAGTCGCCGTGAAATCCGCTTCCGCGAACAGATCCGCTGACAGGCCGGCGGCGGCCATGGCCGACTCCCAGGCCTGGCGGCGGCTGCGGCCGTGGATGTATTCCTGGGCGCCGCCCACATGGCCGATCCGGACGTGCCCCAGGGCGAGGAGATGTTCGACGGCGGCCGTGATGCCGTCCGTGTCGTCCATGGACACCGCGGGGAAGGGTGAGTCCGAATCCGGCCTGTTGAGCGTCACCGCCGGCAGCTTGAGCTCACGCAGCAGGCCGATCCGGGAATCGTTGTGCCGCACATCGGTCAGGATCACGCCGTCCACGCGGCCGCCGTCGGCCAGTTTGCGGTAGGCCCGCTCTTCGGCGCCAGGGGCGGTGGCCACGCTCAGCACCAGGGTGTAATCGTGCTCGGCGAGGGTGGTTTCGATGCCCGCAATGAAGGCCGGGAAGAAGGGGTCCGTGCCGAGGAGCTCGGGATCGCGGGCCACCACCAGGCCCAAGGCGTAGGCCTTCGCGGAGGAGAGGCCCTTCGCACGGAGGCTCGGCTTCCAGCCTAGCTCCTTGGCGACCTGCAAGATCCGGCCCCTGGTGGCATCGCTGACGCCGGGCTGGCCGTTGAGCGCATAAGAGACAGCACCTTTGCTGACACCGGCCGCGTGGGCGACGTCGCTGATGGTTACTGCCATGATGTGGGTGCCCTTTAGGTTTCGGGTCCCGTGGCTCACGCCACTGAACCGGTTCAGTGGATTCTACTTAACCGGTTCAGCTGGTGGATGTCAAGGGCCTGGCTGACTTACAGATGCAAATCGCGTCACGCACGGCACGCTTTTGGACCACGACGGCTGCGTCCGCCGCGTGATACCGGGGACCCCGCCGTCGGGCCTTCCAAAAGGGTGCGTGGCGTGACGCGCGTACGTCACCCCTCGCTGGTGGCTGCTCGGGACTACACCCGGGCCAGCCCGGCACCCTCCGCCAGCAGCTCCACGGAGCGGATCCTGGCCTCGGTGCCGGTGTTCTGGTGCGCCACGATCAGTTCGTCGGCGTCGGCGTCCTTGGCGAACCCGTCCAGGTAGTCGAGCACCACGTCCGCGGTTCCGATGGCCGAGTACGTCATCATCTGCGAGACGTGCTGGCCCTGCGGGGAGTCCAGGATCATGTCCGCTTCATCGTCCGAGAACTCGCGCCCGCCGCCGAAGAAAAGTGAGACGCGGGCGCGCAGGGTGGCACGGAAAGCCGTCTGTGCCTCGGCGGCGGTATCGGCGGCAATGACGTTGACGCCGGCGATCACGTGCGGTGCGTCCAGCTGGGCCGAGGGCTTGAATTCACTGCGGTAGAGGGCCACGGCGTCCTGCAGGGCGTTGGGGGCGAAATGCGAGGCGAAGGCGTACGGCAGACCCAACTGGGCGGCAAGGCGGGCGCCGAACAATGACGATCCGAGGATGTACAGCGGCACATTGGTCCCCTTGCCCGGGGTGGCCTCCACACCCTGGATCCGGGTGGGACCGGTGAGGTAGCCCTGCAGCTCCAGCACATCCTGCGGGAAAGTGTCCGCGGACATGGGGTCCCGGCGCAGCGCGCGCATGGTGTTCTGGTCGCTGCCGGGCGCGCGGCCCAGGCCAAGGTCGATCCGGCCCGGGTGCAGCGTCTCCAACGTGCCGAACTGCTCGGCGATGGTCAGCGGCGAGTGGTTGGGCAGCATGATTCCGCCGGCGCCCAACCTGATGGTCTTGGTGTGGGCGGCCACGTGGGCGATCAGCACGCTGGTGGCCGACGACGCGATGGCGGACATGTTGTGGTGCTCCGCGTACCAGATCCGGCGGTACCCAAGCTCTTCCGCCCGCTGCGCCATGGCCACGCTGCCCGCGAAACTCTCCGCCGCCGTCTGGCCTTTGCCGATGGTTGCCAGATCAAGGATGGAGAGGGGAAGCGTCACGTCGGTGCCGGCCTTTCAATGCGTTGCGTAGGGTGGCCGGCCGGGTCGCGGCGGGCGCACTGTGGACAACGACGGCGGCGCCCGGGTTATTTCTGCGGGTTTTAAACCAACGCGGGGTCACATCGCGCCCATCCCGGAGGACTTTATAGGCGCGATGTGACCCCGCGTTGGGTTGGACTCACGAATCAGGCGGCGCACCCCCCAAGGGCGATCGATGAATCGACGGCTGCGATCTGCTTCTGGACGTCCCCGAGCCTGGTCTGGAGGGCGGTGACGACGTCTTTCTGTGCCTTGACTGCGTCGTTGCTCGGCTTCTTCTGGCCCTGGAGTTCCCGAAGCTTTGTCTGCGCCGCTGTAACCTGCCCGTCGAGGGTGGTCAGTTGCGACTGCAGGGACGCCAAGTTTGCCTCCGCGGCGCTGATTTCCCCGTTGAGCTGGTTGAGCTGGCTCAGCAGCGGATTCACGCGTGTCTGCAGGGCCAGTACTTCTGCTTCTTTGGAGGTGATTTGGGCGTTAATGTTGGCCAGGTCGGCTACGAATTTGTCCCCGATCTGGTTAAGCGCGGCGATTTCGCTAGTCTTCGCCGTGACGGCGCTGTTGGCCCCATCGACTGCAGCCTGGAGGCTGGGGAGCTGGCCCTGCAAAGCTGCGAGCTCAGTCTTCTTCGCATCCATTGCGGATTCGGCCGCGGCTTGGGCCTGTTGGGCGTCGGCGAGGGCGGACTTGCGCGCATCCAGGACGGCCTGCTGGTCGGCGATGGCAGCGTGGGCTTCCTGGACACCCGTTTCCAGTCCCGGCAACGCGGCTTCGAGGTCCGTTACGATCTTTTCCTGTGCCGCCACAGCACTGGCGGCTGCCGCTGCGGCACCCTGCAGGGCCGGGAGCTCGTTCTGCAGGTTGGTCAGCTCTGCCTGTTTGGCGGTGACTGCGGCGTTGGCCTGATTTACGGCGGACTGGAGTGAGGGTGCCAGGGCTTTCAGCGCCGCAAGGTCTGCTTCCTTGGAGGTGATAGCGGCGTCTGCTGCGGTCAGTACAGCCTGCAGCGGCGCGGCCTGCTGCTGCAGGGTGCTGCTTTCCAACTGTTTTGTTAGGAGCTGGGCATTCAGCGTTACGACCTGACTATTCAGCGTGTTGAGGTCGCCCTGCAGGCCGGAGATCAGGGTGTTCTTGTCAGTGATCTGCGTCGTGATGTTCGCAAGCTGGGTCTGCTTGAGTGTGCGCGAGGCCTCAAGCTCCCGCTTCCTGCTGGAATTTCCATTGATGGCATCGATCTGGGCCGTCAAGTTGGCGATTTCGGCTTCAAGACTAGTCTTTGTTGACTGCAGTGTCGCCAAGTCGCCCTGCGCCTGGGCCAGTTGGCTCTGTTTGGCCGCAATCTGCGTGTTCAGGGTTGCGATCTGGCCCTGAAGCGCGGCAATGGTGACGTTCACCGCGGCGATGTTGTCAGCGTTGGTCCTAACGGCCGCCGCTGCCGCCGCAGCGTTAGCCTGAAGGGTGGTCAGTTCAGCCTGGGCCGCAGTGATGGCGGCATTCTTGTCTGCGAGGGCGGACGCGGCGCTGGCGGCCGCGGTCTGGAGGTTTGCCAATTCAGTGGTGGCGGTGGCGATTTGCGCCTGTTTCGCGGTGACGGCAGCGACGGCATCCGCGGCCTTCCCCTGCATGACCGACAACGTCTGCTGTGCCGCCGCGACACTTGCCTGCTGCGCCTGCAGGGCATCTTCGGCGGTGGTTCCCGCCTCCTGCAGGCGCTTGAGCTCTGCTTCATCGTCAGTCACGGCTTGGGACGCGAGGCCGACGGCGGCTGCGGCCTGCTGTGCCGCCGCGGTCAGTGTCAACAGTTCGGCCTGGGCCGCCTGGATCTGCGCTTCCTTAGCCGAAAGATTGGCCGCGGTGTTGTCTGCTGCCTCTTTCAGCGTGGCAAGCTCGCTCTGGGCTGCGGCGACGGCTTGGTTGTTTGCCGCAATTTTCGCGTCGACTGCGTCTGCCTGGCTGCGGAGGTCTCCAGCTGCGGCCTGCGCGGCGGCAAGGTCTTTCTGCAACGGCGTCAGCTGATCTTCGACGTCCGACTTCTGACCTTGCAGTGTGGCGAGGGCAGCCTGGGCGTCAGACACATCGGCGGCCTTTGCTGCCTGATCCGATGTCAGCAGGTCCAGTTGGGACTGGGCGGTCCCGGTTGCCTGGGTCAGGGCCGTCTCCTGGGCCTCAAGGTCAGCCAGCGCTTTGTCCGCGTCGGCAATCTGCGTCGTCAAAGTTGATGCCGTCGCCTGCAGCACGCTGCGTTGGGCCTGCAGGGCAACGATCGCGTCGGCGTTCTTCCTGGCCGCGGCCTTTAGGAGGTTCTCCTGAACCGAGCCCCGGTGGGCCAACTGGTTCACCACGCCGTTGCAGATGCCCGTGACAGTTCCCGGAGCTGCGGTAGCGGGCACGGCGAAGACCATCGTGCTGGTCAGGAGCCCGGGTAGGACAACCGCGGCCGCAAGCCGCCTGGTGAGAGAGGATTTTGACGCTGCAGTAGGCATGGAGACTCCTGGTGAGACCGGTAGCGCGGGCCAGTCCGGCCGCTATTAGTCACCGTAAGGGGACACCCCGATGGTGCACACGCGTAATGGGCACCTGTCTTTTTGGCGTGAGTACTCGTTTTTCTGGGAAACGGCCGGGCCACTACTCGCTTCGTCGCCCCGCTAAGCTAGCGGCATGGCCAACAAAACCACTGCAGAAAAACTCGCCACCATCCAGAAGGGCTATACGCTGGAAGGCGCCACCATCGAGCTGGGTGCCGCCATTGTGGACGGCGAACTCCACAAGGAAGCCCAGGTCCGCCTGCCGCTGGCCATGATGAACAGGCACGGCCTGGTAGCCGGCGCCACCGGCACCGGCAAGACGGTCACGCTGCACATGATGGCCGAGCAGCTGTCCACAGCCGGAGTTCCCGTGTTCCTCGCGGACATCAAGGGCGATCTTTCCGGCCTGGCCACGGCGGCCGCCGGCAGTGAGAAGCTGAAGGCCCGCACCGACAGCATCGGCCAGGCCTGGGCCGGCAAGACGTTCCCGGTGGAGTTCCTGGCCCTGGGCGGCGACGGCAATGGAATTCCCGTCCGTGCCACCATCACATCGTTTGGCCCCATCCTGCTCTCGCGCGTAATGGAGCTCAACGACACCCAGGAGTCCAGCCTGCAGCTGGTCTTCCACTTTGCGGACAAAAACAACCTCGAGCTGATCGACCTCAAGGACCTCCGGGCAGTCATCCAGTTCCTCACCTCCGACGAAGGCAAGGACGCGCTGGAGGAACTGGGCGGCCTGTCAAAGTCCACCGCAGGTGTCATCCTCCGTGAACTGGTGAATCTTGAAGCGCAGGGCCTGGAAAGGTTCTTCGGCGAGCCTGAATTCGACACGGCCGAGCTGCTCCGGACCGCCCCCGACGGGCGCGGCGTCATTACCTGCCTGGAGCTGCCCACCCTGCAGACCAAGCCGATGCTGTTCTCCACCTTCCTGATGTGGCTGTTGGCGGACCTGTTCGAGGACCTCCCCGAGGCCGGTGACCTGGACAAGCCCAAACTGGTGTTCTTTCTTGACGAGGCACACCTGCTGTTCAACGGCGCATCCAGGGCCTTCCTGAACGCCATCACCACCACGGTCCGGCTGATCCGTTCAAAGGGCGTGGGGATATTCTTCGTTACCCAAACCCCCAAAGACGTTTCCGCCAGCGTCCTGGGCCAGCTGGCCAACCGCATCCAGCACGCCCTCCGGGCCTTCACACCCGAGGACGCCAAGGCCCTGAAAGCCACTGTGTCAACGTTCCCGGTCAGCGACTATGACCTCGAGGAAACCCTCACGTCAGCTGGGATCGGGGAGGCCATCATTACCGTTATGAATGAGAAGGGCGCCCCGACGCCGGTTGCCCACACCCGGCTGCGTGCACCCGAGTCCGTCATGGGCCCCAGCACAGAGGAGCTCATCAATAGCACCGTGGGCGGGTCCGCTTTGCTCGCCAAGTACGGGACCGCGGTAGACAATGTCTCCGCGTACGAGAAACTTACCGGCAAGACCGCGGCTCCCACCGGCGGAGCCGCCCCGGGTCAGCCTCCGGCTCCAAGGACTTCCGGGCACTCACGTTCGGGCCAGTCACGTTCGGGCCAGGCCGACGTCGACGCCGAGGCCCGCAGGATCGAGGAGGAAATCCTGGGACGGCCCAGCAGCCGGCCCACACCGGTGCCCGATCGTGGCGCCGGCACTGATGCGCCCTCGCGGCGTGCACCGGAACCTGCGGCCCCTGCCGGCGGCGGCATGGCGGGCGACCTTGCCGGAGTACTCGGCGGTGCCCTGGGCGGCGGGTTGAAGAGCATGGCCCGTTCCCTGGGTACGCAGCTTGGCCGGGAACTGCTCCGCGGCGTTTTCGGCACCTCGTCCCGGCGCCGGCGGTAGTAAAAACCGGACGATATCCGCCCTGGCTTTCCCGCCGTCGGACGTCAGGAAAGCCGACGCACCCTGCTACACGGGGCGGCGGCAACACCTGTGTTCAGCGGGCTTGCAGGTAACGTAAGGGAAGTGCAGATGAGTCAGGCGTTGGTGAGGATGGCAGCAGGGTGGCTGCTTGGCCTCATGCTTGCCGTGGCCGCGGCCATCGTTGGGGTCAACGTGGTGAACAACACGGTGGCCAGTCCACAGCAGCCTGTCCGGGAATACCTGGACGCCCTCCACGAGGGTGACGGCGGCAAGGCGCTGGGCCTGTTGCGTGCCACAGTGCCGCCCAGCAACGCCGCCATGCTCGACGGCACAGCACTGCAGACGGCCGCTTCCCGCCTGGCGAACATCACCATCGGCGATGCCGAAGAACGCTCAGGAAACCAGGTCATGGTGCCCGTGCAATATACGATCGATGGCAGCAGGCTTCACACCGAGTTTCTACTGGAGAAGAACGGCACCGAATGGCTGTTCTTTAATACGTGGGCGTTTGTGCATTCGCGGCTGCCCACAGTGGGCCTGACGGCGGTGAACGCGAGCGAAGCCAACCTCAACGGCGTCCCGGTGAACATGCCCCAGGGCAGAAATTCGTTCGCCGTATTCTACCCGGGCGAATACGAGGCATCCCTGAACGGTGAATACTTCGCTGCTCCCGCCACGCGCGCCACGGTGACGTCCCGCGATGTCCCGGTGGCTCCCTTGAACCTGCTGACCGAGGCCACCGACCAGCTGCGGAAGGACGTTGGTGCGAAGGTACAGGAGTTTCTGGACACCTGCGCCGCCCAAGCCGTGAAGCAGCAAAAGCTGCAACCGGACTGCCCCTTCTACTTCGCCAGCCACAACAATGTGGACGACGGCACCATCAAGTGGACCATCACGAAGTACCCGGAGATTTCCATCGAGCCCTTCGATGGCCGCTGGGTGATTGCACCCCTCGACGGGAAGGCCAAGGTGGAGGCGGTCCAGCAGAGTTCCTTCACAGGCGCCTGGTTCCCGCTCAACGAAGAGGTGGACTTCAGCTTCACCACCCGCCTGGACGTCGCCGGCGACACCATCAGGGTCACCCCGCTGCTGAGCTACTAGCCCGGCGCCGCTGGCCTGGCTGCCGCAGACCCGCGGGCGGCGGAGCGCGTGCCACGCACAGCACGCTTTTGCCGCCACCGATCGCGCCAGCCCCTGACTTTCCGGGGCTTCCCCCCCCCCCCCCCCCCGACCGCCCAAAAGAATGCTCTCCGTGACGTGAGGGCTGCGTGATGGAAGCCGTTACCGGCGCCTGGCCAGCACTGATACGACCTGCCCCACCATGTCCGCCGGCGAGTAAACAACATCCGCGTAGTAGTACCGCAGCGTGGTGCAGCCCTGGACCACCGACTCGTTGTTCCGGCGGTGGTCCTTCTTCACCTGGGACCACTCAGCATGTTGCAGGCCGTCCAGCTCCACCACCAGCCAGCCCTCCAACAGGAGATCAACCTGACCCACCCGTTCAAGGTAGGCCTGGGTTTCCACTTGGATCCCGGCCTGCCGGAAACAGGTCCGGGCCAAGGTTTCCAAAAGCGAGTCCGAACCCCGGTCCACCCACCTCAGGATCTCACGCGCAGGGCCGTTCCGCCTGCCGGGCAGCCTGGCCCTCAGAAAATCCACGGTCATGTCTCCCCGCTGAACGGCACATTCCACCATCACCAGCGAGTCGGCAAAAGGCAGACACCTCAGTGCGTGAATCAGGACATCGGCCAGTGCGGCTGTGGGCCTGTCAGGCTGTGGCGCCAGCAACAGCCCGGCATGGTGGATTCGGCTGCCGGCGACCGCATCGGCCCTGCGGTGATGCACATGCAGGGCGCCCGAGGAGGGCAGCGACCACAACCCATGGTGGGGAGCGGCGCTGGCACACGTCAGGAGTTGGCGGTTGCGCAACAGGCCCACAAGCTCTGCCGGCGCCGTCGGGAGCGAGTACAACCCGCGGTCCGGCTGGAGGAGTTGCCCGCCCCGGACTGCCCGGCGCAACGACGCATCATCTATTCCGAGCCTGCCCAGCGCCGGGCGCCGGGCTGCTCCGCCGCAAAGCTGCAGTGCTTGGTGCACATCCATGTGGCCATGCTGCCTCCGCCGGGGGCCTGGCCGCGCCCCATGCCGCCCGTATGTGGATAACTCGGCGCCCCGGTAGTCACCCAAGGCGTCACGCAGAGCACGCTTTTGGCTACGGGCGGAGACGTAACCCCCGGCAATCCGCGGCCGGGCGCCGCCGCAAGACGCAATAGGCTGCCTCCGTGACACGAAATCCTGGGAGGCAGCCTTTTCACCTAAAGCACGACGGCGGTGATCAGTCCATTCCGCGCAGGTCCAGGACCAACTCGGTGTCGCCGTCGTCCGCCAGGAGAACCGGGATGCCCCAGTCCTGCTGGTACAAGTGGCAGGCAGCGTGGTCCGGGATCTCGCCGTCCGCATCCTCCGGGCCGTCGCAGGCGGCGGCACGGGCGGTGATGTGCAGGACGCCCTCCGGAATGCCGGAAGCCAGCTCCAGTGTCCGGAGCAGCCCCACTGAGGTCCCACCGCCGGACACAAGCAATTCCGACGGGGTGGAGGAGATCTTCAGCTGCGTGGGGTCTCCCCAGCGGTCGTCGAGCTTCTGCCCGGTGGGCGCGGTGAAACGCACGGTCAGCTCGAGCAGCCCGGGGGCTACCGGGCTCTTGGGCCGGTGGGTCTGCGAGGCGCCCTCATCAACCTGCTGGGCTTCCTTGGGGATGGGCACGTAGACCAGCTGGTGCTTGTTGGCCTCCACCACTACCAGCAGCGGCTCGGAGCCTGCGGCGTGCGTGTGGTCCACAATCACGTCGGAGGGTTCCGAGAGTCCGCGGGCCAGCGTGGACACGGTCCCCGCGGCGGGATCGTAGCGGCGCACGGCACCGTTGTACGTGTCAGCGATGGCAATGGAGCCGTCAGGCAGGACAGTGACGCCGAGGGGATGCTGGAGGCGTGCCTCGGACGCGGGGCCGTCGCGGAAGCCGAAGTCGAACAGGCCCTTGCCCACGGCGGTCTGCACGGTGACCGTGCCGCCGTCGTCAATGATCAGTTTGCGGAGGGCTGACGTTTCGGAGTCCGCCACCCAGATGTTGCCGTCGGCGTCCTCGGCCAGTCCGGACGGCTGCGCGAACCAGGCTTCGTGGGCAGGGCCGTCCAGCAGGCCCTCCAGTCCGTTGCCGGCAATAATTGCAACGGCGCCGGTGACGGGCTCGAAGCTGAAGATCTGGTGCGTGCCGGCCATGGCGATCACGACGGCGTTGAGCTTGGTGGACCACACGACGTCCCAGGGCGAGCTGAGGGACACTTCCAGCGGATGCTCGCTGAGCTGGCCCGTAAACCCGGCCGCGTCTTCGTCCACCCGTGCGGGGCCGGTTTCCAGCAGGCGCTGCACGCCGTTGCCAACAATCGTCGTGGCCTTGCCGCCCGTGAGCGAGAGTCCCCTGAGCCGGTGGTTGACGGAGTCTGCAATGACGACGTCGTAGCCCGCCTTCGCTGCCACCTCTTCCGGAAGCAGCACCAGGCCCTGCGGTTCGTTGAACCGTGCGGTCGGTTGGACGGAGTCGACGGCGGCGGCCGGGCCGTCAGCGTGGCCCCTGGTCCCGGAGCCGTAAGTGCGCAGCACCGTCTGGAAGTCGTTGCCCAGCTCCACAAGACGGTGGTGGCCCGTGTCGGTTACCAGCCAGGAACCACCGGTGGCGGTATCCGCGGCAGCCGGAGTCCCGCCGTCGGAACTTCGCTGCCCGGCTGAACCCTGCGCGCCTGAACCGGTTCCTGCTGAACCGCGTCCCGCCGGCAGGAACAGTGCCTTGCCGGGGAAGCGCAGCGTGCCCGAGGTGGCTTCAGGCGCCACGTAAGGGCCGGAGCCGCGGTGGATCGTGCCCTTGGCCTCGTGCTCGGCGATCAGTTCGGAGATGAGCACGGCCAGGCCGTCAGCGTGGCCTTCACCGGACAGGTGCGCCACGATGTAGCCCTCGGGGTCGATGACCACCAGCGTGGGCCAGGCGCGCGCCGTGTAGGCCTTCCAGGTCTCCAGCTCGGGATCGTCCAGGACGGGGTGGTGGATCTCGTAGCGTTCCACGGCGGCGGCCAGGGCCACGGGATCTGCTTCGTGCTCGAACTTGGGCGAGTGCACGCCAACGGTGACCAGGACGTCGGAGTACTGTTCCTCAAGCGGGCGCAGCTCATCGAGGACGTGCAGGCAGTTGATGCAGCAGAAAGTCCAGAAGTCGAGCAGCACGATCTTCCCGCGCAGGGCTCCGAGGTCCAGCGATTTGCCGCCCGTGTTGAGCCAGTTACGGCCAACCAGTTCGGAGGCGCGGACCCGGAGTTGGGTACGTACGGTTTCGCTCATCAGCGGCCTTCCAGCTTTGAGTTGCGTTCAGCCAATCTGGCATCACGTTCAGCCAATTTGGCAAACATATCGTTGTAAGCAGTGAGATCGGCGTCGTTATTCCTGTCCGCCGCCCGATCGGTCCGTTTGGACTCCCTGGCATCGGACCGGGACCACATGATCGCGACGCCGATGGCCACCAGGAGGGTGGGCACTTCGCCGATGCCCCAGGCCACGGCCCCGCCCATTTGCTGGTCAAGGAGAGCGGACGGCCCCCAGACACGGCCAAGGTTGCCGAAGTAGTCGGCCGCCAGCAGGCTGGTGCCGCCCATGATCGCGACGCCGAAGAACGCGTGGAAGCCCATGGTCGCCAGCAGCAGGAGCAGGCGCATGGGATATGCTGCGCGGCGGGGCAACGGGTCCGTGCCGATCATGCTCAGGATGAAAATGTAACCCGTAAGCGAGAAGTGCACGATCATGAGCTCGTGGCCCACGTGGTCCCGCATGGCAAAGCCGAACGCGTCCGAGTAGTAGAACAGCACGATCGAGCCAGCGAAATTGGCCGCGGCGAAGAGCGGGTGCGTGACCAGTTGGGAGAACTTGGAGTGGATGAACACGAGCAGCCACTCGCGGGCCCCACGGGTGCCGTCGCCGCGGGCAGGCAAGGCCCGCAGGGCCAGCGTCACCGGGGCTCCGAGCACCAGGAAGATGGGGGCCACCATGGTCAGTGCCATGTGGTCCACCATGTGCGCGGAGAACAGGATCCTGCCATAGACCGACGGCGGCCCTGACGTGATGTAGGTCAGCACCAGGAGGCCGATCACCCAGTTCACGGCCCGGAACCACTGCCACTTGTCGCCGCGTCGGATCACCTTGGCGACGCCCAGGAAGTAGGCCACCAGCCCGAAGAGAACCACGGCCACCCAGAGCCAGTCAAAGCGCCACTCCGTCAGCCAGCGTTCCGGCGTCAGTTCAGGCGGCAGCTCGTAGCCGGTGATGATGAAGGCTGGCGAGGCATCCGGTGCAAACGTGGTGGGCTGCGGCGGGGCCGATCGGCTCAGGGCGACGGCGACGCCGGAGGTGGCGCACATAATCAGGAGTTCCACGAGGAGCAGCTGCCACAGCACGCGGCGCGAGGACATTGCCGAGCCATTGCGGCCCAGCTGCGGGATGACCCATTGCCGGTGCATCAAACCGATGCCGCCAAGGACTAAAGCGGCCGCCGACTTCGCAAGGATCAGTTGGCCGTAGGGGGAACCAAGGAGGTCCCCCCAGTTGGTGATGCGGATGCTGGCATTGATGACGCCGGAGGCAAAGACGAGCACAAACGCAAAGCCGGCCAGGGAAGAGAAACGCCGCAGCGTCGGTTCGGTGATGTCGGCGGCGGTCCCGGGCTTCGAGCCGGCCAGGATTCCGGACAGCAGCGCCAGGACAATAATGCCGCCAACCCAGGCACTGACGCCCACGAGGTGCAGGCCGAGGGAGTTGATGGCGCCTTCGTGGTCCGACGAGCTTGAGGAGTGGCCGATCAGCGCGGCGGGAACCAGTCCGGCCAGCGCCAGGATCAGCGTGAGCGCAAGGCCGCCAAGGGACCTGACGCCAAACAGCGCGGTGGTCACCACGGCCGCGATGATGGTCACGGTCAGCCATGCCCGGCCGGTATCGATGTCCGTCATGAAATACACCAAGGCGCGGGTGAACTCGGCGTCCCCACCGACCGCTTGGCCGGCAACGTCTGAGTAGGTGAGGACCAGTACGGCCACCGCTGACAGCGTCCAGGCAGCACCCGCAGCAGCCGCAATGGCCAGGGCCCGGGCGAAGGCCGGGTGTTCCGGAGCGTCCCCATGGTGTCGGGACCGGGGTCCGGCAGATCTTGGAAGGATACCGACGGCGAAGATCAGTCCGCCGATCACTGTCGCCAGTGCCACGTTGTGGATGGCCTTGCTGACGGGAAGCCCCCAGCGGACCAGGGCTCCGGGGTCAGAGACCTCACGGGCCGCAGCCGCCCCGGAGAAAAGGAGTGCCGCCACCAGTCCCAGGAAGAGGGCAGCGAGGCCCGCGAGCTGCCACGGCCGGGAAATCCCCAGGACGCCGCCACCCCGGGCCGAGACGCCCCCGGCGGGGCCTGGCTGGGGTGCTGGTTGACGGGATTTTGCTGCAGAAGGCACTTATCCATTGTCCGCTACCGGTGCCCGCGCGGCGAATCGGCTTAAAGCAAAGGAGCGGCAACCCTGAGGTTGCCGCTCCTTTGCTGCTGTTGCTGAAGAAGACTACTTCTTCTTGGCGACTGCAGCCTTCAGCTTGGAGCCGGCGGTCAGCTTGACGCTGTGGCCTGCTGCAATCTGGATGGTCTCGCCGGTCTGCGGGTTGCGTCCGGTGCGTGCTGCACGGTCGGTGCGCTCAACTGCGAGCCAGCCCGGGATGGTGATCTTCTCGCCGGCGGCGACGGAAGTCTCGAATACCTCGAACAGTGCATCGAGGACGGAGTTGACGGCAGCCTGGCTGGTGCCGGCCTTGCCTGCTACCTCTGAAACAAGTTCACTACGGTTCTTAGCCATTGATGTCCTCCTGGACGGTCACGATTTCTGGAGCCTGAACGCGGCATGCGTGCAAGCCACTCTTCGAAAACTTACCAGCTTGGGCCCGCGAGGACCGCAAATTCCGCGTGTTTCCGCGACTTTTTGACCAAAATCACCGGTTTTCCGCGGATTTCCGGGGGATTTGCGCCCACAGCGGACGGTCCAGCAGGGTGCTGCAGGTGTCCAGCAGACGCTCCATCATATCTGCGCTCGCCCCCAGAACGCTCTCCCACTTCGCGCCACCGGAGGCTGCGGGGCGTACGACGGCGGCGGGTTGGTTGCCAGCATCGTCTCGTTCGCGGGTTGTGGGAGGGTGTCGGATTTCACTGCCGGGCGTGGTTCTGTGGGCCGGCGGGCGGGTGGTTTGTGGTTCTGGTTGGGTGTGTTTTGTGGGTTGGGTGGTTAACGTGGGAGAGCCCCCCAACCTGGTGGTTGGGGGGCTCTCGACCTGTAATGATGTTCCGGCGGTGACCTACTCTCCCACACCCTCCCGGGTGCAGTACCATCGGCGCTGTGGGTCTTAGCTTCCGGGTTCGGAATGGGACCGGGCGTTTCCCCCACGCTATGACCGCCGTAACCCTTCTACCCGGCCCGTTCAGGCGTGCCTGTACGGGTGGGAAATCTGGTTACAACATTGTGGTGTTGTTATGTTGTTGTGTTGTGTTCCTGTGCAACGGCCCGTGTGACGGGTTTGTTGTTTGGGAACCACATAGTGGACGCAAGCAGTCTTGTTATCTTTTTACCACCCATGGTTGCAAACGCTTTTGAACCGTTTGCAGGGGTGGTGTGTGGTGTAAGTTATCGGCCTATTAGTACCGGTCAGCTTCACGAGTCGTTAGTCCTCGCTTCCACATCCGGCCTATCAACCCAGTGGTCTGGCTGGGGGCCTCTCACACACAAGGTGTATGGAAATCTCATCTCGAAGCGAGCTTCCCGCTTAGATGCTTTCAGCGGTTATCCCATCCGAACGTAGCTAATCAGCGGTGCACTTGGCAGTACAACTGACACACCAGAGGTTCGTCCGTCCCGGTCCTCTCGTACTAAGGACAGCCCTTCTCAAATTTCCTGCGCGCGCAGCGGATAGGGACCGAACTGTCTCACGACGTTCTAAACCCAGCTCGCGTACCGCTTTAATGGGCGAACAGCCCAACCCTTGGGACCTACTCCAGCCCCAGGATGCGACGAGCCGACATCGAGGTGCCAAACCATGCCGTCGATATGGACTCTTGGGCAAGATCAGCCTGTTATCCCCGAGGTACCTTTTATCCGTTGAGCGACGGCCATTCCACAATGTACCGCCGGATCACTAGTCCCGACTTTCGTCCCTGCTCGAGATGTCTCTCTCACAGTCAAGCTCCCTTGTGCACTTACACTCGACACCTGATTGCCAACCAGGCTGAGGGAACCTTTGGGCGCCTCCGTTACTTTTTAGGAGGCAACCGCCCCAGTTAAACTACCCATCAGGCACTGTCCCTGACCCGGATTACGGGCCGAAGTTAGATGTCCAAAGTGACCAGAGTGGTATTTCAACGATGACTCCACCCGAACTGGCGTCCGGGCTTCAACGTCTCCCACCTATCCTACACAAGCCACTCCGAACACCAATACCAAACTATAGTAAAGGTCTCGGGGTCTTTCCGTCCTGCTGCGCGTAACGAGCATCTTTACTCGTACTGCAATTTCGCCGAGTTTATGGTTGAGACAGCGGGGAAGTCGTTACTCCATTCGTGCAGGTCGGAACTTACCCGACAAGGAATTTCGCTACCTTAGGATGGTTATAGTTACCACCGCCGTTTACTGGGGCTTGAATTCTCAGCTTCGCCGTAAGGCTAACCGGTCCTCTTAACCTTCCAGCACCGGGCAGGAGTCAGTCCGTATACATCGTCTTGCGACTTCGCACGGACCTGTGTTTTTAGTAAACAGTCGCTTCCCCCTGGTCTCTGCGGCCCCGATCCCCTCCCACCAGCAAGTGGTGTTCAAGGTTGGGGCCCCCCTTCTCCCGAAGTTACGGGGGCATTTTGCCGAGTTCCTTAACCATAATTCTCTCGATCGCCTTAGTATTCTCTACCTGATCACCTGTGTCGGTTTGGGGTACGGGCGGCTAAAACCTCGCGTCGATGCTTTTCTCGGCAGCATAGGATCACCAAATCCCCCCGTGAGGGGGTCCCATCAGATCTCAGGCATCATGAACGGCGGATTTGCCTACCGTTCGCCCTACATCCTTAGACCGGGACAACCATCGCCCGGCTTGGCTACCTTCCTGCGTCACACCTGTTAATACGCTTGCCTCCCAGGATCAGGTCCCGCGCTCCACCAAAACCCACATCACCCCGAAGGGTGGGCGGGCAGGTATCGGGCGGTTAGTATCCCCTGTTCAACATGGACGGTTTTTCGCCGGTACGGGAATATCAACCCGTTGTCCATCGACTACGCCTGTCGGCCTCGCCTTAGGTCCCGACTTACCCAGGGCAGATTAGCTTGACCCTGGAACCCTTGATCATTCGGCGGACGGGTTTCTCACCCGTCTTTCGCTACTCATGCCTGCATTCTCACTCGTGTAGGCTCCACCGCTGGTTTACACCGCGACTTCACTGCCCACACGACGCTCCCCTACCACTCCAGACGCCTGAACCAACCCCGCAAAGGGGCGGCTTAGCTAATATCTGAAATCCACAACTTCGGCGGTGTACTTGAGCCCCGCTACATTGTCGGCGCGGAATCACTTGACCAGTGAGCTATTACGCACTCTTTTAAGGATGGCTGCTTCTAAGCCAACCTCCTGGTTGTCTTCGCAACTCCACATCCTTTCCCACTTAGCACACGCTTAGGGGCCTTAGTTGGTGGTCTGGGCTGTTTCCCTCTCGACTATGAAGCTTATCCCCCACAGTCTCACTGCTGCGCTCTCACTTACCGGCATTCGGAGTTTGGCTGACGTCAGTAACCTTGTAGGGCCCATTAGCCATCCAGTAGCTCTACCTCCAGCAAGAAACACGCAACGCTGCACCTAAATGCATTTCGGGGAGAACCAGCTATCACGAAGTTTGATTGGCCTTTCACCCCTACCCACAGCTCATCCCCTCCATTTTCAACTGAAGTGGGTTCGGTCCTCCACGACGTCTTACCGTCGCTTCAACCTGGCCATGGGTAGATCACTTCGCTTCGGGTCTAGATCACGCCACTGCAACGCCCTATTCAGACTCGCTTTCGCTACGGCTTCCCCACACGGGTTAACCTCGCGACGTAACACTAACTCGCAGGCTCATTCTTCAAAAGGCACGCCGTCACACCCATACAGACAAGCTGCAGATGCTCCGACGGATTGTAAGCACACGGTTTCAGGTACTGTTTCACTCCCCTCCCGGGGTACTTTTCACCTTTCCCTCACGGTACTGGTCCGCTATCGGTCATTAGGGAGTATTTAGGCTTATCAGGTGGTCCTGACAGATTCACACGGGATTTCTCGGGCCCCGTGCTACTTGGGATACTCTCCAGGCGGCACAAAACATTTCGGTTACGGGGCTCACACCCTCTCTGGCCGGCCTTTCAAGACCGTTCACCTATGCCTGCACATCACACCTCACCAGTCCGGCAGAACTGATACGGAAAGTCCCACAACCCCGCCCATGCAACGCCCGCCGGCTATCACACATGGAACGGTTTAGCCTGATCCGCGTTCGCTCGCCACTACTAACGGAATCACTATTGTTTTCTCTTCCTGCGGGTACTGAGATGTTTCACTTCCCCGCGTTCCCTCCACACACCCTATGTGTTCAGATGCGGGTCACCAGGTGGCTCGCGCCCCTGGCGGGGTTTCCCCATTCGGAGACCCTGGGATCAAAGTCCGGTTATCGACTCCCCCAGGCTTATCGCAGATTCCTACGTCCTTCTTCGGCTCCTAATGCCAAGGCATCCACCGTGTGCTCTTAAAAACTTGACCACAAAAGATCAAAACGCTAATTTTCGAGAGAACCACGAAAACCACCCGGACACCACCACCACAACCCAAAGGCCACAGCAACGAACGCCCGGACAGATCCAGGTTCATATATTCTTGGAAATTGCTTCTTATAAAAGATGCTCGCGTCCACTATGTAGTTCTCAAACAACAACCCCAAACCACACACCCCACACACCCCAAAAAGTACGTGATCGATGCAGCCAGGAAACCAGAAACAAACAAACCCGACAAAACACACCACAACCCGTAAGCCGCAGCACATCCCACCGGCCCTGTTGCCTCAGGACCCAACAGTGTGCCAAACACTAAACCACCCACATCCACACCCACACCGTTCCAAGCAGAAGAGAATCCCGAAGGACAACCCACCACCGTACTAGACGAGGCACAAAACAAGCGGCCGCTATTCATTGATATTCCACCCTTGAGCACCCGCCGCAGAACTAGCGTCTGCGCAACGGGCATATACTCCTGACAACCCCTCCACACCCGCATACACGGGGCAAGGTGACTGTAGGTGCTCCTTAGAAAGGAGGTGATCCAGCCGCACCTTCCGGTACGGCTACCTTGTTACGACTTAGTCCCAATCGCCAGTCCCACCTTCGACAGCTCCCTCCCACAAGGGGTTAGGCCACCGGCTTCGGGTGTTACCAACTTTCGTGACTTGACGGGCGGTGTGTACAAGGCCCGGGAACGTATTCACCGCAGCGTTGCTGATCTGCGATTACTAGCGACTCCGACTTCATGGGGTCGAGTTGCAGACCCCAATCCGAACTGAGACCGGCTTTTTGGGATTAGCTCCACCTCACAGTATCGCAACCCTTTGTACCGGCCATTGTAGCATGCGTGAAGCCCAAGACATAAGGGGCATGATGATTTGACGTCGTCCCCACCTTCCTCCGAGTTGACCCCGGCAGTCTCCTATGAGTCCCCGCCATAACGCGCT
Organism: Pseudarthrobacter sp. NBSH8; assembly: GCF_014217545.1. NCBI lineage: Bacteria > Bacillati > Actinomycetota > Actinomycetes > Micrococcales > Micrococcaceae > Pseudarthrobacter > Pseudarthrobacter sp. NBSH8. The sequence continues at coordinate 3,851,023 of NZ_CP043178.1, forward strand.
GGCAACATAGAACGAGGGTTGCGCTCGTTGCGGGACTTAACCCAACATCTCACGACACGAGCTGACGACAACCATGCACCACCTGTAAACCGACCGCAAGCGGGGCACCTGTTTCCAGGTATTACCGGTTCATGTCAAGCCTTGGTAAGGTTCTTCGCGTTGCATCGAATTAATCCGCATGCTCCGCCGCTTGTGCGGGCCCCCGTCAATTCCTTTGAGTTTTAGCCTTGCGGCCGTACTCCCCAGGCGGGGCACTTAATGCGTTAGCTACGGCGCGGAAAACGTGGAATGTCCCCCACACCTAGTGCCCAACGTTTACGGCATGGACTACCAGGGTATCTAATCCTGTTCGCTCCCCATGCTTTCGCTCCTCAGCGTCAGTTAATGCCCAGAGACCTGCCTTCGCCATCGGTGTTCCTCCTGATATCTGCGCATTTCACCGCTACACCAGGAATTCCAGTCTCCCCTACATCACTCTAGTCTGCCCGTACCCACCGCAGATCCGGAGTTGAGCCCCGGACTTTCACGGCAGACGCGACAAACCGCCTACGAGCTCTTTACGCCCAATAATTCCGGATAACGCTTGCGCCCTACGTATTACCGCGGCTGCTGGCACGTAGTTAGCCGGCGCTTCTTCTGCAGGTACCGTCACTTTCGCTTCTTCCCTACTGAAAGAGGTTTACAACCCGAAGGCCGTCATCCCTCACGCGGCGTCGCTGCATCAGGCTTTCGCCCATTGTGCAATATTCCCCACTGCTGCCTCCCGTAGGAGTCTGGGCCGTGTCTCAGTCCCAGTGTGGCCGGTCACCCTCTCAGGCCGGCTACCCGTCGTCGCCTTGGTGAGCCATTACCTCACCAACAAGCTGATAGGCCGCGAGTCCATCCAAAACCACAATAAAGCTTTCCACCCCCCACCATGCGATGAGGAGTCATATCCGGTATTAGACCCAGTTTCCCAGGCTTATCCCAGAGTTAAGGGCAGGTTACTCACGTGTTACTCACCCGTTCGCCACTAATCCCCCCACAAGTGAGGTTCATCGTTCGACTTGCATGTGTTAAGCACGCCGCCAGCGTTCATCCTGAGCCAGGATCAAACTCTCCGTTGAAGTAAAACAGACACAACCACCAACCCCGGAAATAACAGGATAAAATGGTTGCACAAAATTTGAAACCAGCTGTAAAAACCAGACCACACCACGGGGTGGCATAATCCAGTCAATTCAACCAATTCAATACAATAAATTGGTATCAACAAACTTGGCACACTATTGAGTTCTCAAACAACAGACACACCCGGCACCACCACAACCATCTAATCGGCCGTGGATCGCTCCGGAGCAACTTTTCAAACTTACCCGGTTTCCCGCCCCGATGCAAATCCATATTCCAGGACCCACACCAGCAGAAAACACATCCCCACCAAACAAAGGCGCTCAAAAGAACAACCAACATTTGGTCTTGAATTAGGGGGTTTGGCCGCCCGCGGTAACCACCTCTTCGCTGTTCCCCTCGCGGCGACTTAGAAAACAATACACCCACCCAACCCCCACCGCAAATCCACCCCCACAACGGCCCCTATGCCCCCAGATCCGCGTCGCAGCGCGGAATCTGGGGGCTCATCGGGGGCCCGGTGCAGTAATCAGCCAGAACGGGTTTGTGTTGACTGGATCACATCGAGCGGGGAAATGGCGAGCGCCGAGACCGCCAAGGCTGTGACCTCTCCGGTGGCAGATCGAAACGTCTGCCTTGTTTAGGTTCGCTCTATCATGCGCCTGTGCGCGTCGCCGTTGGCCAGGTGTCCTAAGAAGGGCTCAGGCATGAGCGCTGATAGCGGCATGCGGCCGATGCCCGGGATCAGTTCGCCTCAGATGCAAGATGGTTTCGAAGCCGGCGGCACAGAGCATCATGGTCAGTGCCGCCACGGGCCAGGAGTATGCAGGCGGTACAACGTGTGGAAATCTCGCGATTTCGTCGCCTTCAAACAGACCGAGCAGGAGAAGCCCACCAGAAATCAGGCGCCGTGCCAGCTCCCGGAGAACAGTGGGAACCCGGTCGGGTGCAAAGTGGATTAGAGAGTATCAAGCCAGGATGCCGGATGCGTGGACTCGACGGACCCAAATCTGGCAATGTATTCGGCGGCGCTCTTTGAGTACGAGATCTCGACCTCTGCGTCCATCATGCAGCCACCCTGTGCCGGGCACCAGTAATCGATGCTTTCCGGGCAGAGTTTGCCAATTCGTGTGAAAGTGTTAACGCCAACCGAAAATAGGGCCATTAGTGCCAATTGAAAACGGGGCCACGGGGTTGTGGTTCTATTGTGCCGTACTGGCGGCGGGTTGGTGTTTTTTGAGTCTGTAGCTGTTGCCTTTGAGGCTGATGACGTCGGCGTGGTGGACGATCCGGTCGATCATGGCCGAGGCGATGGTCAGGTCTCCGAAGACATCTCCCCAGCGAACGAACGGGAGGTTGGACGTCAGGATCATCGAGGCGTGTTCGTAGCGGCTGGAGACGAGCTGGAAGAACAGGTTCGCGGCGTCCTGATCGAACGGGATATAGCCCACTTCATCAATTATGAGGAGCCCGTAGCGGCGTAGTTTGACCAGTTCCTGGGCGAGTTCCCCGCGGGAATGGGCCTCCTGGAGGCGGGCGACCCCGCCGGTGGCGGAGTCGAAGAGGACCCTGTGCCCGGCCTTGGCTGCCTTGATGCCAATGCCGACCGCGAGGTGGGTTTTACCGGTGCCGGGAGGCCCGAGCAGGACCACGTTTTTGGCCTCGGAAAGGAACACCCCGGTGCCCAGATGCGCGATGAGGTTCCGGTCCGCGGAGGGCTGGTGATCGAAGTTAAACTCCTCCAGATCCTTGTGGGCCGGGAACCTCGCGGCCTTGATCCGGGTCGCAGCCCCGGAGGCCTCACGCTCGGAGACTTCCCGGGAGAGGACCGCGGCCAGGTACTCCTCATGGGACCAGCCGGCATCCCGGGCCTGGTCCCCAAGCCGGCGGAACCCGTCGCTGATCCGTGGTGCGCGCAGGGCCCGGGCGTAGTACTCGATCTGTGACGGTGTCCCGGTCATGCGGCCACCTCCAGGACCAGGTCCGGCTGCTGGCCGAGGTCGATGCCGAAGATCTCGTCGTAGGCGGCCAGATCCCGCACTTCCACGGACTTCACTGGTTCGGGGCGGTGGACCCTTTGGGTTCGGAAGTCCCGGCGCATCACCGCCGCTCGGGCCACGTGGGCGGGATCGGTCACCACCAGGTGCCGGGCCCATGCCCGGACATGGGTGGCGATGATGACACCCTCGTGGGTCACCCAGATGGTGTCCAGGTCAGCGGTGACGTCAACGATCCGCCCAATGAACGAAGGGTCCACGGAATAGTCGTTGGAGAACACCCGCACATAGTAATCCCGCGGGAGCCGCACCGCGTTGCGGAACACCGCCTCCGGGCTCACCGGCGGCAGCTCCCGCATCCTCTCCCGGTCCAGGACAATCAGCTCGGCAGGGCGCCCGTGGCGGGACCGCGAGTACCGGTGATTGGCCTTGGGCAGCCAGTCCTCCAGCTGACCGTTGAAGTCCGCTGGTGACCGGAACTCCCGACCCGGCATGAAGCGCTGCCGGAAGAACCTGTTCATCCGCTCGACCATGCCCTTGGACTCCGGATCCCGCGGCGGAAGCAGCTTGATCTCCAACCCCAGGGACCCGGCGAACGCGGCCACCGGCTCCGTCGGTTTGCGCCTGCCGATGCCGGACTCGTTGTCCCACAACAGCCGAGACGGAACCGCCTGCGCATCCTGCAGCAGCGTCCACATCCCGCCCAGAAGATCCGGCGTCGTCCGCGACGGCAGCATCCGTGCCTGAATAAATCCCGAGAACGCCGAGGGATTCCCCTGCACCGGGGGCGTATCGGACTGGCCCGCACCGACGGGCAGCGGCTCGTGCGGGAACCAGAGATCGCACTGGACCTGGAACCCCGGCTCGTGGACCAGGCGGTCGGCCGGGTCCGGCGGCGCGTATTCAGGCCGGATCACAGCGACCTTCGCCCGGAACAACGAAGCGGAACCAGACCAGCCCACCCGCTCCGCGAGCGTCGCCGCCGGCATCGTCGGCGTCTTCACCAACAACTCCCGCACCCTGGGAGCAAACACAACAAAACTCGACACCCCGGCCGCCCGCTGATACTTCGGCGCCCGATCCGACTCCAACGCCCGATCCACCGTTCTGCGGGAAACACCCACGATCCTGCCGATCTCACGCTTCGAGTGCTTGCCCGTCGAAAACAGGTGGCGTATCTCCGCCCAATCATCCAAATTGATCACCTTCCATATTGGTCGGTGGCCCTATTTTCAGTTGGCGTTCCTGGCCCTATTTTCGGTTGGCGTTAACAGAAAGTGCCTTCTGCAGACGGGTGCGGCCACGGAGGGCATGGATGGCCTGATGGCGCCACCCGTACCCGCCGTCGATACACCGGTGCCGGGGGGATGGAGTCCTTGAGAACCATGGGACGCCAGCGCAACGGACCGTGCGCCAACTCCCGGGTCAGCGTGTCCCGCTCCATGCTCTCAAGCCCTCAACGTCGGCACCACCGGTCGATCGAATCGTTAGACTCGACGCCCTGACTGCCAGCACCGATCACGATCGTGTCCAATCGATCCATGGCCGCCCCTTCTCCGCGGGCACGCGTTTAGGGACACGCTTTCAGGCGGTACCGCTCGAGCAGGTTCTGCGGGTCGGTTGCGACGCTCGACCTTGACCACATGTTGGGCGTCGGAGCCATAATCAGTCTGGGCACCAGACAGAGCGGTGCTGCACACTAGAGCCGACGGATGGCGCCGCCGGAGCAGAGGAGTCCTCGAATGACGAAATACCTGATCTCGTTTCCGGGTGACGCCATGGTGTCACCCGAGGAGGACTTCGAGGCGGTGGTCGAAGCCTCGCACGCGGTCATCGCCGAGGCCAAGGCGGCGGGCGTCTATGTCTTCGGTGGCGGGATCGATGAGGACGTAGACCCGGTGCTCGTGGCCGGTGACGGCACCGCCACCGCCACCGAGGGCACGTACCCGGGCCACAAGGTGCCCAACGGCGGCTACACCATTGGTGTGTCGCGCGCCCACAATGAAAGACGTGCAGCAGCGCATAGGGCGGGTGGCCTCGACCGGCGGCAACGCGCTAGCCGCCACTCGTCGATCGGAGGCGGGCGGCAGGGCCACGGGCGCATGCGACGCGGAAGTGCCGGATTTCACTGCCGGGCGTGGTTCTGTGGGCCGGCGGGCGGGTGGTTTGTGGTTCTGGTTGGGTGTGTTTTGTGGGTTGGGTGGTTAACGTGGGAGAGCCCCCCAACCTGGTGGTTGGGGGGCTCTCGACCTGTAATGATGTTCCGGCGGTGACCTACTCTCCCACACCCTCCCGGGTGCAGTACCATCGGCGCTGTGGGTCTTAGCTTCCGGGTTCGGAATGGGACCGGGCGTTTCCCCCACGCTATGACCGCCGTAACCCTTCTACCCGGCCCGTTCAGGCGTGCCTGTACGGGTGGGAAATCTGGTTACAACATTGTGGTGTTGTTATGTTGTTGTGTTGTGTTGTGTTCCTGTGCAACGGCCCGTGTGACGGGTTTGTTGTTTGGGAACCACATAGTGGACGCAAGCAGTCTTGTTATCTTTTTACCACCCATGGTTGCAAACGCTTTTGAACCGTTTGCAGGGGTGGTGTGTGGTGTAAGTTATCGGCCTATTAGTACCGGTCAGCTTCACGAGTCGTTAGTCCTCGCTTCCACATCCGGCCTATCAACCCAGTGGTCTGGCTGGGGGCCTCTCACACACAAGGTGTATGGAAATCTCATCTCGAAGCGAGCTTCCCGCTTAGATGCTTTCAGCGGTTATCCCATCCGAACGTAGCTAATCAGCGGTGCACTTGGCAGTACAACTGACACACCAGAGGTTCGTCCGTCCCGGTCCTCTCGTACTAAGGACAGCCCTTCTCAAATTTCCTGCGCGCGCAGCGGATAGGGACCGAACTGTCTCACGACGTTCTAAACCCAGCTCGCGTACCGCTTTAATGGGCGAACAGCCCAACCCTTGGGACCTACTCCAGCCCCAGGATGCGACGAGCCGACATCGAGGTGCCAAACCATGCCGTCGATATGGACTCTTGGGCAAGATCAGCCTGTTATCCCCGAGGTACCTTTTATCCGTTGAGCGACGGCCATTCCACAATGTACCGCCGGATCACTAGTCCCGACTTTCGTCCCTGCTCGAGATGTCTCTCTCACAGTCAAGCTCCCTTGTGCACTTACACTCGACACCTGATTGCCAACCAGGCTGAGGGAACCTTTGGGCGCCTCCGTTACTTTTTAGGAGGCAACCGCCCCAGTTAAACTACCCATCAGGCACTGTCCCTGACCCGGATTACGGGCCGAAGTTAGATGTCCAAAGTGACCAGAGTGGTATTTCAACGATGACTCCACCCGAACTGGCGTCCGGGCTTCAACGTCTCCCACCTATCCTACACAAGCCACTCCGAACACCAATACCAAACTATAGTAAAGGTCTCGGGGTCTTTCCGTCCTGCTGCGCGTAACGAGCATCTTTACTCGTACTGCAATTTCGCCGAGTTTATGGTTGAGACAGCGGGGAAGTCGTTACTCCATTCGTGCAGGTCGGAACTTACCCGACAAGGAATTTCGCTACCTTAGGATGGTTATAGTTACCACCGCCGTTTACTGGGGCTTGAATTCTCAGCTTCGCCGTAAGGCTAACCGGTCCTCTTAACCTTCCAGCACCGGGCAGGAGTCAGTCCGTATACATCGTCTTGCGACTTCGCACGGACCTGTGTTTTTAGTAAACAGTCGCTTCCCCCTGGTCTCTGCGGCCCCGATCCCCTCCCACCAGCAAGTGGTGTTCAAGGTTGGGGCCCCCCTTCTCCCGAAGTTACGGGGGCATTTTGCCGAGTTCCTTAACCATAATTCTCTCGATCGCCTTAGTATTCTCTACCTGATCACCTGTGTCGGTTTGGGGTACGGGCGGCTAAAACCTCGCGTCGATGCTTTTCTCGGCAGCATAGGATCACCAAATCCCCCCGTGAGGGGGTCCCATCAGATCTCAGGCATCATGAACGGCGGATTTGCCTACCGTTCGCCCTACATCCTTAGACCGGGACAACCATCGCCCGGCTTGGCTACCTTCCTGCGTCACACCTGTTAATACGCTTGCCTCCCAGGATCAGGTCCCGCGCTCCACCAAAACCCACATCACCCCGAAGGGTGGGCGGGCAGGTATCGGGCGGTTAGTATCCCCTGTTCAACATGGACGGTTTTTCGCCGGTACGGGAATATCAACCCGTTGTCCATCGACTACGCCTGTCGGCCTCGCCTTAGGTCCCGACTTACCCAGGGCAGATTAGCTTGACCCTGGAACCCTTGATCATTCGGCGGACGGGTTTCTCACCCGTCTTTCGCTACTCATGCCTGCATTCTCACTCGTGTAGGCTCCACCGCTGGTTTACACCGCGACTTCACTGCCCACACGACGCTCCCCTACCACTCCAGACGCCTGAACCAACCCCGCAAAGGGGCGGCTTAGCTAATATCTGAAATCCACAACTTCGGCGGTGTACTTGAGCCCCGCTACATTGTCGGCGCGGAATCACTTGACCAGTGAGCTATTACGCACTCTTTTAAGGATGGCTGCTTCTAAGCCAACCTCCTGGTTGTCTTCGCAACTCCACATCCTTTCCCACTTAGCACACGCTTAGGGGCCTTAGTTGGTGGTCTGGGCTGTTTCCCTCTCGACTATGAAGCTTATCCCCCACAGTCTCACTGCTGCGCTCTCACTTACCGGCATTCGGAGTTTGGCTGACGTCAGTAACCTTGTAGGGCCCATTAGCCATCCAGTAGCTCTACCTCCAGCAAGAAACACGCAACGCTGCACCTAAATGCATTTCGGGGAGAACCAGCTATCACGAAGTTTGATTGGCCTTTCACCCCTACCCACAGCTCATCCCCTCCATTTTCAACTGAAGTGGGTTCGGTCCTCCACGACGTCTTACCGTCGCTTCAACCTGGCCATGGGTAGATCACTTCGCTTCGGGTCTAGATCACGCCACTGCAACGCCCTATTCAGACTCGCTTTCGCTACGGCTTCCCCACACGGGTTAACCTCGCGACGTAACACTAACTCGCAGGCTCATTCTTCAAAAGGCACGCCGTCACACCCATACAGACAAGCTGCAGATGCTCCGACGGATTGTAAGCACACGGTTTCAGGTACTGTTTCACTCCCCTCCCGGGGTACTTTTCACCTTTCCCTCACGGTACTGGTCCGCTATCGGTCATTAGGGAGTATTTAGGCTTATCAGGTGGTCCTGACAGATTCACACGGGATTTCTCGGGCCCCGTGCTACTTGGGATACTCTCCAGGCGGCACAAAACATTTCGGTTACGGGGCTCACACCCTCTCTGGCCGGCCTTTCAAGACCGTTCACCTATGCCTGCACATCACACCTCACCAGTCCGGCAGAACTGATACGGAAAGTCCCACAACCCCGCCCATGCAACGCCCGCCGGCTATCACACATGGAACGGTTTAGCCTGATCCGCGTTCGCTCGCCACTACTAACGGAATCACTATTGTTTTCTCTTCCTGCGGGTACTGAGATGTTTCACTTCCCCGCGTTCCCTCCACACACCCTATGTGTTCAGATGCGGGTCACCAGGTGGCTCGCGCCCCTGGCGGGGTTTCCCCATTCGGAGACCCTGGGATCAAAGTCCGGTTATCGACTCCCCCAGGCTTATCGCAGATTCCTACGTCCTTCTTCGGCTCCTAATGCCAAGGCATCCACCGTGTGCTCTTAAAAACTTGACCACAAAAGATCAAAACGCTAATTTTCGAGAGAACCACGAAAACCACCCGGACACCACCACCACAACCCAAAGGCCACAGCAACGAACGCCCGGACAGATCCAGGTTCATATATTCTTGGAAATTGCTTCTTATAAAAGATGCTCGCGTCCACTATGTAGTTCTCAAACAACAACCCCAAACCACACACCCCACACACCCCAAAAAGTACGTGATCGATGCAGCCAGGAAACCAGAAACAAACAAACCCGACAAAACACACCACAACCCGTAAGCCGCAGCACATCCCACCGGCCCTGTTGCCTCAGGACCCAACAGTGTGCCAAACACTAAACCACCCACATCCACACCCACACCGTTCCAAGCAGAAGAGAATCCCGAAGGACAACCCACCACCGTACTAGACGAGGCACAAAACAAGCGGCCGCTATTCATTGATATTCCACCCTTGAGCACCCGCCGCAGAACTAGCGTCTGCGCAACGGGCATATACTCCTGACAACCCCTCCACACCCGCATACACGGGGCAAGGTGACTGTAGGTGCTCCTTAGAAAGGAGGTGATCCAGCCGCACCTTCCGGTACGGCTACCTTGTTACGACTTAGTCCCAATCGCCAGTCCCACCTTCGACAGCTCCCTCCCACAAGGGGTTAGGCCACCGGCTTCGGGTGTTACCAACTTTCGTGACTTGACGGGCGGTGTGTACAAGGCCCGGGAACGTATTCACCGCAGCGTTGCTGATCTGCGATTACTAGCGACTCCGACTTCATGGGGTCGAGTTGCAGACCCCAATCCGAACTGAGACCGGCTTTTTGGGATTAGCTCCACCTCACAGTATCGCAACCCTTTGTACCGGCCATTGTAGCATGCGTGAAGCCCAAGACATAAGGGGCATGATGATTTGACGTCGTCCCCACCTTCCTCCGAGTTGACCCCGGCAGTCTCCTATGAGTCCCCGCCATAACGCGCTGGCAACATAGAACGAGGGTTGCGCTCGTTGCGGGACTTAACCCAACATCTCACGACACGAGCTGACGACAACCATGCACCACCTGTAAACCGACCGCAAGCGGGGCACCTGTTTCCAGGTATTACCGGTTCATGTCAAGCCTTGGTAAGGTTCTTCGCGTTGCATCGAATTAATCCGCATGCTCCGCCGCTTGTGCGGGCCCCCGTCAATTCCTTTGAGTTTTAGCCTTGCGGCCGTACTCCCCAGGCGGGGCACTTAATGCGTTAGCTACGGCGCGGAAAACGGGGAATGTCCCCCACACCTAGTGCCCAACGTTTACGGCATGGACTACCAGGGTATCTAATCCTGTTCGCTCCCCATGCTTTCGCTCCTCAGCGTCAGTTAATGCCCAGAGACCTGCCTTCGCCATCGGTGTTCCTCCTGATATCTGCGCATTTCACCGCTACACCAGGAATTCCAGTCTCCCCTACATCACTCTAGTCTGCCCGTACCCACCGCAGATCCGGAGTTGAGCCCCGGACTTTCACGGCAGACGCGACAAACCGCCTACGAGCTCTTTACGCCCAATAATTCCGGATAACGCTTGCGCCCTACGTATTACCGCGGCTGCTGGCACGTAGTTAGCCGGCGCTTCTTCTGCAGGTACCGTCACTTTCGCTTCTTCCCTACTGAAAGAGGTTTACAACCCGAAGGCCGTCATCCCTCACGCGGCGTCGCTGCATCAGGCTTTCGCCCATTGTGCAATATTCCCCACTGCTGCCTCCCGTAGGAGTCTGGGCCGTGTCTCAGTCCCAGTGTGGCCGGTCACCCTCTCAGGCCGGCTACCCGTCGTCGCCTTGGTGAGCCATTACCTCACCAACAAGCTGATAGGCCGCGAGTCCATCCAAAACCACAATAAAGCTTTCCACCCCCCACCATGCGATGAGGAGTCATATCCGGTATTAGACCCAGTTTCCCAGGCTTATCCCAGAGTTAAGGGCAGGTTACTCACGTGTTACTCACCCGTTCGCCACTAATCCCCCCACAAGTGAGGTTCATCGTTCGACTTGCATGTGTTAAGCACGCCGCCAGCGTTCATCCTGAGCCAGGATCAAACTCTCCGTTGAAGTAAAACAGACACAACCACCAACCCCGGAAATAACAGGATAAAATGGTTGCACAAAATTTGAAACCAGCTGTAAAAACCAGACCACACCACGGGGTGGCATAATCCAGTCAATTCAACCAATTCAATACAATAAATTGGTATCAACAAACTTGGCACACTATTGAGTTCTCAAACAACAGACACACCCGGCACCACCACAACCATCTAATCGGCCGTGGATCGCTCCGGAGCAACTTTTCAAACTTACCCGGTTTCCCGCCCCGATGCAAATCCATATTCCAGGACCCACACCAGCAGAAAACACATCCCCACCAAACAAAGGCGCTCAAAAGAACAACCAACATTTGGTCTTGAATTAGGGGGTTTGGCCGCCCGCGGTAACCAGCTCTTCGCTGTTCCCCTCGCGGCGACTTAGAAAACAATACACCCACCCAACCCCCACCGCAAATCCACCCCCACAACGGCCCCTATGCCCCCACATTCCGGGCCCAAAGCCGGCATCGGCACCCAAAACCGGGCACCGTCGTCGTACTTCCCTGCTGTGTGCTGCAGCACAACGACCGCCGCCGCCGGATCTCGACAAGCGCTATCACCGGATGGGGCTCGATCACCGGAAGCTTTAAACGCAGGAAGGGCCGGCAACCAAACGGTTGCCGGCCCTTCCCAAGCAGCTGGAATCAGCAGTGCTGGATTACCAGGAAGACTTGGTGATGCCCGGGAGCTCACCACGGTGAGCCATGTCGCGGAAGCGAACACGGGAGATACCGAACTTCTGGAAGGTACCGCGGGGACGGCCGTCGATGATGTCGCGGTTACGCAGACGGACGGGCGACGCGTTGCGGGGAAGCTTCTGCAGGCCGAGGCGTGCTGCTTCGCGAACTTCGTCGGTCGAGTTGGGATCAACCAGAGCCTTCTTCAGTTCGAGGCGCTTTGCAGCGTAACGCTCAACGATGACTTTACGCTGTTCGTTCTTTGCGATCATTGACTTCTTAGCCATGTGTTTAGCGCTCCTCTCGGAATTCGACGTGCTGACGGATCTTGGGATCGTACTTCTTCAGAACCATACGGTCCGGGTCGTTACGACGGTTCTTCCGCGTCACGTAGGTGTAACCCGTGCCCGCAGTCGACTTGAGCTTGATGATCGGACGTACGTCCTTGTCCTTAGCCATTAGAGCTTCACTCCCCGAGCAAGGATGGCGGCGACGACTACGTCAATGCCGCGCACGTCGATGGTCTTGATGCCCTTTGCAGAAAGCTGCAGAGTGACGTTACGGCGCAGGGACGGAACCCAGTAGCGCTTCTTCTGAATGTTCGGATCGAACCGACGCTTGTTGCGACGGTGCGAGTGCGAAATGCTGTGCCCAAAGCCCGGCTCGGCTCCGGTCACTTGGCAGTGTGCTGCCATGACTTCTCCTCAAGAATTGAATGTAATGATCCGCATATCTGCTGCAGGATCATGCGGCTAAGTGCGACCCAAAGTGATCAGGGTGAACGGTTAGTCACGCAACTTGAGCCCCTAACTACCGGCTACCCTGGAGAAAATTACCGGGCCACCGGAGCAATTGCGCACGCTCCGCGCACTTAGCGCTCACCAAGTCTACGAGTTCACGCAATTAAAGACCAATCCGGGCCCGGACGGTGTATAAGGGCGCCGCACCAGGTACCGCTTTTCTGTGGGGCATTCATAGCCGACCAACCAGCAGTTTCACAGCTTAATGAAAGCTTTGAAGCCCACAGTTGAACCATGACACCCAAGCTCCGCTCTGACACCAGAACCCCGAACCGCCCGGGCCAAAATGATCAGCGCGCAACGCCGGGCCGCCCCTCGCGGGCTGGATTATTCGACGGACAACATCGCCGTCGACTGCTCCGTACCGACGCGTTGACGGTCATCGCCTGGGGATCGATGGCCGCCGCCGTGGCGTTGTGGCTGGCAGACGGCGGTGCAAGAGTCATAAATTCGCCTGCCTCCGCGTTTACCGCCTTGGGGATCGTGGCGGGATTGGCAGGCATGGACCTGGTCCTGTTGATGCTCCTGCTGGCGGCCCGCATTCCCTTCGTTGACCGGACAATCGGCCACGACCGCGCCCTGGAATTCCACCGGAGGCTCGGCAAACCCTCGCTGTACCTCCTGCTGGCCCATGGGCTCCTGATCGCGGTGGGCTACGGGCTGGCCGAGGGCCTGGACCCCATCAGCGAATCCGTTGCCCTCTGGATCCTGGTCCCGGACATGTGGCTGGCCTACATATCCATGACCCTGTTCATCGCCGTGGTGGTCACGTCGCTGGTGGCCGTCCGGCGTCGTTTCCCTTACGAATTCTGGTACGCGGTGCACCTGCTGACGTACGCCGCCGTCGGTACCTCACTCCCCCATCAGTTCAGCGTGGGCGGACTTTTCGCGGAGGGAACGTGGCAGCGCTGGTACTGGCTGGCCATCTGCGCCGCTACCGGCGCGGCCCTCCTGTACTTCCGCGTAGTGCAGCCGGCGTTGCCACTTCCCGGCACAAACTCACGGTCAGCCGCGTGACGATAGCGGCCCCGGGCGTGGTGAACATCGAGATGACCGGGCTGCAGCTGGACCGGCTCGCCGGTAACGGCGGGCGGTTCTTCATCTGGCGCTTCTTCGCCCCGGGCCTATGGTGGCATCCGCACCCCTTCAGCCTGTCAGCCGAGCCGCTGGCGTCCGGACCTGGGCGTGGGTCCGCGCTTCGGATCACGGTCCGCAACCTCGGCCGCGGATCCGCGCAGCTTGCCAGGCTGAAGCCCGGCACCAAGGTTGCCGTGGAAGGACCGTACGGACTGTTCAGCACCGCGGCCCGGACACGGCGCAAAGTGGTGATGATCGGAGCGGGAATCGGCATCACCCCGCTGCGCGCCCTTTTGGAAGACACCCCTCTCGCCCCCGGAGACGCCACGGTCCTGCTGCGGGGCCACAACGAAGCAGAGCTTTACCTGGGATCCGAAATCCTGGCCCTCTGCCAAAAACGGGGAGCCGAATTGTTCCATCTGACGGGTGCCCGTGCTCGGTGGGACGACCATAGCTGGTTGCCGGAAGATGCAGTACGCGCCGGCTACACAATTGCCGCGTATGTCCCCCATATCGCCGATTCGGACGTCTACATCTGCGGCCCCGCAAGCTGGGCCCGGAACGTCATCGCGGATGCCCGGGCGGCGGGAGTCGGTCCGGAACAAATCCATCACGAAAGGTTCGATTGGTGAAAGCACGGGGAGCAGTTTCGGCGGCGCTGGCCTCGGCCGGCATCCTCCTGGCAGGATGGCAGGCCGGCGCACAGGTGGCGGAAATCCGCAGCTCGGTCGCCGACGCGCTGGCGGGAACCGGCACCGGAGAGACCGGCGCGTCCGGGTCCGGAACTGCCGGGACCACCGGTGTCTCCGGTGCCAGCGGCGCCGCAAGTTCCCCCCAAACGTCTGCAGCGGCCGGCATGTACGACGGCGCGGTGGTGTCCACGCGGTTTGGCTCAGTTCAGGTGCAGATCACAGTGCAGGCAGGGACCATTACCGAGGTCACGGCACTCCACCTGACCGACGACGACCGAAAATCAATCCAGATCAGCAACCGGGCTGCGCCCCTGCTCCGGACCGAAGTCTTGGCCGCCCAGTCGGCCGAGGTCAAGACAATCAGCGGCGCCACCGTCACCAGCACCGCCTACCTCACGTCCCTCCAGGCAGCCATCGATGCCGCGAACCTCTAGGAACCCCGCAATCCAGGCGGGCCGGCTGCCTATGAAAGCAAGGACATTCCGCAGCATGGGCACGGTCATTAGCCTGACGATTCCGGTGAACCCGGCCGCGGGAGGGAACGGGCAGGAGGATGAACTGGCCGCCGCCACCGCCGTCGTCGAACGCCTGTTCCTGGACCTGGACCAAACGTTCAGCCTGTACCGGGCCGATTCTGAAGCGAGCACCATTGCGCGCGGCGAGCTGTCCCTGCGCGACGCCTCCGCGGGCATGCGTGCACGGTACGCCGAGGCTCTGGGCTGGCGATTGCGCACCGAAGGTGCCTTCACCCCGGAAAGGCCCGACGGCGCGCTGGACCTTTCCGGCCTCGTCAAGGCTTTCGCGATCCAGGAGGCAGCCACATCACTGCTGGCGCTCGGGCGTCCGGACTGGTGTCTGAACGCGGGCGGCGACGTGCTGGTGAGCGGCTCGCCGGTGCCTGGAAGCAACGCACCTTGGGACGCGGGCATCATGGATCCCGCGGACCGTGGCATTCTGCTGGCCGGCTACCCGCTGGGACCGCGTCACGCGGCGTTGGCGACTTCCGGCTCCGCGGAAAGGGGCGACCATATCTGGGGCCGGCCCAGGGATTCCTCGGCGTTCACCCAGGTCTCCGTTGCGGCTGCGGACATCACGACGGCGGACGTCCTCGCCACCGCGATTGTGGCAGGCGGCAGGCCGATGCTGGACAGGGCTACCGACGGCTGGGACGTCGCGGTGCTGGCGGTTCTTGCCGACGGGGAACTGCTGGCCACGCCGGGCTTCCGCAGCTAGGGGATTCGGCCGCTATAGGCGCGTGAGCTGCGCGTACTTGGCTGCCAGGCCGTCGCCCGAAGACTTACCGGTAACGCGGCGGACCACCCACGGTCCGGCAAATTCGCGGACCCAGCGGGCGTTGGCGCGGATGGCTTCGGCCCGGTTCAGCTCGGGCACCGGGGTCATGGGCGGGACTTCGATCGAGTGGTCGTGCTCCAGGACCGTGAGAACGCGGTTGGCCATATTGGCGTGCCCGGCAGCGGACATGTGCATCCGGTCCTGGGCCCACATGCCCCAGTTGTAGTACTCGTTGAAGCGCCAGTAATCCACCAGCAATGCACCGTGGTCCCCGGCAATGCCGCGGATCAGCTCGTTGTATATGGCCGTGCGGCCGCGCATGGTGCTGAACACCTTGGAGCCCCGCGCATCGAAGCCGGTGAACATCACCACGATGGCGCCGGTGGCCGCCAGCTTGCGGATGCCGGCGTCGTATTCTGCCAGGAGATCGTCGATGTCGATCTTGGGCCGCAGAATGTCGTTGGCGCCTGCGTAAATGGTCACCAAGGTGGGGTTCAGGTCGACGGCGGCGTCCACCTGTTCTGCCATGATCCGGCGAAGCTTCCTGCCGCGGATGGCCAGGTTGGCGTAGCCGAAGCCGGGATCCGCCGCGCCCAGCCGCTCGGCCACGCGGTCCGCCCAGCCGCGGACACCATTGGGACGGCTGGGATCGTCATCCCCGACCCCCTCCGTGAAAGAGTCGCCGAGCGCTACATACCGGGTCGAAAAGTCCATGGCGTCAGTCTTTCATCTGTTGCCGGGAGCAACCAAGGCAGGGCCTGCCCGGAGGGTGGCGGTCCGAGGGTGGCGGTCCGAGCGGCGGCTTATGGCCGGCTTTCAGTCTCGCGCAGGATCCAGTGGTCATCATCCAGCCGGGCCACGATTTTTTCGCCGATACGGGCGAGATCATTGACGTCGCGTTCAGTCAGGGCGTCCAGGAACTTGGTGCGGACTGCCTCCACGTGGCCCGGCGCGAGCGCCTCCAGAGTGGCCATCCCGACGTCGGACAGGTGTGCGGTGGTGACCCGGGCATCTCGGGGGTGCGGACGCCGCTCCAGCCAGCCGCGTTTCTCCAGTTTGGAAACCACGTGCGAGAGCCGGGACAGCGACGAACTGGTGCGGGCGGCCAGCTGGCTCATCGGCAGGAAACGGCCCTCGGCCTCTGACAGCATGGCCATGACGTTGTAATCGAACAGGGACACCTTGCCGGCGGTGTGGAGCTGGTTGTCCAGGGCAGCCGGCAGCAGCGTGTTGATGCTCAGGAGTGCCAGCCAGGCACGTCGTTCGTCGGCGTTGAGCCAGCGCGGTTCGGTCATGCGTCCATTCTAGAAGCAGAGCGTGGTTGAGCGTTCAAGTGACGCACCAGTTCCCCTGGACCGTCCGAGTAGGCTGGCTTTATGTTTGTTGTATCGCTGACCTACAAGGTGCCCGAAGACATTGTGGACTATCACCGCCCCGCGCATATGGCCTGGGTTAAGCAGGCGTTCGACGACGGCGTGTTCCTTGCGTCCGGACGCCTGGTTCCCGCCGTGGGCGGTGTGCTGTTGTCCAAGGCCAACCGAACCACCCTGGATGCTGCGTTGGCCAAGGACCCCTTCTACAGCAACGGTGTGGCCGAATTCGAGGTCATCGAATTCACTGCCACCACCGTGGCGGAGGGTTACGAAAACCTGCTGGACACGCAACAGCATCCGTGATATTGCCTCCAAGTCAACAGATGTTTACAATATCAGGACTTTCGGGCGCCCCTAAAATCCTACGTCCCGGTCCATCAACTTCTTCAGCCCACGCTTCCGCGGCACCTTGACGGGTTCCGGCCAGCGCGGCGCCAACGTATCCCCGAGCGTGACGCCCCTGATCTTGCGGCCGAAGAGCGGCAGCACCCAGTCATTGACCCAACGCCGCTGCCGTTGCTCCCACTCCCGGAGGCTGAGCCGGGCCGGCGGGTCCCAGTCCTTCGGGCGGATCTTGTGCGGCACCCCGAGCTGGTCCAGGACCTGCCCGGCGAGGTACTTATGGCCCGCCTTGGACATGTGAAGGCGGTCCGAGTCCCACATCCGACGGTCATGGAAGGCGTCCAGGCACCAGTAATCCACCAGGACCGCCCCATGCTTGGCGGCGATCTCGCGGACTCGCTGGTTGTAGACCGCGTTCCGCTTCTTCAGCAGCTCCAGGACGGCTGATACTTTGACGTCGAAGCCGGTGAACAGGACCACCGTGGCTCCGCTCCCGGTCAACTGCGCCACGAAGCTTTCGTACTCGTCCATCAGGGCGGCCATGTCCGTGCCAATGTCCAGGATGTCGTTCCCGCCGGCATACAGGGTGATCAGCGCGGGCTTCATGGCGAGGGCCGGCTCTAACTGCTCGCTGATGATGTGCCGCAGGCGTTTGCTCCGGATAGCAAGGTTGGCGTATTCCCAGCCCGGCTCAGCCCTTGCCAGCTTCTCCGCCACCCGGTCAGCCCAACCCCGCACGCCGTTTGGCAGCCGCTCATCCCGGTCCCCCACGCCCTCGGTAAACGAGTCCCCAAGGGCAACAAAGACACGCAGCCCGTCCCGCGCAGGCAGTAAGGGAGAGATATCCACGCGACCACCCTAGCCACCCAAGAAAACGACAGGGTTAACGCCAAACAACAGGACGTGAGAGAGCGTCCACCGAAAACCCACAGGAAGTGAGAGAGCGTTGACGTAGGGCCGGAGGTCTTAGAGCTCGGCCTTACCCTGCCGCCAGTACCCCATGAAGGCGACCTGCTTGCGGTCGATCCCGACGTCGCGCACAAGGTACCGCCGCATGTCCTTGATAACGGCGGCCTCGCCGGCGATCCAGGCGTAGAAGGGCATGGCGCCGGCGGGCACGGCGGGGTTCTTGGTGGCCTCTATTTCGGCTGTCTCCATCCGCGCGGGCGTCTCCCAGAGGATGTCCACGTCCACGTTGACGTCTTCGGGCTCCGGGCCCGCGCCGGCGTCGGACGTTTTGATGCCCACCCAGCCGGGAACGGGGACCGCCGCCCGCACTGCCTGCTGCAGCAGCTCGCCGTGCGGGCGTGCGCGGCCGATGGCCGCGCCGCGGGCAAGCCAGGTGATGTCGATGTCGGCGTCTGTCTTGAGGTCGAGGAAGTCGCCTGCCTCCGGTACTTCGAGGAGGGCGTGGCCGGTCATGTAGGACGGCAGGCTTTCGAGGATGGCGGAGATGGCGGGAATGGCGGTTTCGTCGCCGGCGAGCAGGACACGCTGTGCCATTCCGGGCCGCCACTCGATGCCGCCGTAGATCTCGGCGGTGTAGCACTGGGCGGCACGGTTGTTGGGGCCGATTAGGGTGATCGCATCGCCCGGCTTGACGTTCAGGGCCCAGTTCGCGGCCGGACCGCCGTGGCCGTCCGCGTCGAAATGCATCACGAAGTCAACGTCAATTTCCGGATACACGGCATCAAGCCGGGACTGGCGGACCGTGTACGTGCGGATGGAGCCGCGTACGGCGGGGTCCATGGCAAGCCATTCCCGGTACCAGCCGGCCTGCTCCATTTCGAAGACCGGCAGAGGCAGTTGCGTGCCGTCCGCTGCCAGGGAAGGGATCATCAGTTTGATCCTCAGGTCAAGGGTGTCGCCGTTAACGCCGAAGTCCCGCAGCGAGTACCCCCCGAAGGTGATCCGGCGGAAGTTGGGGCTCAGCTCCTGCACCGAGGAAACGGTCACCTCGAAAGCCAGGGTCATGGGCTGGGTGGCGGCGATGTCGCTGGTCTTCATGAAACGAGCTCCAGTTCGGTTGCGGTGCTGTGGTGGCGGCCGATGGGGATAATCAGGGGCGTGCCCGAGACGGGATCGGGAATGACCCGGGACGCCAGGCCGAAGACGTCCCGGACCATCTTTTCGGTGACAACGTCAATGGGGTCGCCCAGGGCCACGATCCCGCCGCCCTTCATGGCGATGACGTGGTCCGCGTAGCGTGCTGCCAGGTTCAGGTCGTGCAGGACGATAGCCACGGTGGTGCCGCGCTTGCGGTTCAGGTCCGTGACCAGGTCCAGGACTTCCACCTGGTGCGCCAGGTCCAGGTAGGTGGTGGGTTCGTCCAGCAGGAGCACGTCGGTTTCTTGTGCCAGCGCCATGGCGATCCAGACCCGCTGGCGCTGCCCGCCGGAGAGTTCATCGACGTTCCGCTCAGCGAGTTCCAGCGTTTCCGTCGCCACGAGCGCGCGCTGCACAGCGAGATCATGGTGCGACAAGTCACCCGTGCTCCAGCTGCGGAAGAAGCCCTGGTGCGGATACCGGCCGCGGCCCACGAGGTCCCGGACGGCGATGCCGTCCGGCGCGGTGGGGTGCTGCGGGAGGAGGCCCAGGGTGCGCGCCAGTTCACGGGCCGGGCGGGCGTGGATGTCCTTGCCGTCCAGCGTGACCACACCGGCAGCCGGCTTGAAAAGGCGGGACAGGCCGCGGAGGAGCGTGGATTTACCGCAGGCGTTGGCGCCCACGATCATGGTCACCTTGCCTTCGGGGATTTCCGCCGTGAGGCCGTCCACCACGCAGCGCTGGTCGTATTTGAGGGTGAGGTCCTGGGCGCTAAGAACGGCCATGTCAGGCCTCCTTTCGGTTGGCCGTGACCAGAAGCCACAGCAGGAACGGGGCGCCGAGCGCGCCGGTGATAACGCCGACGGGCAGCACGGTGCCGTCCAGCACCAAGGGGGCGAGGTTGGCCGCGATGTAATCGGCGGTGAGGACAATCAGCGCACCCACCAGGGCCGACGCCGGGAGGCTGGCTTTTAGGGTGAAGCGCCGGGCGATGGGCCCGGCCAGGAAGGCGACGAACGAGACGGGCCCGGCAGCCGCCGTCGCCACCGCGGCGAGTGCCACGGCAGTGACAACCACGGCGAGGCGGGTGAACCCGACACGGATGCCCAGCCCGGCCGCGGCGTCGTCGCCGAGTTCGAGGATGCGCAGCGGCCCGGCGAGGGCAATGACGGCGGGGACCAGGAGCAGGAGCGCGAGTGCCAGCATGCCGGCCCGGTCCCAGTTGGCGGAGTTGAGGGAGCCGTTGAGCCAGACGAGTGCGTCAGCCGCGGTGCGGATGTCCGCACGGGTCATCATGAAGTTGACTACTGCCTGCAGGGCGGCGGCGATGCCCACACCGGCCAGAATCAGCCGGTTGCCCGCGACGTTCCCCCGGTTGCCGCCGCCGGAGCCCGGTGACGGACCGCGGGAGATGGCATAAATCAGAGCTGCGATGCCCAGCGCACCACCAAGCGCCGCCCCGGACACGGCAGGACCGGTGGCGCCGAAGATCAAGATGGCGGTGACCGCGGCCGCGCTGGCTCCATAGCTGATGCCGATCACGTCCGGGCTGGCCAGCGGGTTGCGGAGCATGGTCTGGAACAGGCCGCCGGAGAGGCCGAACGCGGCGCCGATCATTACGCCGGTGACGGCCCTGGGCAGCTTGTTCTCCATGACGATGAAGCTTGCGCCGGGGATTTTCTCGCCGCCAGTCAAGTGCCCGATGAGGATCTTGAAAAAGTCCGGGACAGTCACGGTGTAGCTGCCCAGGAGCACATAGACGGCGAACATAACCACAACGGCGAAGGCAAGGGCGGCGGTCCGGTTCAGGATGGTCCGGCGCACGGTTTGCTCTATCAGTTTTGGTCGCCAAAACCCGGTTTTGGCAACCGGAAGTGATAGGTCAACGGGGGGTTTGGTTTCGACGAGGTTCACAGTCCGGCCCCCTTGCCGCGGCGGATGAGCCAGACGAAGACCGGTGCACCAACGAGTGCCGTCATGATCCCTGCGGGAACCTCGCCGGGAAGCAGCACAACGCGGCCGATAATGTCCGCGCCAAGCAACAGCGCCGGGGCCAGCACCAGGGAGAACGGCAGTATCCAGCGGTAGTCCGGGCCGGTGAGTGAGCGGACCGCGTGCGGAATGACGAGGCCAACAAAGCCGATGGGCCCCGCCAAAGCCGTCGCGGAGCCGCACAGGAGCACGATGCCCAGGGCTGTCACGCCACGCGTCAGGCCCACTCGCTGGCCGAGGCCGCGGGCAACGTCATCACCCAGCGCGAGGCTGTTGAGGATGCGGCCGGTGCCAAGAATAATAAGTGCCCCGACGGCCAGGAACGGGAGGCCCGGAAGCACTACTGCCCAGGCGCGGCCGGAGATTCCGCCCACCTGCCAGAAACGGAAACGGTCCAGGGTGTCCTGGCTGGAGACGAGAATGACGCTCATCAGGGAATAGAGCCCGGCGCTGACCGCGGCGCCGGCGAGGGCGAGCTTGACCGGCGTCGCACCTTCCCTGCCCATGGACGCGACGAGGTAAACCACGACGGCGGCGGCTCCGGCGCCGATGAACGCGAACCAGATGTAGCCGCTCAGGGAGGTGACGCCGAAAATGTAAATGCCGGTTACAACGGCCAGCGCGGCTCCGGCGTTGACGCCCATGATGCCCGGATCGGCCAGCGGGTTGCGGGCGACGCCCTGCATGGCGGCGCCGGCCAGGCCCAGGGCACCGCCAACGAGGATTCCGAGGACTGTGCGGGGGATGCGCGCGTGGACCACGGCGTGGTCCCCGTCGGCGGCGTCGAACTGGGTGAGCGCCTGCCACACAGTGGCCAGGGAAAGGCCCCGGGCGCCGATGGCCAAGGAAGCTGCGGCTAACAAAGAAAGTACAACGACGGCGGCCAGCAGCCAGGCAGCCTGCCTCGTTCTGGCCTTCCCGCCGGCTCCAGCCAATCGACCGGCGGGTGCCGTCGTCGTACTTTCCGTCATGAAACGGTGCCTACTTCACTGCAGCGGTGACGTTGTCCGCTGCGGTGGCGAGCTGCGGGAGGAACGTATCCAGCGCCCACGGCAGGCTCAGCGGCGAGGAGGCGGAGATGGCCAGGACCAGGCTCTTGTCCGTGTCGGCAACGAAGGCGCCGTTCTTGACTGCCGGAATCTGACCCAGCAGGGGGTCAGCCTTGACGGCCGCGGCGGTGGCGGCATCTTCAACCGAGCTCAGGAAGATGTCCGCCTCAAGTTCGTTGGCCTTCTCGGCGGACCACGGCACGAAGAAGTCCTTGGAGCCGGCGGAGGCCTTCTGGGCGACCGGGGCCAGCTTCATCCCAATGGCGGAGAGGAACTTCGGACGGTTGTCATTGGCGGTGTAGAAGCCCGTGGACGTGAGGTCTGCGGGATCGGCGTAGCCGTAGATGAAGCTCTTCCCGGCGATCTGCGGGTACTTGGCAGCCTCGGCCTTGACCGTGGCCTCAGTGTCGGCGATGAGCTTGGTAGCCTCAGCCTGCTTGCCCAGCGCCTTGCCGATGATGGACGTCGAATCCTGCCATGAGGTGCCGTAGGCAACCTCGGGGTGGGCCACCACCGGTGCGATCTCGCTGAGCTTCTTGTAGTCCTCTTCGGTCAGGCCGGAGTAGGCGGCCAGGATGACGTCCGGGGTGAGCTTGGCGATCTCGGTGAAGTTGATGCCGTCGGCCTCGGAGAACTGGACCGGGGCCTTGTCGGAACCGAAGCCCGCGCCGAGTTCCTTCAGCGCGGCGTCCTTCCACGGAGTGGAGCCTTGCTCGTTGCCGCCCCATTCGTTCTTCGGGACGCCCACCGGGACAACGCCGAGGGCAAGGGCAACGTCGTCGTTGACCCAGGAAACGGTGACTACGCGCTTCGGCTGTGCCTTGACGGTGGTCTCACCGAAGACGTGCTTGATGGTGACCGGGAACTGCGAGCTGCTGGAGCCGGAACCGCCGGCGTCCGAGGTGGAGGACGCCAGGCCGGTGGAGCAGGCGGACAGCGTGAGTGCCGCGGCGGCGAGGACGGCCGTTGCCCTGCCGGCTGATTTGAACAGCGCGCGGCGGGTTGCGCTCGGGCCGGAGAAGAGGGGGGGAATCACGGAACTCCTTAGGTGAATTATGCGAACCTAAGTAAGGGTAGCCTAGCCTGTCCAGAATTAGAAAAGCTTTCTCTTGCGTAATTAGTAATTTGACGCATCGAATAACAACGCGGGGTCACATATGGCCCTTCCCGACGGGAACTTTGGGCGTAATGTGACCCCGCGTTGGGGTATTGGAGTTGGGGTATTGGAGACGGGTCAGCGGAGCACGATGTCCACGGGGTTCGCCTCGGACCGCCACTGACCTTCCGCGCCGGGCTTGGGCCGGATCACCGGGGCGGTGAGAACTCCGGAGCGGTTGGTGCGCTTGTCCCGCAGGATCTCGGTCACCGAGCCCAGGTGCCGGGACAGGTCGATCACGTTCTCCGGGGCGGCCAGCAGCAGCTGGAATCCGAACTCGTGCAGCGCCTTGATCCCGGCGCCGGCAAACTCCTCCGAGGCCAGCACAAAGGCCTCATCCATCATCACGGTGCCGTAGGTGGTGAATCCCTGCTCGGCGATGCCCAGCTGGTAGCTCAGCGCCGCGGCCATGATGAACGCCGTGAAGCGCTGCCGCTCGCCGCCGGACATGGAGCCGGTGTCCGCGTGCATGTAAACGTCGGTCCGCTTGCCGCCGCCATTCTTGGCGATCTTGCCGCCTGGCGGCGAACCGGTCACCTCCCGGTGCTCCTTGCACTGGATAAACAGGTGCCCGCGGACATCCAGCACTTCGGCACGCCAGCGCCGGTCCTCCGGAGTGGGTGAGCCGAGCCGCTTCACGAGCGTTTCGAGGGTCTTGTACCGGGCGGTGAGCTCGGCGTCGTCGCCTCCCCCCGCTTCCGGGCCGGAACCCGCACGGGCGGGCCGCGTGTGCCGGGCCTTCAGCGCGTTCTGGATGGCGTCCTTGAACTGCTTGGCCGTGGCCGGCAGGGTCTGCTTGATGTCCAGCTCCAGGAAGCTGCCCTCGTGGAAGTTGACCTCGGACAGGATGCCGTTGAGCGGCAGGATACGGCTGGTGATGGACCGCCGCTCCTCGTCCAGCAGGTGCAGCAGCGTGCTGAACGATTCGTGCGTGCGCTGGTTGAAGAACTGCCGGAACTCGGACTCCTGGGCGGGCAGGCCGTCGCTGATGATGGCGTGGTAGCGGCCCTCGAACTCCCCCGCAGCACCGATGGAGGTGCCGTGGTCCGCGGAGATCGCGGAGCCCCACTCGCGCACAAAACCCTCGAAGATTCGGGTCAGCCGTTCGGAGGTTGCCTGCCCGCGCGTCTCGGCGGCGTGCAGCTCCCCGAGCAGCGCCGTCCGGACGCGGTTGGCCAGGTTGTCCAGCTCATGCATCTCGCTGACGTCACCGAAATCGGTGAAGTACGGTTCCAGCGCAGTGACGGTGGCGTCCGACGGCGGCACTTGCTCCAGGCGGCCACGCGCGGCTTCCAGCAGCGAATCGGCGGCGCTCATTTGCCGGTCCAGTGCCTTGTATTCGCTTTGCAGGACGGCTGCGGCTTCGGTGCTGGCCTGGTGCTCCTGCCGCGCGGTTTCGATGTTGGCCCGCAGCGGTTCCAGGTCGGCCTGGGCCGCGAGGGCATCCTTGAGCCGCTGTTCAATCCTGGCGAGTTCATCGGCGGCCACGGCAGCGGAGACCTGTTCCCAGGGCCGGTGGTCCTCCGCGATCCGGCGGAGGGCGTCGAGCTGCCGGCTCATGCCCTGGTGCGACTCTTCACGGCTCTGGGCAAGCTCTGCGGCCTTGGCGAGTTCCTGCTGCAGGTCCTCCACCTGGGCGGCCACGAGTTCCAGCTTGGCGGCGTTGTCGAACCCGAGCACGTAGTCCTGGCGGCTGGTGAAACGGTCGTCCTTCTCCACCGTGTGCCGGTTGCGTTTGACCACACCGCCCAGGCTCAGGCCCTTGTCCAGGGTGGCCAGTTCGTTGGGGTCCTCCACGCACGGGTAGGCGAAATCGAGGGCGATCCGCTCCCGGATCCATTCCCCGGCGTCCGCCACCGCGCCGCTGGCGAGGATGTCCAGCTTGGTGAGCAGGTCGCCGTCGCGCGCGTCCTCCACGGCGAGGGCGCCTCCCGCGAGCGGCTTGGACACGTCCACCGCACGCAAGGCGCCACGGACTTTGTTGTCGTTCAGGTAGCGGGTCACCGCGGCGAAATGTTCGCCGGGGACCAGCAACGTGGTGGCGAGGTTCCGGAGCGCGCGCTCCGCGGCGGGCCGCCAGTGTTCCTCCCCTTCGGCGAGGTCCATCAGCTCGCCGCCGAACGGCATCCGGTCCTCAGGAACGCCGGTGGCCGCCGCGATTGCCGCCCGGTTTTCAATGCTCGACGGCGGCAGCAGGGACTTGCGCGTCTTCAGCGACAGCAGCTCCTGCTGGGCTGCTGCCAGCTCACGCTTTTTGGTGGCGTGGCCGTCGAAGGCTTCGAAGCGGAGCTCTTGCAGGGCCTGCGAGTCATCCTTGAGCTCGGCCGATCTGGCGGCAGCCTGCTCGTGGGCCTGTTCCCAACCCTCATCGGTCCACTCCAGCTGCAGGCCGGCGTCGGACAATGCCGTGCGGGCCGCTTCCTCCACCTGCTCGCGGAGCCTCAGGCCAACCTTGGCGTTGTCCAGCGACTGCTCTATCGCGGAGATCGCGTTGCCGCCCTGGTTGTTGTAATCGGTCTCCAGCTGGCGCAGTTCCTTGGCCAGCCCGTCGCGGATGGAACGTTCCCCGCCGAGCTCCTTGGCCTTCACCTGGGCCAGGTCCTTGAACCGGGCCAGGGTCTTCTGGTGCACCGTGACCGCGAGCTGCTGCTTGTAGGCTTCGAACTCCTCGCCCGACAGCTCGCGGAGCCGGTTTGCGTCCAGGAGCGACTGCGCATATTCCTTGTTCAGCCCGGGGACGGGGGCCAGCTGGTCCCGCTGCTGCCGCACATCCTCCAGCCGCTGCCGGATGGACATCAGGTTGCTGAACTCCTCCACCACGTCGTCCGCCGCGGCCAGCGTGGCCGGGGCGTCCAGGACCTGGTCGCGGAAGAACGTATTAACGCTGCCGCCCAGGCCCTTGCCGGCCTGGATTACCCGCAGCAGGGGCAACGCCTGGTCCGAACTGATGCCCAGGAGGCGGCGGAAACGCTCCGCGAAGGCCTTGTGCACATCGAAGATCTGGGCGTCCGGGAAGATGGTCTCCAGCGCAGCTTTGGTGAAGCGCTTTTCCGCGATGTCCTCGATGGCCGGCAGGTCCAGCGGCTTGCTGTCGATCACGTAGAAACGCCCGACGCTGGACTCCGTGCCGTTTTTGGGCAGGTCGAACAGGGCGGACACGGTGATGCGCGTGCCCGCGGTGTTATCGAACGTCAGGGCGACGGCGGACCAGGTGGCGCCGGGGCGCTGGAACGCACTGGCCGAACCTTCGCCCACGGCCTTGTCGCCCACCTTGCCGCGCATGTAGGTGAACGTGGTCCGCTTGTCCTCCACAGCACCGCCGGCACGCTGGGCCGCGGCCTCGTTGGAGCGCGGCCGGGCGTCAAACACCCGCAGCATGGCGTCAAACAGCGTGGACTTGCCCACGCCCGAGTTGCCCGTCAGCAGGGTTCCGTTGCGGTCCACATGCATCGTGTGCGCCCCGTGGAAGGTGCCCCAGTTGACCACCTGCACCAACGCCAGGCGCATCTGGCCGGGGTTCGTGAGGTCGCCCATCGGCAGCATGGTTGCGATGCTCACTTGGCTTCCTCCCCTTCGGGGGTCGAGGCAGTCGCGGCATCGTCGTCCTCGGCACCCGGGTCGCCGTCGAGCTCTATCAGTGCTTCTGTGCCTGTGGGGTCTGTGGTGGCTGCAACCAGGGCTTCGATTTGGGCGGGGATGTCGCCGATGTTTTCGAAGGGGAGGGCAAGCGGGAGGGCGTTGGAGATGGTGTAGACGTCGTCCAGGCCGGTGGTGAGGAGCAGTTGGCGGGCCAGGAGCTTGGTGATGGCGCGGGTGACCACGTCCGAATCCCGCAGCGCGTCCTGCTGTCCGGCGGGCTGATAGTGGGCCACAAGGTCAGCGATTTCCTCGCGGGTGATGGTGGCGTCGGTCTGGGCCGTGACGTGGCGGTCCAACAGCATCCGCAGGCGGAGCAGCACGATGGTCTCCACGCGGCTCAGGGCACGCTGTTGGCGCAGGATGCTGGAGCGGCTGCTGCCGCCGATGGCCTCGGGATCCACCGGGCGCAGGACGGCGATCTTGCGTTCGTGGTCCAGCTGCAGGCTCAGGAACAGCTCGGACAGGCGGCTGCGCAGGATGATCTGGTTGTCCAGCAGCGTGGTCCACAGCTTCTCGTCGCGGCCGCCGTCAACGTACGGACCCTTGAGCAGCTTGACCAGCGCCTGGCGCACCTTCATCGAGAGAACGCCGGTATCGCCGGCAAACAGTGCCGCGCCGTCCACAAACGTGTCCCGGGGCGTGACGCTGAAGGGTGATGTAGCGTGCGCCGGTGCCTCGGCGAGGGGTGCAGCCTCCTCAACGGGGGGTGCCGCCGTCGTAATTTCTTCAGTCATCGTCAATCCTTCTTGAGGGTGACCACCGGCAGGTACGCCGTGCGGGTGGTGCCGTCGATCTGTTCGTAGTCGAGGCCATCCCAGCCGTCGCGGTCAAAGGCCGCGCCTTCCTGGAGGGCGTGCGAGAGGAGTGCCCGGATGGAGTTGATGTGCTGTTCCTCCGGCGGGAGCTGTCCCCAGGCCTCGGCCAGGGTGGACGCGCCGGCCACGGCGGCCCGGATGGCCTCGGGACGGGCCTTGCCTGTTCTCGGCGAGCGCACGCGGTCGGAGTCGCTGAAGGCGATGGGGTCGGCCAGCCTGGGCGGGACGGCGAACTCGTCCGGGTCGTACAGCTTGACCATGGCCAGCGATTCGAACCCGGCGTTGAACAGCACCGGACCGCGGACCAGGCCCGGCCGTTCGCGTTCATACGGCAGGGACCTGATGGCCTGCTCGGCCTCGCGCAGCACCTTGCGGAGACGGACGGACTGGCGGAAGTCGTCACTCTGGACATAGGTGTTCAGGCTTTCGCTGAGCTTGCCGTAGATCCGCTGGATCTGGCTGTGCTGGTGGCGGAGCTCGGCCACCAGGTTCTTCAGCGTCTCGCGGTCCTCCGGCGAAAGGTCGTCGGCGAACTGCCGGCTGAGGACTTCGCCGATGGCCGAACGGAACCGGACCTGCTGTTGCGGGTCTTCCAGGAACGCGGTGAAGGAGCGGAAGGTCCTGCCCTCGGGGCTCTGCCGCAGCCGCTTATCCGCGTCGAGCACCTGCGCCATGGTGGCACCCTTGCTCAGCGACTCCTCGATGATCTGGTTGCGGAGCTCGCCCACGAGTTCCTCGATGCGGTCGCGCATCTTTTTGTAGTCGGCGGGCAGGCTGGCGGCGAGGTCCAGGATGTTCCCGGCGGCTTCCACGGCGTCGTCGTCGTCCAGCAGGCCGTCAAAGTCGCCGGAGCTGATGTCCTGGATCAGCTGCTGCCGTTCCCCGATCTCGTCCTCGAGGGATTCCAGCCGGGCACTCTGGTCCGGGTTGGTCTCATTGGCCAGCTTCTCCACGTCACCCAGGAGCGTACCCAGCCGGGAACCATTCAGCGTGGAACGCTCGCTGGAGAGGCTGTCCAGGAAAGCGAGCACGCGGGCGGCCGGTTCCGTGACCTCATAAACGATCTGCCCCGACTGGTTGCGGCGGGTCAGGAAATGCTTGCGCGTCCAGTCGTCCGCATAGTTCCTGCCGGACGACGTGCCGATGGCGATACCACCCGGCCCGGGCTCCTGGCGCCGGAGCTGCTCAAGGAAGGAGTCGACGTCGGCGTGGAACTCCTCGAGCGGAAGCTGCGGACGTGTGCGGGTAAAGGATGCCTGGAGCACCGCAATCACCCAGGGCGCCGAGCGGGTCAGGGCCCAGGCGGGTCCCTTGGTAAGGAGTTCGAGGTCCCGGAGCCGGGCACTGATCGCACCAGCGGATGACCTGGCGGAGGGGGGCACGCGCTCTCCTTCAGCTGCTGGGGAATGGTTTGGGCAGCGCGGATCGCGAAAACTGCCAACTACAAGGTTAACGCAGGCCCCGCGACCGAATAATCGTTGTACCTTGCTGGCCGCGGGAGCACACTATTTAGATCACCTGAGAGGAGTTTGTCATGCGTGAAAAAGCTGTACTGATCACCGGTCTGGCGGCTGCGGCTGTCATTCTGGGTGGCGCGACAGTGGCGGTCGCCGCGAGCACCCGGACCAGCGGAGATCAGCCCTTGAGCAAGATCGGGGTCAACGTCGACCGGTCAGTGCCGGTGTCCACCGTCCCGGGGCCCGAGCGGGACGACGATTCCAATCTGGCACCACTTAACACTGCGGACCATGACCAGGCCGCGAACGCCGCATTGGCCAAGGTGGGCCAGGGCAGTGTCATCGAGGTGGAACGGGAAAATGACGGGAACGTCGCGTACGAGGTTGAAGTCAGGCTGGACAACGGTTCCCAGGTTGAAGTGGGGCTCGGCACCGACTTCGCGGTCCTGAACCAGGCCGCCCCGGAGTTCGACGACGATTAAAGGCGAGCGCGGACAGTGACTTCCGCGACCGCTCCGTGACCTACGTCCCGGTAGCATTGCGATCCCGTATCAACCGGGCCTGACGGCGGGGCAACTCTGGTTGGGGCGCCCAAGCACCCCCTACGCTCATGCTACTGATCTCAACCGAAGCAACGGCGCAGCAGGGGGAACAATGCAGTTCGACTTAAGTGCAGTGGAGACGGCCACCATGGTGTTCATTGGAACCCTGGTGTTTGGCCTGGTCCTGGTGGGCTTCGTCCTGACAGCAGGCTTCCTGGCCCTGGTCCTGGTGGGGGTGGGCAAGTTCGCCTGGTTCCTCGCCTCCACCACGCTGCTGACGGTGGTCCACGGGATCAACCATGGCTGGGACAGGCTGGTCCACCACGCCTCCACCGTGGAGGTCCCCGGGGACTTTCAGGGCCAGCCAGCCCCTAGCACTGGAAGCTACCCGCGGGTAATGTTGAGAGACAGCTGAGGGGTTCTCCAACCCGGCGGATCCATGGCTTGAACCGGCCATCCCGGGCAGAGGAGATACCCCATGAGCTCCGCCACTGACAGTCCCGCCACGAACCCGCCCGCCACCCATATTCCTGCCACCGACGCCCCGGACGACGACGTCCCCGTCGCGGCGGCCAATATCGGGTCCGAAGCCACCGCGGCGGATGCCCGCGCCCTTGCTGAAGCCTCCCGCGAGCTCGACTGGGACCGGCCCAGCTTCGCCAAGGGACTGTACCTGGGGAATTTCGACCTCAGCCTCATCCACCCCTGGCCCAAGGCAAATGCCGATGACGTGGAACGCGGCGAAGCCTTTATGGAACGCCTCACCGCATACGCCCGCACCATGTCCGGCCGCATGATTGAACGCGAGGCCAGGATCCCGGACGAGTACCTCCAGGGCCTGGCGGGCCTAGGCGTCTTTGGCATGAAGATCCCGCAGGAGTACGGCGGACTCGGCCTGTCCCTGGTCTACTACGGCAGGGCCCTGGCGTTGCTCGGCAGTGTCCACCCGAGCATCGGCGCCCTGATCTCCGCGCACCAGTCCATCGGTGTCCCCGAGCCCGTGAAGGTCTTCGGCACGCCGGAACAGAAACGCGAGTACCTGCCGCGCTGCGCCGCCGGGGCCATCACCGCATTCCTCCTGACCGAACCGGACGTTGGCAGC
Source organism: Pseudarthrobacter sp. NBSH8 (assembly GCF_014217545.1). Taxonomy (NCBI): domain Bacteria; kingdom Bacillati; phylum Actinomycetota; class Actinomycetes; order Micrococcales; family Micrococcaceae; genus Pseudarthrobacter; species Pseudarthrobacter sp. NBSH8. Next base: position 3,882,034 of record NZ_CP043178.1, read on the forward strand.
GATCCCGCCCGGATGGGCAGCACCGCCGTCCCCACGGACGACGGCGGGAGTTACGTCCTGGACGGCGTGAAGCTTTGGACCACCAACGGCGTGATCGCCGAGCTGGTGGTGGTGATGGCCGTGGTGCCGGCCCACACCGATGCGGACGGCACCGAACACAAGGGCGGCATCAGCGCCTTTGTGGTGGAAATGGACGCCCCCGGCATCACCGTGGAGAACCGCAACACCTTTATGGGACTGCGCGGGATCGAAAACGGCGTCACCCGGTTCCACCAGGTGCGGGTGCCCGCGGCCAACAGGCTGGGCCGCGAGGGCCAGGGCCTGAAGATCGCGCTCACCACCCTGAACACGGGCCGGCTTTCCCTGCCTGCGTTGTGCGTGGCGTCCGGCCGCTGGAGCCTGAAGATCGCCCGGGAATGGTCCAACGCCCGCACCCAGTGGGGCCAGCCTGTGGGCAAACACGAGGCCGTCGGCAAGAAGATCGCCTTCATCGCCGCTTCCGCCTTCGCCCTGGACGCCGTCTTCGAACTGTCCGCGGAACTCGCCGACGCCGGACAGAAGGACGTGCGGATCGAGGCTGCCCTGGCCAAGCTGTGGTCCTCCGAGATCAGCTACCGGATCGCCGATGAACTGGTCCAGATCCGCGGCGGCCGTGGCTTCGAGACGGCGGACTCCCTGGAAGCCCGGGGCGAACGCGCGGTTCCGGCCGAGCAGCAGCTGCGCGACCTCCGGATCAACCGGATCTTTGAGGGCTCCTCGGAGATCATGAAACTCCTCATCGCCCGGGAAGCCGTGGACGCCCACCTTGCCGCCGCCGGCGACCTTGCGTCCGTGGATGCCAGCCTCCAGGACAAAGCGAGGGCCGCCGTCGGGGCCTCAGGCTTTTATGCCCGGTGGCTGCCCAAACTCGTGGCCGGCGCCGGAATGGACCCCCGGTCCTACAGCGACTTCGGCAGGCTGGCCAAGCATCTGCGCTTTGTGGAGCGGTCCTCGCGCCGGCTGGCCCGCCAGACGTTCTACGGCATGGGTCGCTGGCAGGCGAAGCTGGAGTACAAGCAGGCATTCCTGGGCCGGGTGGTGGACATCGGCGCCGAGCTGTTCGCCATGGCCGCATGCTGTTCACGGGCCGAGATGATCCTTCGCACCACGCCGGACCATGCCGCCGCTGCCTACGAACTGGCCGAGGCATACTGCGAGCAGGCCCGAGTCCGGATTGACGAGTACTTTGACCAGCTCTGGCGGAACACCGACGACGGCGACCATATCCTTTCGCGCAAGGTCCTGGCCGGGGATTACACCTGGCTTGAGGCGGGAGTACTGGATCCGTCGGAAGGCACCGGTCCGTGGATCGCCGATGCCACGCCGGGTGCGTCAACCAAGGAAAACCTGCACCGGAAGTACCGCTAGCAACTCATAAGCATCCTTGTTATCGCTGGTCACCAGTGGTTGAGTTGACGCATGAGCAACCAAACGGACCCAGAGGACAGATTTCCGCCGACGACGCGGAACGAGAATCTACGGAATGAAACTGCTCGTGACCAAGCCTTCGCCGGTGGTGAGCCCACGCGCGCCTTCGATCAGTCGCCGGCGCCCTATGCCGAGCCGGACCCTGCCCCTGCAGCCCAAGCGCCGGTGACCGACTCTTCAGTGCTGGATCCGCGCCTGACTGACCCGCGCCTGACCGATCAGCAGACGGCCGTGGCCAGGGAAAAGGAACAGTTCGGCGGCATCAAGGTGGGCTCGGCCTTTTTTGGCTGGCTCGCAGCCACCGGCATGGCTGTCCTGCTCACAGCCTTTGTGGCCGCAGCCGGAACGGCCGTAGGACTGGCGAACAACACCGACGTGAACGACGCCGTTAACCAGGTAACGACGAACGGCGCCGTCGGGCTGGTGGGCATCATTGTCCTACTGGTGATCCTGTTCGTCTCCTATTACTCCGGCGGCTACGTTGCCGGCCGGATGGCCCGGTTTAACGGCGCCCGGCAGGGTTTTATGGTGTGGATCTGGGCACTGATTGCTGCGGTTGTGATTGCGCTGCTGGGCATCATCGCGGGCCAGCAGTTCAATGTCCTGGCCAACCTGAACAGCTTCCCGCGAATCCCCATCAACGAAGGCGAACTGACCCTCACCAGCATCATTGCCGCCGTCGTGGTGGCGCTGGTCGCGCTGGTGGGTGCCGTGCTCGGCGGTCTGGCGGGCATGCACTTCCACCGCAAGGTGGACCGGGCCGGCTTTACCCCGGACGAAACGTACAGCGGCTGAGCCTTAGGAGGCCGACCGCTCGCGGGTGGTGAGCATGGGGGGGTTCTCACCTGACGCGACGCAACAGGGCAGTCAGGCGAGCATCACGGCGTCGACGTAGTACCAGTGGCGGTTTTGCCGGACAAAACGGCTGGTTTCGTGGTGGACTCCACGTTCGCCGTCGTGCCGGTAGTGAGCCTTGAACTCCACGGTTCCCTCAGTATCCAACGGGCCGCCGCGGCTTGTGGACAGGATGTCCAGGCGGCGCCACTCCATGGCCGGGTCCAGCTCCAGATCCGAAGGCGCGGCATCCGGGTGCCAGGTTTTTCGGAGGTATTCGGTGTCCAGCAGGACGAACGCGCTGTAGCGGGAGCGCATCAGCTGCTCCGCCGTGGCCGCGTGGGCCCCGCCACCATGGAACCGCCCGCAGCAGTCCGCGTAAGACTCGCCGGACAGGCAAACGCACGGGCCGTCGTTGATCGGGTTCTCGGGCATGGCGCTCCTGTCTCGGGTGTCCGGACCGTTTTCCGGCGGCCTCGTGGATTCCTTTCGACTATAGGGCTCAGCCGGTGTTGTCATTTCCGGTAACAGCTTCGAAACAACCTCGGACGAACCCCGCCCGGAGCCCGCCGGACGGAAAAATAGTCCGTAAGGTGGTAGGGGGCTGTTGCCCGTGGTGATGAGTGCCGGGACGGACTCCGCCGCCGGCAGAGAGGAGAGATGACATGGGAGATTCAACGACGATCGCTCTCAACCTGACTTTTTTCGGCACGCTCGGCCTGGCGTTCCTGATGTTCCTGGGCCTGTTCCTGCTGGCTGTCATCACCTTGCTGCTTGCCGGCGTCGGGCGGCTGTTTGTCCTGACCGCGATGGCCTTTTTCGGGAGGCTCCCGAACAACGAAACCCTCCCCCTGATCCGGCTGACCGGCGAGCCCGGGCCGCCGTCGGACGCCCCTCTTGCAACGCACGACGGCGGCGCTGCCGTGGCCGTAGTGAGCACACCGCGCGAGTGGCGCAAGGCCCTTCGGGACGGGCGCAATTTGCTGAAACCCTCCGAATTCCGGCCCCGCTTCCACCATGCGGTGGTGCACCACCCGATGCTTACCGCGGCCCGCAAGGAGCCGCCGGTTCTTGCCGAGGACTGGGCCGCGGCGGTGGCCGAGGCGGATGCCCGGGCCATGGCGCGCGCCCGTGCGGCCGTCCCCGAAATCAAGATCTCGGTGCGTGATCTTCCCGGCCCCTCCGTTCCCGCAGCGAAGGTAGAGGCGGTGGCTCCGCTGGTGGAGTCGGCGCTGCATCAGGACAACCCTGGACCCGACAACGCCAACCGCGACAACCTCACCCGTGAGGCCGCCGTCATTGGGGCCGCCCGCTCGTTCACGAAGCCGCGCGTCCCCGCACCGCTGTCCCTGCTGGATACCGGATCGCTGGTGTCGCTGTCCGGCCACGCGAAGGTCTTCAAGGCCAAACTGCCTGCCGACCGACGCTAGGACCGCGCGGCGTCCGGGCGTCACAAACCGTCACTGCTCCGGCCCGCGTTACCCCCTGCTACTAAAAGCGAAGCACCGTGGCGCTTTCCTGCGGCGCTGCACCGAATTTGTGTAGGTCGTGTCGATCCACAACAATCCTCGCGGGAAATCGATCGTGAGGAACCGGGATGCGCCTCAACTGCGGCACCTCACCCACGCAGTTCGTGGAGTGCCGTCTCTCGAGTACGCGGAACTCCGCCGCCGCGGAGCGCGGGGGCCGCCGAACCGGCGTCGGACATTCCGGAAAGCCCTTACCCTGAGCAACTATCTCGGCTAACGTGGAAACCATGGAATTCAGATACCTCGGAAACAGCGGCTTCAAAGTCTCGGAAATCACGTTCGGCAACTGGCTGACGCACGGCTCACAGGTGGAGAATGATGTCGCCACCCAGTGCGTGCGGGCCGCGCTCGACGCCGGCATCAGCACCTTCGACACCGCGGACGTCTACGCCAACACCGCCGCGGAAACCGTCCTCGGCGAGGCGCTGAAGGGCGAGCGCCGGGAGTCCCTGGAGATCTTCACGAAGGTCTTCGGCCCCACCGGGCCCAAGGGCAAAAATGATCTGGGCCTGTCCCGTAAGCACATCATGGAGTCCATCAACGGCTCGCTCAGCAGGCTGCAGACGGACTACGTGGACCTCTACCAGGCCCACCGATACGACTTCGAGACGCCGCTGGAAGAGACCATGCAGGCGTTCGCGGACATCGTGCGGCAGGGCAAAGCGTTGTACATCGGCGTCAGCGAGTGGACGGCGGAGCAGCTCCGCGCCGGCCACGCACTGTCCAAGGAACTGGGCTTCCAGCTGATCTCCAACCAGCCGCAGTACAACATGCTGTGGCGCGTCATCGAGGCGGAGGTGGTGCCGGCATCCGAAGAGTTGGGTGTCTCCCAGATTGTCTGGTCCCCGATGGGGCAGGGCGTGCTGAGCGGCAAATACCTGCCCGGCCAGCCTGCACCGGCGGGCAGCCGTGCCACGGATGACAAGGGCGGCGCCAGGATGATCGAGCGCTGGATGCGTGACGACGTCCTGGCCGGCGTCCAGGACCTCAAGCCGATCGCCGCCGAAGCCGGGCTCTCCATGCCCCAGCTCGCGGTGGCCTGGGTGCTGCAGAACCCGAACGTTGCCTCGGCCATAGTGGGCGCTTCCCGCCCTGAGCAGATCGCTGACAGCGTTGCCGCCGCGGGTGTGGTCCTAGAGCCGGAGACGATGAAGAAGATCGACGACGTCATCGGCTCACTCGCCGAACGCGATCCGGCGCACACCAAGTCCCCCGCCGCCCGCGAAGCCTAGGAACTCCCTCCCCTGGAGTTTTTGTCCAGATAATGGCCGGAAAACACACGAACGGCCCCATTATCTGGACAAAAACTCCGGGCTGGGCGGGGTGAGCTGCGGTAACCTCGGTAGCTGCGGCTCCGCAGGCCCTCTTGCGCGCACCGGCACTACGACGTCCTCACCGCGATCGAAGCCGGCGACGCCACGCTGCACGGAAGTCATCCACTGTCCTGGGTTCTTAAGGATTCCTTAAAGGAGGCGGGGCAGAGTTGTCTGTGGGCGGCTAACTGGCCACCTGCAGATGCCTAACGGGAGTCCTTGATGCCAGACGCCGTCCATACCCGAGCGTTAGCAGCGGGTCCTCCTTCAGCGGATCACGGAAACGACAGTCTGCGGGAGCGCCAAACCCAGCTCCTGGCGCTGCCCCAAGCACCGCATTGGCTGGCGACGGCGCTGCTCCTGGCCACCGCCGTCGTCGCACTTGGCCTGACGGTGCAGCTCATTACCGGTGCCAGCACCGGCGAACTGGGCGTAGATCAGGACATCAGCCGGCACCACGTGGCCCTGCTCACCGGTGTGGCCATGGCCCTGAACCTGCTCTTCGGTCCCGCAGCCGGGGTGCTGGCGATCGGCGCCGTCGCGTTGTTCCTGTTGGTTGCCCGCCGGGCGCCCGTGAACGCAGTCGCGTTCAGTCTGATGGCGTCCTCGGGGTGGGTGGCGAGCGAACTTTTCAAGCTTCTGATCAAGAGGCAACGTCCCGATCCCACCCTGCTGTTCGACCCGTTGGCCCCGGAAATCGGTTCCGGCAGTTTCCCCAGCGGCCACGTTACTTTTGCCGTGACTCTTGCCTTTGCAGTGTATTTCCTGGCCAGGGGGACGCGCTGGTCAAAATTCGCGGCCGTTGGTGGTGTTGTGGTGACCGTGGTTGTGGCGTGGTCCAGGCTGTACATCGGCGTCCACTACCCCTCCGATGTCTTGGGTTCGCTGCTTGCCGGCAGCATGGCCGTGATCCTTACGGCGGGGCTGTGGAACAGGCTCGCACCCATCGCCTGGCGGCGGCTGCAAGGCAACGCAGCAGCCCGGCGGTTCCTGACCTAAGAAAGGCGTCATGCAGACATTTCATGCACTGGCCACAGTTGCGGGTTCGGCCGCGGCTTCCTCACCGCTCGATCCTGCGGGACTGCTCCACGGCCTCGGACCGGCCGCGCTGGCCGTCATCGCCGGGATGGTCTTCATCGAATCCGGCGTCCTGTTCCCGTTCCTGCCTGGAGACTCGCTGCTGTTCACGGCCGGCCTCCTCCACCAGCAGCTGAACGTGTCGCTTCCTGTGCTGATCGGCGTCGTCGCAGCAGCCTCGGTGGCCGGGGACCAGGTGGGGTACACGCTTGGCCGGAAGTTTGGGCGCCGGTGGTTCAAGGACGACGCCCGGATCTTCAAGTCCTCGCACCTGGCTCAAACGGAGGAGTTCTTCCGTCGCCATGGCGGCTCCGCGGTGGTGCTGGCCCGGTTTGTGCCGATCATCAGGACCTACGCCCCGCTTGCCGCCGGCATCGCGCACTACACCTACCGGAAATTCACGCTATGGAACATCCTGGGCGCCGTGGCCTGGTCTTTGTCCGTGATCCTGCTGGGGTCTTGGCTGGGGCACTTTGACATCATCGCCAACAACATCGACCTCATCGCCGTCGCCATGGTCCTGGTCTCGGTCATCCCGTGGGGCATCGAGTTCCTCAAGCGCCGACGGAACCGGGGAAGCGCCGACAGCGAACGCGCGGGCGAAAGCGCCGACAGCGAACGCGCGGGCGAAGACCCCGTGAAAGAGCTGGCCACGGAAGAATAGCCCCATGACAACAGATGCCCGGCCGTCCGTGCTCCTGGTCGAGGATGATCCGGTCCTGGGGCCGCTTATCGCCGAGCTACTGGAAGGCGACTACCGGATCAGGCTGGTTACCAACGGGAAATGCGGCCTGAGCGTAGGCCTCGGAGAACCCTGGGACGTGCTGGTGATCGACCGCGGCCTGCCGGACCTCGATGGCATTGCCCTCATTGCCGCGCTGCGGGACAAGGGAATTTCGACGCCGGTCCTGATCCTTACTGCACTCGGGGGAACGGATGAGAAAGTCCGCGGCCTCGACGCCGGCGCCAACGACTACATGACCAAACCCTTCGACGCCGGGGAGCTTGCCGCACGCCTGCGTGCCCTGACCCGGACCTACACCCCTGCGCCGCAAACGGTTGGTATCGGCGACTGGGAACTGGACGCCGTCGCCCGCTCAGTCCGATCTGTCTACGGACCGCTGGTAACGCTGACCGCGAAGGAGTGTGACCTGCTGGCCGCCCTGGCTACGGAGCCGGACCGGGTGTTCAGCCGCGACGACCTCATCCGGGCCGTTTTCCCTCCCAGCGACCAGCCAAGCGTTATCGATACATACGTCCACCACCTTCGACGCAAGATTTCAAAGAACGTGATCCGCACGGTCCACGGCGTGGGGTACCAGATCGGGGACGGCCATGAATGAGAATACTGCGGTTGCCGCGGATCCGGACCGGGCCACTCTGCGCAAGGCGTCGCTCAGGATCGCGGTGCGGATCACTCTGGCCTGTGCGGTGATGGTCCTCTGCCTCCTTGCGGGCGCCGCTGTGTACTTGATGAATCAGCTCTCCCACCCGGAGGTGGCCGGCAACCCGAACCCTGCGGCGGAATACGCTTACCTCGACTACAAAGACCTCCTCAAGGCCCTTGTCATCGTCGGGGCAGCGGGCATCGTCCTTGCCGGCGTGATCGGCTGGCTCAGTGCCCGCAGCGCCATCCGCCCCTTAGGCGAGGCAATGGCCCTGCAGCGCCGGTTCGTGCAGGACGCGAGCCACGAACTGCGCACGCCATTGGCAATACTGGACGCACGCATCCAGCTTGCACAGCGTGATGCGCCACCTGATTCGAAACCGGGCCAGGCCTTGGCACGAATCCGGGACGACACCTCAACGTTGACAGCGATCGTCAACGAGTTGCTCCTGGCCGCAACGGGCAGCGCGGCCGAGAGTCTCACAGAACCCGTGGACGTCGCCGAGGTTACGGCATCGGTTGCCGATAGCCTCCGCCAAATCGTCCACGAAGCGGGCGTCGGCCTGAAAGTCACCAGCGGGGGCCGGACGCTGGCCCGAATCGATCCGAACAGCCTCCGCCGGGCCATCCTTGCCCTGGTGGATAACGCCCTCGCACATACGCCGCCGGGAGGGACGATCGTCCTTGCTACGGCACGGACCCCACGCAGCGCCGTGATCACCGTGACCGATACCGGGAACGGGATCACCGGCGTCGAGCGGGACAGAATCTTTGAACGGTTTGTGCGGACGCCCCGCCTGGACCGGGCCCCTGGGCACAGGAGTTTCGGCATCGGACTGGCCCTGGTACGCGATGTGGTGACCCGTGCAGGTGGGACCGTTGAGATCGCCGGCACGGGCCCCCAGGGAACCACCATGAAAATCAACCTTCCGCTGACCAGCGACTGACCCGCGACGCCGTATACTCGGTGCCAGCCATGACCATCCTTCCGTCCTCCCCCGCCAGCGTCCGCATTGATGCGTGGCTGTGGGCCATCCGCGCCTACAAGACACGCTCTTCCGCCACCGCTTCGTGCCGGGCCGGGCACGTGCGGCTGAACGGAAGCCCGGCCAAAGCCTCGGCCACCCTGGTCACGGGAGACACCGTCACGGTGCGGATGTCCGGCTTCGAACGCACCCTCGAAGTCCGCCGCCTGATCGCCAAACGCGTGGGGGCAGAGGCCGCGTCGCATTGTTTTACCGACCACACGCCGCCACGGCCGGTGGCACCTGCGCTGGGCCTCCCGCAGCGGGACCGCGGTGCCGGGCGTCCCACCAAGAAGGACCGCCGCGAGATGGAACGGCTCAAGGGCTCCGCAACTTAGGCTGTTCGCCCGCCGAGCCATCAGAATTGGAACTGTGAACAACATCATCCTGGCCTCCGTCCGACAGCCCGGCGAGGATACCGTATCGGACCTGCACATCGTTGATGGTGTCGTATCCCGGATCAGTGCCGGCGGCAGGATCCCGGGCGACGCCCGCGTGGTCAGCCTGGACGGGCGCTACGTCATTCCAGGGCTCTGGGACGAACACGTCCACATGACCCAGTGGGCGCTTCACTCAAACAGACCGGACCTTTCCGCCGCCGCGTCCGCGCAAGAAGCGGCGGCCGCCGTCGGACTTCATGTTCACGACGCCGATCTTTCGGTCACCACCGTGGGGGTGGGCTTCCGCGACGCTTTGTGGCCGGACGTCCCCACTCTGGAAATGCTCGACGCCGCCACCGGCAACCAGCCCACCGCCCTGATCAGCCACGACCTCCATTGTGTCTGGCTGAACAGCGCTGCCTCCCGGCGGTACGGGGTAGGGGTTGACGCCGGCGGCCTGCTCCGGGAGGAACCTGCCTTTGCGCTGACCCGTGAGTTGGGCACGCTCCCGGACTCAGTGGTGGACAGCTGGGTCCGCGATGCCGCTCGAGCGGCTGCAGCCCGGGGCATCGTGGGCATCGTTGATTTCGAGATGACCTGGAACCGCGACGTCTGGCAGCGACGCATCGCCGGTGGATTCAACGCCCTGAGGGTGGACGCCGGCGTTTACCCCGAGGACCTGGAGCGAGCCCACCACGACGGCATGCGTACAGGAATGGAGCTCGACGGCGGCCTGGGGCGCCTGCGCGCCGGCCCGCTGAAGGTGCTCATTGACGGTTCGCTGAACACCCGGACGGCGTTCTGCGTGGACCCGTATCCCGACGGCGGCCACGGGCTGCTGACTGTCAGCTTTGACGACTTGGTGTCCCTGCTTCGGCGGGCACACGAATACGGCTTTGTCCCGGCGGTCCATGCGATTGGGGATGGCGCCAACCAGATGGCGCTGGATGCTTTCGAACACACAGGGATCGGCGGCCGGATTGAACACGCGCAGTTTGTCCGGACGGAGGATTTGGCCCGTTTTGGGCCTCTGGGCGTTACGGCCAGCGTGCAGCCGGTGCATGCACTGGATGACCGCGACGCCGCGGAGTCCAACTGGGGCGGCCGCACCCGGCGGGCGTTTCCGCTGAGATCGCTCCTCGACGCCGGAGCCACGCTGGCGCTGGGTTCGGACGCCCCGGTTGCGCCATTGGATCCGTGGGCTGCGATGTCGGCGGCCAGTACCAGGTCCCGGCAGGACGGCCGCGGGCCGTGGCATCCCCAGGAATGCATCAGTCGGGGGCAAGCACTTGCCGCTTCAGCAAGGGGCCGTCGCCGGATCGGGGTAGGGGACCGGGCGGACCTGGTGGTGCTCGACGCCGATCCGCTGGCCTCGCCGGACGCCGAATTCGCCGCCATGCCGGTTGCGGCAACACTCTTGGCTGGCCGCTTCACGCACGACGGCGGCCTGGCCTAGTTCCGCACCTTGGCCTGCACGAGATTCGCGAACGGCAGCCGGCCATGGTCCGCAACAAAAGCTGCGTGATACGCGGCCTCGGCTTGGTTGACTTCTTCGGCGGGCACCTCTTTCCACGCCATGATGAGTTCATCCGTGTGGGTCAGTTGCCAGATGAGCCGGCCGTCCCAATGGCCCGGCGGCCTGCCCCGCCCAAAATCCAGGAACTCCTTGATCTGGTTCCGGAGGCCGCGGTTGCCTTTGCTTCCCGGCCCGGCTTTGCCAACATAGAGAATGTCCGCGCCGTCCACCCATTCCGCCAGAATGGCTGCCGCAGGCAGGGTGGGATTCTTTTTCTTGAAGGTCCCGGCGGTGCTGATCTTGAGGAAGTGCGGCTCGAACTCATTCGGCCGAAGAACGGCGAACACCCCGGTGCCCTGCGGAATCCTTATGATCTCGAGGCTGTCGAAGGCCCGGAAGCCGGCAAAGCCGTCGGACTTGAGCGTTTTCCTGTTCATCATGATGACGTTACCCGGACCGGCGCCGGTCCAAGGCAAACTTGCACTGCGCACCTATACGTCCAAAAGCGTAGAGTGGGTTCAGACGCCTGTTTCTGGACGCCGTGCTGCTGAGGGAGAGATCGTGACGATTGACTGGGACGAAAAAAAGGCCCTGCTACAGGAACCAAACATCGCGGCGGTAACGCAACTCTGCGATGAACTGATGGAAAAGAAGCCAGGGTCCGTCGTCCCCTACATCGACCCCGTGCATGACGAGGACGAATGCCGGATCGTCAGCCTGCACGTCAGTCCGGGCAAGGGCACCGAATCGGGGTTCGTCTCCCATTTCAATGACGACGAAGCCGCCCGCCGGGCAACCCAGATTTACGAACTTGCCGAGCTTGATCCGCGTTACGTGATGCCGTGGAATGCGTACCCCTGGGTGCGGGATCCGGAGCTTCCGTCGGCGCTGAACGTCCAGGAGAAGACTGACGGCCTGCGGCCCTTCCGGCAGTTCCTCAAGATCAACCGCCGGGTCTCCGCAGTCATCGCACACGGCACGGACGCCTCCACGTTCCTCACCCTCTTCGAGAAGACCTACCATTCTTCCCTGAAGAACAGCGGCATCAAGATCTACAAGGCCAGCGCGCTCGGCGGGCGGGCCTTTGCTGTATCCGAAGCAAAACAGGATGATCTCCTCGCGAAGAGCGTCGACGTCTACAAGGACGCCATGCAGCGGGCGGGCATCCAGCACCTTTAGCCACGTACGACGGCGGCAGTCACCGCGGTGCCTCAGCCTTCCAGTAAGCGCCTGCGGTGCTTGAGCTCCTTCACCCACGCCCTGGTGACCATGTCAGGGAACGGTGGGCCGCCGCCGTCGTTCCACTCCGGCCCACCGAGCCTCGCGAACGCTGTGCCGGACTCCAGATCGGTGATCAACGGCCCTGACGCTTTCAAGGCGAGCTCCAGCACCTGGGCAGCCGTGCGGTCTGTGAGTCCCAAGTCCGTGGCCCAGCCCAGAAAGTGGCGTCGGGAGATCCCGCTCCGCTTCCCGTTCAGGGTCAGCGCAAGGGTCTTGTCCCCGTAGACCACCGTGGAGGGAATGTCGTAGACCGGTGCGATGGTCCACTCCCCGTGCGGCTGCTGGACCATGGAAACGTTCTTGGCGTGCAGGTCCCCGTTGCCGCTCAGCCAGGCAAACGCCCCCTGGATGGCGAGGTTCCGGAGTGCCGGGAGAGGCGCCGAGCAGTAGTCGGCGAGTGCATGGCAAACCTGCGCATAAGCCACGTTGTACTTGTCCGCCGGGTAAAGCTTCAGGACCTGGGCCCCGTCCTCCACCGCCAGCCGCCGGACGTCGTCGGGGCCGCCACCGGAGACGGGCACCCTGTCGAATCGTTCCACCAGAAGCCCGGGCCTGCCCGCGATGTCCCGGATCAGCCGGACCCTGCTCAGCGGAATCCGCAGCCTGGTCGCGTAGCGGAACATCACCAGCTCGTTCTCCACTACATGCGGGAATTCGGGGGCGTTGAGTTTAAGGATGAACCGCCTGCCGGCGCTTGCCACAGGGAGCGAGATCATGCCGGCAGACAACTTGTCCTGCACCCCGGCCAGCGCCACGGGGTCGATCAGGTCCGGGTCGCCGAGCAACTTGTCGAAGTCAACCGGCAGTTTGGGATCCAGCTGGACAGCGTGCTCGTCTGGATCCAGCACCTCGCCGTGGCCTACGATCTGGACGTCGCCCACCGGGTTCCCGCCGGCGGCGATCAGCAGGGACAGGTCGTCGTCGGCGCTGGTCTTGATGGACCGCCGCAGTGCGTTGAGCCGTCGGCCTTCCGGCAGGAGGCCGGTGAAATAGGGGGGCGCCGCCCCCGCCGCTGAATCGACGGGTGCCCCGGTGAGCGGCAGGGAACTGGCGACGGCGGGTCCCCCGGATGCGAGGTAGGCCGGAAGGTAGCTGAACCGGGTGCCGCCGTCGTGCCTTTCAAGCCGCGCGGACAGGGCGCCTGCCTTGTAGATGTCGGCGATACGGTGCGTCATCGTTGTGTTTCCTGGCCGCTGGCGTGGCCTGCCAACGCGCCGGCGGATTTACCGGTTCTGGTGGTAATCCGGAGCTCCAGGCCCAGCGTGTCCAGTACGGCCAGCAGGGAATTGAGCTGGATGCTTGGCTTGCCCTGCTCAACAAACCTGACGAAGCGTTCCGAGACACCGGCCAGTGCCGAGAGGTCCTGCTGGGAAAGGCCCAGAGCAGCGCGCCGGGCCCGGACTTCCCTGGCCAATCGGTCGGTGATCGATTCAGTCATGGCGCTCCTATAGGTACGATCGTGCCGTTCTCTTCCCGGAACTGCAGCTTACTTCGTCTTCGCCTCCCTGAACAGGCATCCACCGGCACGATCGTACCGCCCGGTTCGGGGAGTTGGGCGGGAGGAGCTTATGCGCAGGCTCGAGAGCGGGCCCGAATTCGGGAATGTGACGTACTTAACATAGATTGGTTCGCACAAGTTGTTGCTCAAACCCACGGGGACTTAGGCAGCAGAACTGCCGCAAGGGGAAACGGGCAAGAATCCAGCCCCAACCAGGAAGTCTTGAATTAATGCAAGCAGCGCCCATGACCGTTACCGATGAGGCCGGCTGGCTGGCCTCCATTGAAGAAACCACAGATGCAGTGTTCCGCCCGGCGGCTGAGGTTTTTTCCACCATCGTCTTCTTCCCGATCACCATTGGTGAGATCAGCTTTCCGGCCGTGGTGGCGTGGCTAATCGCCGCCGGCATCATCATCAGCATCTACTTAGGGCTCGTCCAGTTCCGCGGCCTGAAAGTCTCCTACGAAGTGGTCCGCGGCCGCTATTCGGCCAAGCACGATCCCGGAGAGGTGCCCCATTTCCAGGCTCTTACCTCTGCACTCTCCGGGACCGTGGGCCTCGGAAACATTGCCGGAGTGGGTGCGGCCATGGCGCTCGGCGGTCCCGGCGCTACGTTCTGGATGATCCTGGCCGGCCTGCTGGGCATGGCAACGAAATTCGCGGAGTGCACCCTCGGCGTCAAGTACCGCCAAGTGCATGAAGACGGCACCGTCACGGGCGGCCCGTTCAAATACCTCCCCGTCGCTTTCCAGAAGTTTGGCACCGTTCCCGGGAAGATCCTCACCGGAATTTTTGCGGTCTCCATCCTGATCTTCGGCATCGCCGGCGGAAACATGTTCCAGGCCAACCAGACGTTCGCCCAGATGCGAAACGTCACCGGTGGCGATGAAGGCTTCCTTGGGGGTGCCGGAGCTGCCCTAATCTTCGGAGTCATCCTCGCATCCCTCGTTGCCGCGGTGATCCTGGGTGGCATGAAGTCCATCGGGGCCACTACCAGCAAGCTGGTTCCGGCCATGGCATTTATCTACGTACTGGCCTGCCTGTTCGTCATCTTCGTTAATTTGGGCCAGGTTCCGGCGGCCTTCGGCGCCATCATAACGGGCGCCTTCAACCCCTCCGGAATGGCAGGCGGCCTGGTGGGTGTCATGATCGTCGGCTTCCAGCGCGCGGCATTCTCCAATGAAGCCGGCCTGGGATCGGCGGCGATCGCCCACTCCACCGTCAAGACGCGCCGTCCTGTGAGCGAAGGGTTCGTTGCGATGTTCGAGCCCCTGGTGGACACCGTCATCATCTGCACCATGACCGCCCTGGCCATTGTCATTGCCGGAGCACCGAGCCTCCAGGCAGGCATTGATCAGGTACAGGCCGGGGACGGCGCGCCCGACGGCGTCATCCTCACCTCCGATGCGTTCGCCACGGTCCTCCCCTGGTTCCCGCTGGTCCTGGCCGTCGCAGTGTCCTTGTTCGCGTTTTCCACGCTCATCACCTGGTCTTACTACGGGTTGAAAGCCTGGGAGTACCTCTTCGGGCGCAGCAAGGCCTCAGAAGTCATCTATAAGTGCGTCTTCCTGTTCTTCACCGTCGTTGGCACTGTACTGACCTTCACCCAGGTGCTGAACTTCGCCGATGCCGCCCTGTTCATCTGCGCGTTCATCAACCTGCTTGGCGTATACATGCTGCTGCCGGTGATCAAGCGCGAGATGAAGGCATACCTCGCGGAACGCAAGAGCGGAAACCTCCATAAGCTCGGGGTGGAGCTCGAAGACACCTCAGCGCCCCGCGGCTGAATCCGCGGCCGGGCAGCTGAGTTCAGGCGCGGGCACGAACTGAATGCACCTACACCGGAATGCCCGGCGGGCCCCGAAACTCCCTACAGAGCTTCGGGGCCTGCCGCGTTTTGTCCGACCCGGCAGGAATTGACACCCAGTGTGACCCGTGCCATATTATGAGTGTGAACCTGTCAGACAGCCCGACAGCAGGACAGCCTGCACCTCCGGCCAGCGCATCGCTCGCCGGAGCCCAGCCGCTCGCCCGGCTCAGCGCTGCCGAGGCGGTCTTTAACGCCATCCGCTCCGACATCGAGTCCGGCAATGCAGCCGTGGGCGGGAAGCTTAGCTCCGAAGCGTCCCTCGCGCAGCAGTACGGGGTCAGCCGTTCGGTGATCCGGGAAGCCCTCCGGTCCTGTACTGCCCTGGGGCTCACCGTGACAAAGACAGGCAAAGGCACCTTCGTGGTGGCCGACAAGGTCGCCAGCGACCTCACGCTCGGACAGTACTCCGCCCGTGACCTCACCGAGGCGCGCCCCCATATCGAAGTCCCCGCGGCCGGCCTCGCCGCCCAGCGCCGGACCGGTGAAGAACTGGAGACGCTCCGCCACATCGTCGCAGCCATGAGCACGGAAACGGACCCTGAATCCTGGGTTGCCCTGGACTCCAGTTTCCATGCCCTCATCGCTCGAGCCAGCGGCAACAGGGTGTTCGCCAGCGTCGTCGGAGAGATCCGCGGAGCTTTGGCCCACCAGTCCGAAACGCTCAACATGGTGGCCGACCGGCAACACGCCTCAGATGCCGAACACGAAAAGATACTGGCAGCCATCGAGGCAGGCTCCGCGGACGGCGCCAGCCAAGCCATGGCAGAGCACCTGCACGCCGTGGGTGCCGCGCTCAATTCCATCCTGAACAAGTAGCTCCGCCCAAGTAACCCGCCAAGGAACCCATGCTCTCCCCTGCGCTTTCTGACGCCCACACTGCTGCACAGCTCCCGCAACACGCCCCGCTGGTGGTGGCCACCCGTGACGGACTGGTGGAAAGCGTCCACTACGGCTCGGCCATCGCCACCGCACCTGACGGCTCGATCCTGGCGGCGGCAGGCGACCCCCTGGCCCCGTTCTACCCGCGCTCCGCGCTCAAGCCGCTGCAGGCGGTGGCCATGGTCCGTGCGGGCCTGGAGCTCCCGGCCGACCTCCTGGCCCTGACCGCGGCGAGCCACTCCGGCGGAGCCAAACACCGCGGCGGCACCCAGCGGGTTCTCGCCATGCACGGGCTTGCCGTAGGCGACCTCGAGAACAGCACTGACCTGCCCTATGGCGCCAGCGAGCGCGAGGACTGGCTGCGCAACGGATTCCTCGCCACGCGCCTGACCCAGAACTGCTCCGGCAAGCACGCTGCGATGGCCGCCACGTGCGTCATCAACGGCTGGCCGGTCAAGGGTTATCTCAACCCGGCCCACCCGCTGCAGCAGCTGATCGCTGCCACCGTCACCGAACTGACCGGCGAGACACCCTTGTCCCGCAGCACGGACGGCTGTGGGACGCCGCTTTTCGCGCTCACCCTCCGCGGCATGGCCCGCGCTTTCGGCACCATCGCGGCCGCCGCAGCGGCTGCCGCAGCCAGCACCTCCGAAAACAGCGGCACCGCCCCGCTGCTTGCGGAAGCCGCCGTCGGACTCGCCATGCGGCAACACCCTGACATGGTGGCGGGCGAGCGCCGGGACGTCACAGAGCTGATGCGCCTACTCCCGGGGGCGGTGGCGAAGGACGGCTTTGAAGGTGTGCAGCTGGTAGGCCTGCCGGATGGCCGCGCAGTTGCCGTGAAGATTTCCGACGGCGGCGACCGCGCCCGGATGCCGGCCACCGTCCACGTGCTTGAATCCCTCGGCGTGGACACCGCACCGCTCGCCGGCATCGGCACTGCCCCTGTCCTGGGTGGCGGCCACAAGGTGGGCCTGCTGCAGCCCACGGACTTCCTGTCCACGCCCGTCCACGAAGCCATGTGAGGACCTCCATGACCAACCTAACCACCAGCCTGAGCACCGTGGGCACCGTCCCGGAAAGCCGGTCCGAACACGACCTCCTAGGTGACCGGGACGTCCCGTTCGACGCGTACTGGGGCGTCCACACACTCCGCGCCGTGGAAAACTTCCCCATCACCGGACAACCGCTGTCCTCCAACATGCACCTGGTGCGGGGACTTGCCGCCGTGAAGCTTGCCGCCGCCCGCACCAACCGCGAACTGGGACTGCTGGACGCCGAACGCGGCCAGGCGATCGAGCAGGCGTGCGCTGACGTGATGAACGGCCGGCTCAGCGACCAGTTTGTGGTGGACGTCATCCAGGGCGGTGCCGGGACGTCGTCGAACATGAACACGAACGAGGTCATCGCGAACCGCGCCCTCGAAATCCTCGGCCACCCCAAAGGCGACTACGCCCGCCTGCACCCCAACGACCATGTAAACCTCAGCCAGTCCACCAACGACGTCTACCCCACCGCCGTGAAACTGGGCACCATCTTCGCCGGCCGGGAACTGCTGGACGCACTGGCCGAACTCGAAGAGGCTTTCGCCGCCAAGGCACTCGAATTCCGTACCGTGGTGAAGATGGGCCGCACGCAACTGCAGGACGCCGTCCCCATGACGCTGGGCCAGGAGTTCGGCACCTATGCCATCACCATCGGCGAGGATCGGCTGCGCCTGGCCGAGGCGGAACTGCTCATCCACGAAATCAACCTCGGCGCCACAGCAATCGGCACCGGACTGAACGCCCCTGCCGGTTACACCGAGGCCGCCTGCCGGCACCTGGCCGAGGTCACCGGGCTCCCGCTGGTCACCGCCGTCGACCTCATCGAAGCTACCCAGGATGTGGGCGCCTTTGTGCACCTGTCCGG